>NZ_UZAC03000001.1:1561815-1874178 GCF_900538055.1 Pasteuria penetrans
GAGCCCGACGAGCTACCGAACTGCTCCACCCCGCGCCATATCACTCTCTCCACTGAAAACATCACGCAAAACCACTGGTTGCGGGGGCAGGATTTGAACCTGCGACCTTCGGGTTATGAGCCCGACGAGCTACCGAACTGCTCCACCCCGCGTCGTATCACTTTCCCCACCGAAAACATCACACAAAACCATTGGTTGCGGGGGCAGGATTTGAACCTGCGACCTTCGGGTTATGAGCCCGACGAGCTACCGAACTGCTCCACCCCGCGTCGTATCACTTTCCCCACCGAAAACACCATGCAAGACCACCAACGAACACAAGGACAGGATCGAAACAACACAATGAGACGATTCCCCCCACAGGCTCCCAGCACCCCTACCGGAAGGAGTCCAACGGAAGAGGAAAACAGACTCATGGGAACACAACCAAAAGATACCACTCAAAAACCCCCAGGAGACCATTGTAGGGCAAATCGTAAACTACGTCAATGGGCAAATATCACTATCATCTGTGCCCCTACCCCCAACATACACCTTACGCCACCCCGAACACAAAAAAACGGTGTGCTTCCCCCAAATACTCACAGGATGCAAACAATCCCCCCGTTGCACACTCATCGAAGTATTACTCCGCTAGGACCATCTCCTCGTTCGCCGTTGCCATCTATGAGGGATGCGAACATGGAGGGATGCGAACATGGCAAGCAAGACCTCCGACTCATCCACGCACCAACCTGATGAGGAAAATAGCAAGGGTAAGATGGTAACTCACTTCAACGGCAGAACAACGGAACAAAAGGGAACAGCCGGGGTATAAAAAAGAAAGGGTGCTACCGCGAAAAAAGATATCAAACTTATTAGAATATTTTTGTATATTAAATGATGTGTTTGGGAAATGTTTATATTGTTAATGAGTATAGAAATAGTCTGTTCGAGTATTCCCAGCGTAAGTGCTTGGGGGTGGAAAGGTACCCTTTTCTGGGGAATTGCACCTGAAAATTTCGTACGATCGGTTATTTTTTTTGAACCACCGAAATCACCGTGGGATCATAGAAACCGGTTCCTATCTCGCCCCTTTTGCGCACACCAAAGAAACCGACATAAAGTCGAATTTTATTTTTTATTTAAATAGTATTATATATTAAACTCTATGTAGTTATGGTTGATCTTATCCTTCTCTTCCTGATCTCCTTTTGAAGATAACGAACGGCCTGGGATCAATGATAAGCAGATCCTTTTGCCATCATGGCCCGTGCCACCCTCATCTTACCACGCACCTTCATTTTGGCGGCCTGAAAACGGTTCTTCATGGAAGAACAAACCCCCTCCACAGCTGCACGACGATTCCCCTTCTCTTTGTACCCCGGTTGCTCCATTTTGTCTCGTTGTTCCGCCGTTGAATAGGACTGATCTGTGGTGCGCAGGACCCTTCCCCCCTCTTCAGAGGTTTGGCGGCACATTGATCGGCAAATTTACATTCTCCGCAGGTCCCCTCATGCAAGTGGGCCACTATCTTACCCTTGCCCTTCTCTCCGGGTTGGTACGTGGATGAGTCGGGGGTCTTGCCACCAGGACACCGATGGATCTTTCCATCCTTCCCCCTCTTGAACCCACTTACCCTCTTTTTACTGGGATTTTCCTTTCTCCCCAACATATCGGTTGGGTGTATATTGATAGTACGTTCTTTAGCCGCCTCCCTTACCTCGTGGCAGTTGTACCCTCCGTCAAAATACAAGGTCTTGTCGTCCTCTGGTGCATGGTTGGATCTATAGTCAACTCCAAAATCCTTATCGGAATGAAGTGCCCCTTGGGTATTTACATGGGCGACTAAACTCAATTCCTTCTCCTCATCACGGGCCTCGACAAGGTTACAAACATATCCTCTACACAATGGCTTACCCTTGATACGACATGGGGCGTCTGGATCAAAGGGGCTTTGCAGACTGCCTGATGGCGAGGTGGAACGCACCATGAGTCTCTTTTGCCCTTCCTGTTCAACCCACTCTACTTGTTCTCCTATCACCCTTTGCAACAGTATATGGACCGGGGTGGATTGAAACTCCTTGTACTGGTTTCCAAAGTGCTCGAGGGCTAGGCAAATCTCTAGCAGTGTTGCTCTCCGTTTCACCTTGTCCGTTAGGTGATCCGCTGGCAGAAGGAGGAGAGACCCACAAGAACGGGCCTGAGATCCGTTTACATTGGCCATCCTGCCATCAGGTTGCAAGAAGATCTCCCATTCGGAAGGAAGAGGGAGAGCAAGTTTGGCCATTGTACGGATTGCAATCCTAATCACCAAGAAAATCAATATATTGCGGCTCAATTTCCTGATAAAGCTGTCAATAAGGGTTGAATCCATCCGATAAAAACTGGGGTCCATATCCATGATCCCCATCAAAAATTGGGTGAAGTCGGAGTAGAATTGTTCCTTCACCTTATAGCCTTCGGTTTCCTCATAGACATCGAGGCGATTTCGACTCTCATATAGTGTCCTTTCACCCATAAGTGGTCTACCTTTTGTACCACCCAATGCCTCAAAGAGAGGGCCTTCGCGTGGAATTTGAATGATCAGCATACGGTCGCTATATCGTAAAAACTCCTTGATTATGTCAAAAATCAATGGTATGAGTATGTGTATGCATGGCCTTCCAATGGTATTGTGGTAACCACTGTATCTCTTCCTATATAAGGATGCATATTCGGTGAAGAATAGGCCGAGAAGGATGAAAACTAATTCTATATCAGAAGGTTGATTCATACCCACCATGGATAATAGACGGTTCTGCAAACAAGTTTCCCTTTGTTCTATTTCCTTTGTTTCGTAGTCACTGGGTATTGTGTTACAATGCTAGGAAGCCATTTGTCCTCTAGTATCCTTATATTTTTATACGTGATAAGGAAGATTATACAACAAGGACAGATAGCTTTTCCATTATCTCTTACCATGTTTTTTAACTAACAAGATTTAATTACCATGGTTTGATACATAATAATCTAAATAAACTGTTTATTATGAGATATCGTGCTGATCTATTCCCCGATGATGCATTGAATGAAGGAGCAAGTACTATCAAATAACACTACTATATTTATTGAATTTTATTATAGGTCGGGGAAGGAACCAAATTTTGGAAAAGATGTTCTGGGTGGTACTTGTCGGATCGTTCCTTTTTGCGGTAGCACCTCTTCTATAAAGAATCATTTTCGGGTACTATTCAGCAATCTTTGGGGGTTCAACAAAAAACAATAGCACTAAATTTTCACGTGTTGTCCCTCGGAAAGTGGTAACTTTCAACTACAAATTACTTATGCCAGGAATATTTACACAGTTTTTATACTTATTTTATAACGTAAATATTTTTGCAATACATTGTTTAATTATATTATAAATGCTATACTATAAAATAAGTTTTGTAATATTTTCTATTAAAAACCATAAATTATGATATTCCCTACATTGAAAACAATATGTTATAATGAACATGTAATCAAATATTATATTTAATAATAATGAATAAAGGGGATATTTTCATCTTGATTAGAAAAAAAATAAAAACAGCAACCATTGTAGGAACTCTTTCCCTAGCTCTTTCTCCCATCTTCAGCGGAATCGGAAATGCTGCAATCCCTCTCAATCCACAGACGCCAACGACTTCGAACCTCCCCTATCCACTAGTGGATACAATGCCCCTCCCACAGATGCCAGTGGCTCCGCACCATCCCCCATCCCCGCCACCGGCTCCGCACCATCCTCCATCCCCACCACCAGCTCCGTACCACCCTCCATCCCCACCACCGGCTCCGTACCACCACCCTCCATCCCCACCACCGGCTCCGTACCACCCGTACTAACCATTGGGCGTAAGGTCAAAAGTCCTCCGCAGGGCCCCTAAGTCTTTGGGAACTATCCTATGTTTTAAAATATAATATATTTATTTATTAATGGGAATACCCAACACATGTATTTGTTAGTAAATAGTATGCTATGATTGTATGATAACAGGCACGAAGACTGGAGTGGACGTGTCTAAACGGTCGGCCGGTACTATCTCATACTTTTGACCCAACACCCATTCCCATCGTAATCCCTATTTTCCGCCGTAAGATTCAAGAGCGGGTAGTTTGTAATCCCTAAAAATCCTCTGCTTGTTCCTTTTCTATGAACAATTGTTTTTATATTATTAATAAATAGATAGAAATTTATTACTAAATTGAATTGTAAATAGTACAAAAGGCGTTATAGGGGTGCTTTTTCACGGAATCGTGGTTAGATACTATTTTAAGAATAATTCTATTTTATAAAAATCAGGGGGTTCCCTCTGGAGGAATCCATAGGTCAGCAAAACGTCCCTCCTACACGAAACGGGAATCTCAGTAGAATCTAAGCTCTCCCTCCCCCTGTTTTTGGTCTCTGTTTTTGCCTTTAGTCCCTTGATCTTTTGTTTTGATTCCCTTGTGTTTTTGTTCCTTTCCCCCTACCCCTCCTCCCCCCCCAACTCACCGTTGTTGTTTGTGTTGGCCCGGCCCATTATGTAATGGCGCCTGGCTTCCCCATCGTGGGGGCTCCAGAATGGCGCTGCTGCATGGCTTTCCTTTATCCCTCCCTGTGGGGAGGGGGGTTCTTCTATGATTGTCGTTGCCCTTATGTAGCCCTATGCGACCCTATAGTCCTTCTCACTTTTACATACGCAATTCCGCTATTGCCCTTCGGAAACAGTCAATCCTTTACTCAAAAACTCTGTTCCATGATCCCTTCTGGATCCTCCACGATATGCATGATGATCAACGGGGTTAGGTGAGATAGAAAAGGGAAATACAAGACAAGAGTGGGGAAATGTATAGAGGACAACCGCTTGGTTTCTGAAATGAAAAAATTAATATAAGAAAGGTTGGTTTTATGATTCCAATTGACTTGGATATAGACAGAATGGAAAAAAGGATGGAAGAACGTATACAACATTACGAACAGGAGGGATTATCGCTACAGGAATCCATCCCCCATGTAGTGGAAGATATCGAGGAAGATTCTGAATGGGACCCTGATTCCATGGGGAGAGCTTATACTTTTATAGCCAATTATCAGTTTAAAAAAATTTAGGTGGCCGGGGGAAACACCAAAGGGGTTCCGATTTCTCAAAAGTAGCCCGAAATGGTTATAAAAAACGTAAAAAACGCACCAGCAAAGGAATTGTGGTTTACTATAACCCCCCAGCCAAGAAAAGGACATTTCCGATCTGCGGTTACTAAACCCTACAAAAAATGTACGAAGTCGTGTTACGAAGTCGTGTACAGATATTCTTTCCTCCTTACGTAAGGCTGGTATGTCCGTAAAAAAAATATCCAAATTGTCGAATGATATTCTGCGATCAAAAATCTCATGCTCCACTGTGTCAAAATTACTTATGGTACATCTGAATGAAGAGAATAGGGGATTCAATGAGGAACCCATAAGAAACCCGCATGAGATTAGGACCGTAAAGGTGGATGCTTACTACAAACCCGTTCGTGGATTCGGGAAAGTAGCTGTCTATGTCATAAAAGCGAGTAGGAAAAATACATCAGGGATAAAAACAGATGAGGTTTTATCAAGTTTGGTAAATCTCCCCGAAACAGCTGAAACTTGGTATGAAGCCCTCCAAAATGTTTACGACCGCGGTTTACGAATGGATCCTGATACCCTTTTTATTGCTGATGGTCATAAGGGAATTAGAAAGGCGCTGAGCCAAGTATATCCCCAAGCAGGTTTTCAAGGGTGTCAATTCCACAAAATGATGAATCTTTACCAGGCCTTCAGAAAGGATAGACCGAGAAAAAAAGGAGTGAAGTGGGAACCCATCCGAAGCTGGATTTATCAAGACATTTTTCATGTTCTTGACAAAAAAGAAGCCCTTCATGGCTTTGATATGCTTTAGTGATGACCATCAATCCAAGTTGCCCAAGCTCGTTGAAGGTCTATGGGCTTCCTTTGATGATGTGACAACGTATCTCGATTACGACCTAGCGGATGCTATTCAGAATCGTACAACGGGTTCCTTAGAGAGAAATCACAGAGAGGCCAGACGTTATACGAATGGAGTGAGCTGTTATCCTACCCTTGATTTATTCCAAAGGGTGATTGATTCCATGTATAAAAATTTCAGCTTAGAGCAGACAAAGAAACTTAGTGGGATGGATGATCACTCTGTGTCCGCATGGGGGCTGGGAGAATTCACTATCCCTGCCATGTATCCCCTATCTTCACACTAAAAAAATAATATTCTTATATTTATTTTCAGGAAAACAAACCTACCCTGAGTATGGGTATGGATTCCATTTTTTTACATAATTTCCATTTACAGTAACTTTTTATGTTTTATTATAATTTTTAAATCATTGTGTAATTTTTAACTTTTATTATGTATGTCAATAGTTGTAATTCGCTACCATGATATGATTTCCGAAGGATGAGGAACCCAAGAAAATCAACCAGGGGGAGATTACAACCGAAAAAGGGATATCACCCTGATTTCCGGAGGAGCCGGATAATGCGAGGGTATCATGTCCGGATCTGTGTGTCGTGTCGTGCTCTATGAGGGATGGGGGAGGGGCCCCCCGAAACCGGCAGGTGGTAAGCAGGTTTCAAACCACCCGGTGCTGCTGTTGTAAAGAGCAATGGTGGTGAGCGTTCTGGGAAAAGGCAGGACGAAAGAATCCTGTCAGGTGTGAATCAGGGAGATTAGTAAAACGAACCATCGGAGGAAAGCATCGAAAGGCGCAGTTGATGTCGAAACAAGGGTATCGGAACCTATCCAATGAACCTGATGTAGGCCTCATAGGGAACCACGAGAGACTGTCGCACGAACACCTGGTTAAGGCCAGGTGTAAAGGGCTAAGGGTATACCGAAGCTTCCGTGAACAGAGTCGGATCAACTCATAGTAGTGAAGAAACCCTTGTAATGAGGGTGGAGCGAAGGGGTTGAATGGTCTGCCTGACCAGCCAACGTACAATCCGAAGCAAGGAGATGATCGTGGGTTAGGCCCGATGGGATGGGTCTAACTGGACGCACAATCTGCGATAAGGAGATGATCGCAAGTTGGACCAGGCAACATGGGATCGAAACCCGTATAGAACACAGCAGAGGAAGGTACAAAGAACGTGACACCAGACTGGTGTTTTATAATGGGGAAAATCCTATGGGATCATAAGAGCCACATAATGCGAGAGTAGTACGTGTGGTTCTGTGAGAGGGTTGGCTGAGATGCCAGCCCTACT
Organism: Pasteuria penetrans; assembly: GCF_900538055.1. Taxonomy (NCBI): domain Bacteria; kingdom Bacillati; phylum Bacillota; class Bacilli; order Caryophanales; family Pasteuriaceae; genus Pasteuria; species Pasteuria penetrans. Next base: position 1,569,065 of record NZ_UZAC03000001.1, read on the forward strand.
CGACGTGAGAGGCTCGGCTGAAATGCCAGGTCTACTCGACATAATTAAATTTTTATAAAAATGTAACATGTAATAATATTTACTTCCTTTCATATATTTAAATACAATTGGGTAAATTAAAATATATGAGGATGTAAGCACGAAACCCTATCGCGAACCATTCGATCTATCAAACAACGATCGTTCACAGGACCAAATTCCCAGTCCCGATATTCAGATGGGATCTGAAATAACTGCATACAATATAATAAAATTTAACAAATAATAAAAATTCGGCTTTATGTCCGCTTATTTGATGTATGCAAAAGGAGCAAAACGGGAACCAACTACCCTTACCCCTCGGCAATCTTGGGGGCAACAAAAAATAACCGAATAATACTAAATTTTCACGTGTGATCTCCCAGAAGGTGGTAAATTTCAACTATATAAAGTACCCAATACCAGAAACATTTACATATATTTTTTTATACTTATAAATAATTAAAACTTTTAAAAATATATTTTTCTGTTTTAATAAATACTATAAAAATATTATAATAAGTTTTATATTATTTTCCGCAGGGTCACCATTTACAAAAAATGAATATATTTCATGAATTCAGGTTCAAAGGAGGCCCACTTGGGGTGCGGTAAACCCTTTAAAGAATCCCCGGGGAAACCTTCCTCGAAAAATTTACGCACGTGGTCCAACGCAAGCATTACACGATCCCAAGGGACATCTATAGAAATGAATCAGGTCGATTTGTCTACCCCTCCGGGTCCCACCACAAAGTTGGACTCACCTGGACGCTTATACCCGTACCTGTGCAGACGCCCCTCCCACTTTTCCTCCGTTTGCTCTGCCTCCAAATGAGCCCTTAGTTGCCCTCTTAACGTTTGAACCTGCACCCATCTTTGCTGTAAAAGCTTCATCCCCTGTTCCCTCTCGTAAATATGCATCCTCTGTGCAACTACCTGCAGAATGGACCATAAACCCACTAGAGACATAAAAACAAGCCATAACCCGCGACGACGTTGGACTGCCAGCGGAAGCCCCACTCACATCCCCCCCAATCCTAGTTCTACAATCTAATCCTATAACACCCTCAATAATAGCCAATAAGATAAGGAAAGCAAACCATCACAAATCCTCCTCTTTGGAATCCTCGATTTCATCGGATAATTCAGAATTTCTAGGGGATGAAGGAAAGGAAGGAAAAAAGCGACGAAGAGGTTTCCACATCCAACACAAAAATTTCCAAAGCAATACAAAGGGACGGGCCAAGGTATATAGCAACCACTGCAGAACTACTAATAACAGGATTATAGTAAATTTAATACAATTAGCTATAATTTTTACTATGAAACTCACCCATCGCACCCAACACACACACCAAGACGAAAAGGTATGATGCAACATACCTTGGTATCCACAAAAACCCAACAAAAGAGCCACTAATAGCACAAAACGAACCTCACCTCGATTGGCAAGAAAAAAAGCACAAAAAATTACCCCTGTAACCCATACCCAATACAGGATATCCGCAAACACTAGAAGAATACCTCGTAAACGTAATACCTGGATCCAAGCCCGCTGGAGATCAAGTAATAAACCTAAGCCCATCCCCGTCACTACCAGCAACCCCAACGAACGGAATTGGGTGAACAAACTCACGCAAACAACCGTCCCCACAAGCCCCTCTGACCACGCCCTACAACGCCAGGCGCATCATCCAAGTAGCTAACATCAAGTAAACGGCCCTCCATCTCTACCATTCCTTGTTCCAAGTCCAAGCCCCGCAGCTGCAGGTCCTGACCCCGGATCCCAAGATAGCCATAATCCGTCTGTAATAGGAAACCCTCGCTATCGAAACTTTCCACACCTACCACACCTGTAACGCGAGCAATACCCCGATTGGTAATCACAATTTCATGGGGTTTACGCGCCCGTGTATCCTCCACCTCTACACCAACCCCTTCCCTGTATGAACCATAGACAACCACAGATCCACCTCACACCCATGGTTGGTACTTGTACAATCTATGAAATCCTCAGGTGACATAGAACCGGACAAGCCGTGGAAAATACGGGGCGGGGGAAAACGGATCTAACGACGCCGACCCCCACCTTCCATCCATCCATCATCATTACCGATAGGGGAATTCTGTACCCCAAAATCCCCCGTTTTCCCCCCCACGGCTGAGGAATACTCCTCTGCTACTAATTGATACAAGGAAGATGCCTCCTCCTTTCGAACCACTTTAGAGAACCGCACAACCTTGACAGTCACACGTCTTCTCCCCAAATGCAACTCGATGGTATCCCCGAGGGAAAGTTCCGCCCCCGGCTTAACGGGACGGCCGTTGACCCACACGCGCTTCTGTTCACAAGCTTCTTTGGCCACCCCCCGTCTCTTGATCAAGCGAGAAACCTTAAGAAATAAATCAACACGCAAGGAATTCACCCCATTCTGTACTATCCGTTGGAAAAATGAAAAAAAATTATTCTCATGATCACCTACTACCTCATAAGGGCAAACCCCGCCCCCACCGACACATATTCCAATTCCCTATACCCAATCCAAACCTACCACAGGAGTTGATAGCAAACTTGCGAAAACAATGGCTCATAGGTATAAGTCTAATTTCCCTGAGCATCAGTATCGTTTCCGGATACCATCTCCTCCCCCCCAAAAAACCTATTCCATCCGAATTATCAAGCAGAACCTCACTACCTACTACATCCAACCGGGTCAGCAAACCCATGCCCTTCCTCTCTAACCGCCATATCCCAAACCCAACCGTACGAAAATCTCTCCCCCAGATCCCTCATAATCCATCCTTACGTCCACCCGAACAGGGGAACAGCGGGGATACCCACCCCCAAAAAATAAACACTCCAGTACCCCTGAATCCTAGTGATCAAAAGGGAATATTACAAAACATAGCCCACTATCCCATCCGTCCACCTACCAACCTGAACCACGATCATGGACTATGGAAAAAAGCCCTGGTATCGATCCAAACTCTCCGGCACAAATTCCCTCTTCTGGATCAACTACCGCGTACGATACAGGGACTCAAAAGAATGGTGCAACATCCACACCAGCTCTCATTACTCTTCAGCACGGTTTTCAACGATATACATGACAGCCCAACGGATAACCCAATGGTATCAAAGGGGAACGGAAATACACCATCCCGTGAAGGGCCTCCACAAAAAACAGACGCTCTTCATCCTATCCGCGCATTGGCCACCGCCTTAGATTGGCAAGAGAATGAGGAAAAAAATTATCAAATTACTGAATTGACACAAAAAATTGCCCATAACGCAGCCACACCAGAAGACCTGATTGCACTGCGCGAACTACAACCCCACACCGAACAAGGAAAAAGGGCACAAGAGAATCTCGATACGGTCATCCACACTCTACTACCCAACGACAACGGGGAAGGAAATATCCCTCCTCCAACCCACATAACAAAACGCTTCTACCGGCCCAATGTGGCTATTTCCTATGCCCACAGGTGGGCCTTTGCCCGCAATGAGGAACCCAACTACCGATATTTCTCCCGCCTACTTCAATGCAAGAACTGTTGGAGGGACTGCACCAACTTTGTTTCACAAACCCTTCACGCAGGGGGCCTGGCCCCACACTATGGGGATCATTATGCAACTTCATCATGGTATCCTGCTAAAATTGAATGGAATAGGGAGGAAGTACAAAGGACCACCCCACCCTCCATCACCTGGAGCATAGCCGATTCTCTGCAACGCCATCTCGCACAACGGGGAGCAAAATCCATACAAACTACCCCTACGATGGGGGAAAAATCCCTCTCCCTAGCTGCCTATAAAACCCTGTACACCCACTTGGAAATTGGGGATCCCCTTTTCGGCGACTGGGCAGGGGATGGGGACTTTGATCATGTTGCCATCATCAGCAAAAGAGGACCTCTTTCGAACGGGGAAGGAGGACAACCATATCCCCATATGCTCTATGTAACCCAACACACCCCAAACCGTAAGGACCATCCCATTACCGTCTGGTTTGCAGGAAACCACCAAGCACGCCTGAAGGGATACTCCATCAGTAGCCTCTCTGCACAGCATTTTCTACCCCAGGAATAACCCTCATGGCACTTGATTCCCCGCGGCGGGTCTCCTCCAGAAGGATCGAAACTCCCCCCATGTAAAAAGATTCATTTTATGACAGGGCCAGGCAAACGCCAAGAGGATCGCCATACCCACAACTAAAACCTCCACAGTTGCACCAAAACGGGAAACCCCTAACCCAAGGGATTCCAGAACCCGATACAGGGCCATACCTACACCAATTGCTAAGAAACTGGCAGAAAGACTGGCGGGTAACCACCCCCATATCCTCCCCCGCAGAGAAAACTTCCTTACGAGACCGCGCACACTGACGTAGGCCGATACCATATAGGCCAGGAGACCTGCCGCAGCGGCCCCATACAATCCGAAATCAGGAATGAAGAGGAAATACCCAAGCACGCGTACCACTAGACCCGGAACCAGGTAAAGAACGGGCCTGTACAGATTACCCTCCGCCTGCAAAAGAGTCGCTGCTATAGATGTAAGACCAGAGAACAATGTTGTGAAGCTCAACAAAACAAGATACCCCGTTGCCTCGTCATTGGCATACAAAAACATATTCAATGGCCTAGAAAGCATTGCCAATCCAATTGAAGCAAGCAAACCCACCACCCAGGTAAACCTCAAGACACGTTCCACTTGCTCTCTGGCCAATGTACGATCGGATAACTGTAGGGAAGCTACTACACTAGGAAGAGCTGCCATATTGAGGGCTGTAAAAATTGTGGAACCCCCGTGGAGCAAAGGCTGAGGCTTATTGAAAATAGCCATAGCCCTTCTACCGCTACCAACCCAGTCCTCCACCCCCCAGGAGATCAGAACGTTAGGAATGATGAATGATCCCAATGAGGTGTGTAGGGACTGGAAAAACGCTACGATACACATGGGGAAAGCCACCCCCAACAAGGACCACCAAGTCCCAAAAAGGGAATAGGAAGAATCGGGGCGACGACGATCTACTGGAATAGGTAAAGGGGAGGAAGAGGAGGGGAAAGGACGCATCCAGCGCTTCGTAAAAAAGTAACAACCGATCAACAACAGTAAGGCCGAACACCCCCCTGTGAAATAACCAAACAGGGCACCAGCCCCTGCCCGAACCGCCTCCGACATCGGAAGAGGAATAGCCTCCCCTGTAAGGAAAACAGCAGCACCGATAACCGTACACACCTTCACCAGTTGCTCCGCTACCTCAGAACCCGCAGTGGGAAACATAACCTCATGGCCTTGAAAAAAGCCCCGCAATGCGGAAATAGCGGGAATGACGAGAAAGGAGAAGGATATGGATTGGATAGGCAGGGTCATCAAATCCGGACTCTGCATCAAACCAGCAATGATAGGCGCACCAAAAAAGAAACACAAAAAGCAAACCCCACCTATAATCATGAGTAACCCTAGGGAGGAACGTAGGACCCGCAAGGCCCCCGCTTCATCGTAGCGAGCACGGCACTCAGCGACTAACTTGGAAACGGCCAGGGGAAAACCCACCACAGCAAAAACGATCAGGCTATGGTAAACAACGGAAACCTGATGATAAATGAAGAAACCCACGTTCCCAACCTCTTGCTGATAAATGAAACGATATACTGACCCCAGTACCTTACTGACGATAGATGCAACAATGAGGATCATCGCCCCACGGAAAAGACGCACTAATCCCTCTACCCCTTCTGTCCACTCTTGTTCAACCCCCATTGTACCCCCCGCCCCGGTAACGGGGCAAACCAAGGTCACAAATGGACCGCAGAAAAAACAGTGCGCCCAACCAAGAGACCCCTTCTCAATGTTCCATTTGTTTTCCTAAGAAAACTGCAGCTGTACTGGCCAACTTCGTTTCCGTATCCCCCATAACGGTACCCTCCTGTTTGGAAAAAAGGACAACAGCACCGATCGGGTCACCACCAGAAATAATGGGTACGATCACATAGGACTGATACTCCTCACCCTGATTTCGTACGATCTCAGCCCTACCCCCTTGGGCCTCGAGGTGGGTACGCCGTTGATCCATACAATTCTCCAGAAGTTCACTCACGGGTTTGTCCACATAATCCTTCTTGAGGACACCCGCCACCGATATGACAGTATCCCTGTCACAGATCAATGTAGCATGATGTAAACTCTCATAAAGTGCCTCTGCATATTCCTGAGCGAAATCCCCTAGTTCCCCGATAGGGGAATATTTTTTTAGGATAACCTCCCCATCCCGATCTACAAAAATCTCGAGGGGATCGCCCTCCCGGATACGAAGGGTTCGACGGATTTCCTTAGGAATTACCACACGCCCCAAATCATCGATTCGGCGCACAATGCCCGTTGCCTTCATAACGTGCGTTCCCCCACTTCCATTGATAAAGGTTTTAATTCGAAATCAGTTATGCAATGGAAACCATGGCTGTAGTATGAGATGGAAGACGCAGGATTATGCGAACTCCTCCTTGTATGTATTTCCGTACAAAATCTTTACCCACATTATAATAGTTAGAAAGGCATGCGGCTTCCACTCTACTTGCCCCCGAAACGCGAAAAAGGACAAAATAGACCGGGGCATCCGAGGGATCATTTCTTCCCAGTGTTACCCATGAATTACCATCCTACCCAACGATCGATGACTATCGTCCCAAACGAACATGGATACAAACACGAATCAAACGGTAGGGTGAAAAATACCTTGGGACGGTGGTCCCCTCCATCCCACGTCCAAACCACAATATCATCCCCCTGTCTTGGAAACGGTGATTCCGAGACAACAGTAAAACCTTTCCTAAGTCCAGAAACCCTCCCAATATCGCCCTTCCTACCACCCATCATCCATATTCCATAACATCCCACCCATTAGCCAAACTACACGCCCGATGGGGAAGGCTGGGAGGAAATCAGGAAAGATCGAATCCCTCCTAGCCTTCCCATCACAATTTTGCTAAACCCTCCATGGTGGGATTATCATCGTTTGTCACCCTGAAGAAAGAGAAGAAAATTTGCAGTATCCATGCGGGACTTCCCAACCGAGACAAGCAAACCATGGATCCCCATGGTACTAGAACCCCCACACAATCCCATGTCGACCCATGTTCCCATACTACATCCCTCTCACAAGGATCCATTGTACACACAGGTTTCAAAATGCATGATTTCCGTGGTGCTGAAACAACACCCCATTCTATAAAATCCCCTGGAATGGGTAGAAGAGATCCTGTTTGAAACAAAAACATGGGTCATTCCGGGGAAACCGCAAGAAAATAACGAACGCAACAAACTCCATGTCGGAACATGTCTGGGTCCCAATAAAATTTTTTCAGTGAAACATCCGAAAAATGGAAATGAACCATAATTGTGATCTTCTATAGCCAGTCCTTCGTTTTTCGCAACCGTACTAACAATTGAGAACCATTTTTAGGAGTTACCAGCATACCATCCGGTTCCCTTACTAGATAACCAACAAAAACGCATTATTATTCCCATGTGATGTTTTGAAAATTATTATTTATTTTAATTTTTAGAAATTTAAACATATGGAATGAATACCCCCTGTTTCCCTGCCCCCCAATCTTTTTTCTTAAAAAAATCCGCTTTTCTAGATTGATTTACTATCTATAAAATATGATTATTACAACATAATATCCCCATACAATGGGATCTCAAAATAATACTAAATTACAATTCATTGTAAAAAAAACCTTTACAACTACCCCACGGAAGATCACACACCCCAAACATAACCCCGTCCAACCTAACTACAACAACCGATCAACTTCAAACACTGATCGAAAATGGATCAGAAAATGAATTCATGGTGTTGGTGAAAATAATGGCGACAGAAATGACCCCCGCCCCCATCCTATCACTTTTTACTTTGCTAATACCTACCCAAACAAATCTTTCGTAAATGAAATCGTTTATCAATGGACAGATGTGGATCAAGACGCAAGGTCTAGTCCCCATACCAAAACCGTTCATACAAAATCCAACGTTACAGAATGTATCCCCTATCCCCAAAAACAACCCCCCCTACCTTTTACACAATGGGTTCGTAATTTCCCCATTCCACCCCAACCGGGTATCCTCTTTCCATAGCAACTAGGAAAAGGGAACCCGCACCATGGGAAAGATGGGCAGGGTTGTCTCCCCTTGTTACATAACGAATCCAAAATTTGTTCCAACGATAATAATTATTATAATCACTATACTATTTGGAAGCATATCGGGGGAATGCTTTATTCCTCCTGACCCCAAACTGTGGTGAAGGGTAAGAAGGGATTGAACTAACCTAATGCATTCCATCACCTGGTCCTGTATTACCAAAAGGACCTCCCGTACAAAGAAAAGGACTTACTGGGAGAGAAATATCCGCTGCCTGGGGTACGGATTGCTCCAACTGTCGGCAAAAGCACCGGAGGGAATCACTGCTATTCTAGGAAATCCGGGTGCAGGAAAGTCCATCCTGATACGTATGACTGCCCTGGAACAAGTCCCTGATGATGGACATATTGCTTATACCGGTATCTACGATGAGCCCTTCCTATGGAAATTAGGCAACGCCCACCGCAAAATAAGCCAGGCGACTGGATTACGCCATCATCTCCATTATCTACCTATTCGTGGACGAATCGCTACTATGCAAACCGTAGAAAACATCCTCCTACAGGCAGCCCAGTCCAAAAAATGGCCCCAACCGCGACTCCTTTGTCGGCGTGAAATTATGCAAGGGGGACTCGCCCGCTACCGCCATAGACCCGCTTGTACCCTAATGGGTTCAACTTGGAAAAAATTCATGATCATCCGTTCCAGACTATTGCAACCCGTCTTCTGGCTTCTGGACGAGCCCACATATGGCCTGGATCCCCTAGGGAAACAGCTACTGGAAAGGGCTTTGCAAGAACGTCCTAAAAACAGTGTAACCGTTCTCTCCACCACGTACGATCTAAAATTGGCAGAGCGGGCCGACCACCTCATCCTCCTAGACAATGGTATCTGCAAACAACATGGAAAAAAAAATCTCCTCATTGCCTCTATCCCCGAAAAAACGGTCACCGCATGGTATAAAAATATGCATACAACTTGTTTCAACTCCCATCGTCCCTCTCTCCCAGGGCAAATTCATCCACCGCCACACCCGTAACCATAACCGAACAGCAAACTCAACAGAAGCAATTCCCAACAAAAAATTCCAATTCTTAAGGATTTGATATCCTAAATGAACTACAAAATATCCATAAAAAAGGGTATATTAATAGAGAAAAGAGTAAAAACACAAGGTGCTGCGGAAAAATGACACCCTATTCGCATGCCTTGTGTATTTGCCATGGGATGCTAGGCTAGGGGAAAAGTTCCGCACAACGCCGAATAGGGCTAGCATCTTAGCCAACAACCCCCACACAGAACCATAACACATACTACCCTCGCATTATGCGCGGATCTTATAAGCCCCTATCTTAGTATAATGGATAGCCAATGAGCGGAATAGGTTCCCGTACCTCCCTCCGTATATACTGAATCCACCTTATGGGCCTTTCGCATGCTATTGAGCTTCTTATACCTCATTTTGGCCTGGTAGGTAGGCCAAAACGCGGATATATATACTCAATGGAAAAATCCCGATCAGTTTCCAGGGATTTAGAAAACTCTGCTGGGAACTTTATACCCTACACCCGATGGTTGTCCACTTGTTGATAGCCCCCGAGGCAGTGGACTGTGTTTGGGAATGGGTGGCAAGGATAAGGGGGAGAAACAAGAACAAAACAGCCCCTTTGAGAACAACCCCCCGATATTCCCGATAGGGGTGGTTGCCCCGCTGATGCTGTGTGTCTTACCCCTAACACCCTGCGAAGGTCATGATGGACACCAGTTGATGAATCGAGGGATTGCAAAGGGGCGCCTTGGCCCCATGAGAAACTACGGTAGTGTATTCCCCTAAACCATCCCTCGAACGGAACACCTCTGGGTCTGAACCACCTGATGAGTAAGACAGCAACCGCCTTAGCTTCCCCGTTCACCCCCATGAAGAAATGCAAACCATCCCCTTTGTCGCTACCAGCCCCCTATCCATAGGGTGCCCCTCTATCTGGGGCTAAACTTGATGAGTGGGAAGAGTCGTGCAGTTCCCTCGGGATATTATGGTCCGCTGTGGCATCCAATCCCGCCGGAATTCCTAAATACCCCAAAGCAAGAACCGGGGGGACCACAAAAATACCGCCTCTTATTGCTTCCTTCACCATTGCTCTTATAACATATTATATATTTAATTTTTTCCAATATAAAACATTAGTATTATATTATGATATTGATTTTACCTAAATGTTTTCACTCAATATATGTTATTTTATATATATTTATTAATATTTGTCTATTTGTAAAATATTTGGATACTACTTGATAAATTTCCTCCTTTCCTCCAGAAACTAGGGAGAAATTACCCTCTCGATCGCGATGAATATCTTGATGGAAATTTTTATAATGCGAATACTCCCCCTTGTTAGATCATTGTTTCCCACCGATCGCAGGACATTTATCCCAGAAAACGAAAGCCTCAAATCCCTCCTGAGGAGAAATCTCATATCATTTTTCCCATCTCCCTTGCATTACTGACATATCTGCGCTAGAATCTACTACGATGAAATCCTCACTTACCCTTCAATCCATCGATAAACTCATTACGTATTGAGGGGGTTTTTTCTCGGGGTAGTCTGAATATAGTATCCGAATATCGGACTCCATGGCTGGGGATCCTATATTGGATGGGCCCCCAACAGTAAAGGATAGGGGGAAAGGGGTCGCACCGCTGGGTTCACATAACAAATAGGCTAAGTAAGGGTATTTATGATCGTTGTTATCCTTGTAGTTGTGTCTGATGTAACTCGATATTGATGTAAAAAAATATACCAAGAATCAAATTACAGCAAAAATTTTCTCTAAAAAAGTCGGGAGTCCTACGCCCTGGATCATACAGCGCACCCGGTTTTGGCAGGATTTTAAGTTTCAGAAAAAACACTTGAGTCAGATTATTTAGCACAATCCCACATCCGTTGGGTATAGGGAGCAAGTCAAGAATGCAAATTTCTGTATTCGAAACCAGCAAACTCACTTCAGGTAAAGGAAGGGAGGATCCCTGAAGTCGGGGGGATGACATGCAAACACTCCCCCAGAGAAATGGCTACCATACAGGGGGTATTAGCGGTGGAACATCCCAATCTCAAAGGAAAAGAAGAAACGAAAAATTCCTGTTAAGATGGTAAGCTCACTGATACCAAGACCAAGGAATCAAAGCCCAGCGAACCTATCCATGAGGCAAATGATCCGGACTGCCCGGATCATTTCACAAGCAACAGTGAAGGTAAGGGGATGGTATAGCGAGGCTGGGCAAAGTCAAATCAAAACACAGTTCGAGTATCCATCCGGCTGGGGCAGACGAGGCGGAGGCCACATAATTACGAAAGCATCACACGTAGGGTTCCGGGGGGCTAAGCCAAAATTTCGGATCTAAGAAAACCCACATTTCATCCTCTGCTCAATGAGAGTGAAAAAAATCACGGACCGATTGTGTTATTGCATCACTTACATATTCAACGATGTCGTGGAACAGTTTCCTAAATTCCGGGACAAACAAAAAAAGAACCAGAAATACAGCTACACCAACCATTTCGAAGGGATACAAAGCAACTCTGAGGGAACGAGGGAGGAAGGATGTTAGAATCCGATATCCGTCCAGGGGGGGAAGAGGGATGAGATTGAAGGTAAATAGAATCACATTCGCACCGAAAAAAGCGTGGGTGAACTGGTAGACATAGGAATCATCCGGCATCCCACCGTAAACCTCTTGAAGTACGCAGGCACCCACAAGGGACAACAGAAAATTACTCATGGGCCCAGCGAGTATAGCAGCCATATACCCCAAGTTCGGATGATGGAGACGTGAATCATCGATAGGAACAGGACGAGCGTACCCTATACCGGCAAGTAGAATAAACAAAAAGCCCATGGGATCTATATGACGAAGTGGATTGAGAGTCACGCGTCCCCTCTCATAGGCCGTCGGATCACCCAAACGATACGCTACCCATCCATGCGCCCATTCATGAACCGTGAGGCCTATGATAAAGGCGGGTAACCATATATGAATGTTTGCCAATTTTCCAACAAGGCCCTCGAAAATATTCATACTACACCCCTTTCCTGTCCAATGATGGAACGGTACACACCATCTATGTATGCCAAAATACCAAAAACAAACAAAGAAAAACAAGGGCCCAGAAACTGCAGAGACCCTGTCGCTCCACTCTTGCTCACTTCTGCAAAATATTTCCGAGAACTGTAGGTAAAATACCACCCGCACGATAGTAGGATAACTCGATAGCGCTATCCAGCCGCATCAGCAGGGGGACCAGAAAATGGGATCCATCCGTTTTTTCCACCGTAACCTGAAGTTGTGATCGGGACTGAAACTCCTCCGGAACGGCCGGTATGTCGATGCATTCCTCCCCCGTGAACCCATACGACTGCGCGCTATCCCCAGGCAAAAATTCCAAGGGTAAAACACCCATACCTACCAAATTGCTCCGGTGGATCCTTTCAAAACTCTGTGCTATCACTGCCCGCACACCCAGCAAGAACGTTCCCTTAGCAGCCCAATCCCGTGAACTTCCCGTACCATACTCTGTACCAGCCAGGATAACCAGAGGCCTCTTCTCGGTACGATATCGCATAGCTGCATCATAGATCGATAGGACCTCTCCACTGGGAAAGTGTCGAGTATACCCCCCCTCCTTTTCCGGTACCATGAGATTGCGAATACGCAAATTAGCGAATGTTCCTCTTGTCATCACACGATCATTCCCACGCCGCGATCCATAGGAGTTGAACTGAGCGATGGAAACTCCCTCATCTTGTAAGTATTTCCCAGCCGGGCTTGTGGAAGAAATCGCACCTGCTGGCGAGATGTGATCCGTCGTAACAGAGTCACCCAAAAACACTAAAATATGGGCCCTGTGAATAGCAGCAAGTCTATCCCCCACAGTTACCTTATCGGTGAAGAAGGGCGGTTCCTGGATGTAGGTGGAACCGGGATCCCAAGCATAAAGTAATCCATGGGGAGTGGGAAGTTCATTCCACTTTTCATTGGCAGTGAACGTCTCGGAGTACTGTTGTTGAAACTGCTCCCTGTTCATCGCAGAAACCGCAGCCGCCTCCACCTCTTCCCCGCTTGGCCACAGATCCAAAAAATAAATAGGGTGACCCGCCGCATCCTCACCAATAGGATCGTTCAACAAGTCGATATCCACCGTACCCGCCAGCGCGTAGGCCACTACCAGAGGGGGAGAGGCAAGGTAATTAGCCTTCACCAACGAGTGGATACGCCCTTCAAAATTCCGATTGCCCGATAACACCGCAGCTACCGTCAACTCCCTCGTATGTATCGCCTCCTCCACCTCTGGCTCCAGTGGCCCACTATTACCGATACAGGTTGCACACCCGTAGCCGGCCAAGTAAAAACCCAACCGTTGCAGAGGGGATAACAAACCCGCCTTTTCCAGATAAGCCGTTACCACTTTGGAGCCGGGAGTGAGACTGCACTTTACGTAAGCCGGTACACGGAGGCCCCTTTCCACCGCCTTTTTAGCCAGGAGACCCGCCCCCAACATAACGGAGGGATTGCTGGTATTGGTACAACTGGTAATCGCAGCAATCACCACGGAACCATGCCTAAGTTCCTCGCTCTGCCCGTGCAAGGAAAGGGGAACAGACCGGTTCAAATCCCCCTTGCCGATACCAAAACCCCTCTCGGAAACCGATTGGGTCAACACCTTGCACCATGACTTTTTCATATCGGCCAGGGCTACACGATCCTGCGGCCTCTTGGGGCCCGAAAGACTGGGTACCACCTCACCCAAATCCAACTCCAACTGTGTGGAATACTTCGGGTCGGGTTCCTCGGCCCTCCAAAACAGACCTTGTGCCTCGCAGTATCGTTGTACCATCTCGATAACCTGGTCGGAACGACCCGTATCACGAAGATACCGCAATGTCTCCTGATCTACAGGGAAAAAACCAGTGGTTGCCCCATACTCAGGAGCCATGTTAGCCACAGTAGCCCGATCAGCTAAACTAAGCGACGCGAAACCGGGTCCAAAAAATTCCACAAATTTTCCCACTACACCATGCGCACGCAACATCTCCGTCACCGTCAACGCTAAATCTGTGGCCGTTGCCCCCGGGGATAAAGAGCCCTGCAGCCGTACACCTATGACCTTGGGTGCCGCGAAAAAGAGTGGATGACCCAACATACAGGCCTCCGCCTCAATACCACCTACACCCCAACCCAACACACCCAGTCCATTGATCATCGTCGTGTGGGAATCCGTACCTACCAAAGTGTCCGGGACTAGTACGGGCCCATCCTCCCCCTCAAGCACGGAAACCACCCGGGCCAAATACTCCAGATTCACCTGGTGAACGATTCCCGTGGAGGGAGGAACCACACGAAAATTGGCAAAGGATTCCGAAGCCCAACGCAACAAACGATAGCGCTCCTCGTTACGGGCAAACTCCCTCTCTACATTGAAATTCAAGGCATCGGCGGTCCCCGCCCGATCCACAATCACAGAGTGATCGATCACAAGATCCACAGAAACAGCAGGACTGATTCGGGCCGGGTCCCCCCCCCTCCTGGCCACGGCCGAGCGCAGAGCAGCGAGATCTACAACCGCCGGGACACCGGTAAAGTCCTGTAATACAATTCGCGATGGCCTAAAGGCCACTTCACCCGGATCTGTCTCGTCCCGCTGCCAATTCAACAGGTTGGTTATGTGTGCCTCCGTAATGACTTTACCATCGTACTGGCGGACCATGGCTTCCAAAACGATCCGCAAGGAGAAAGGAATACTCCCCAAATCCACACCTAGCTGGGTCGCTACCCGCGGCAAATCATAATAAGTATACGTTGTTTTCCCTATAGAAAGGGTGGAACGAGCAAAAGAATAATCATCCATTCTACAACCCCCATCTTCTTTCCATGTAAGGGGGACACCATCCACAAACCCCGCCCCACACTCCTGAACCATTACGTTCGCGGAAAAGATCTATATCTATTGTAACAGCCTACCGAAAGGAACTCCAATCCCTTCATCTCACTCCAATCTCCCTATCGTTCGGAAATCACTTTCTCCCATGGGGGATAAGGAGACGACAAAGCATAATAAATAATCCCCCCAATCCCATAGTATGTTGCGCAAATCACGTACAAAAACAAAAATTCCCATAGTACTCCCACTTTAGGGGACAGCAACCGCTAGTTTTACTTCAGCCGCATAACAACGCCAATGTCTCTCTAGAACCCAAACGTAATGATCCACTTGCGTACGCAAACCAACCGATAGCCTTTTGTAATTGGTGCCAAAAAAACAGGTGGCCAGATAATCAACAGCATACTCAGAAAGCCATTCCCAACTCTTTTCCTCCAAAACCGGTAGCTGAATTTCATATAGAAAAACGGACCGGAAAATAGCCCTCTGTTCTATGCATTTGGGACCACCGCCACAGCTTCCCTCGCGGAGAAGAGAACGACGCAAATAACGCCACAACATACGATAATTTGTGTCATTCAAAAGTTGTGTATGCCAATACACCACGTAAAAATCAAGGACACGAAAACGCAATCCCTCACCCGGCCTGCGAACGAACCGGCCTACCCAACGCCTCGCGATCTGGTTGAGTGCCTCAAGGAAATCCCCTCTTGCCTTGAGACAAGCCCCTAAATTTGCCTCCAGCTCTTCGTACATCGAACGAAGGGCCCCACGCACTTCCAAATTGGGCTCACAACAAACCAACCATTCACGAGCCCTCCGTAGCCGTCCCCCTGCGATGAGGAGGGGAACCACTACCCCCCCTGGCGAACGAGGTGTCTCACGCCGCCCATCAGCGGGATCGTAACCCATCGTACTCAGAACACTGGGGGGCTCCCATAGAACCGGATTGCTCTCATCCCGATCCCAAAAGAGAAGGGCAAATGCACTATTTTTCCATATTCCAATGGAAATGAACCACAAAACAAAAACACAACCATAACGCCGAAGGGATCGACAAAGAAAATTTAGTGGTGAGCACCTACTACACCCCGCAAACATAACCAAAACACCCCTCCCGAATAATGAAATCCCTTGTTCCACATTACACAAAAGGATTATTAGATGTTATTTTCTAAAAATAACTGCTATTTTATATATTTTCATTTTAGAGAATATTCGATGTTATGTAGGAAAACAACGTAAAGGGGAACCCCCTACCAACACGCCCATAGGGCTCACTGTTTTAAGAAGTCATAGGAGAGACCAGGAAAATGCGGGGTCCGTTCTGCTCCCCTTGTTATTGCCCTCATCCTGGACACATCCCCCATAGCAACAAATCTATCAACCGCAGTATCCCGGACCACAGCACAGACCCTATGCCCAGAACACGACCAACAACCCCCCATGCTATTTTCTATGTATCACTCCCATACAAACCCGTCCGGGGGACAACACCTCTACCTGATCCGTGAAAAAACAACGAAGCCGTACTGGTATCCCCCTAGCCAACCAATACAATGCTCCCACTACCCCAGAAGTTCTCATTTTTTGAGAACACCAAATTCCTGAACCAAGCGCCGCAACTCCGGATCTATGACCTGAATGCGAAAGGGGGAAAACGTAAAGTCGTGACCCTCACTATGCAGCTTATCATAATATTGACGAGCTAGGGTTTTCAGGGATCCTAGATGAATACCCCTATACACTGGCTCCCCATAAGGCGCCAATTTCGTTAAGGCCGCCTCCATTAACTTCCGCGCCCCCCCTAAATTACAGTTCCGATGATGATACAAACAAACAGCCACTTGTAACAACCCCTGATAAAAAGGATCCCGAGCTGTTTCAAGCCAGAGTGCTTCTAATACCTCATGACACTCAAAATAATCCTCTGTTACATTAAAATGATGAAAAAATTCCACATACAACGGAGAATAGGACATGGTTCATCCCCCTTATTCCCTTTATCGACCATACAAAGATAAATATTCTTTCAAATAAGGAAAACAGCCCACACCTACTCCCATCGATCCACCTCCCACGATGCAATGGGAATCCCCAGGGGACAACGCAACAACACCTATGGAACGCGATCGGAACTCCCGAAAGCAGCACGCAACTCCGGCAACAAGGGTACCGCGCATCGCATTTTGAGATCGAGGAGCACACTAACCACCTCGGCGACGGACATACATTCCCCCTGTACATCCAATATCTCGTTCTTCACTGTGAAACTGGTGCGTCCTGTCCTGAGAGGATGGGTCGTCACCTGCAGACGCTGATCAACATGAATTTCACGGTGGTAATCGATACGAACATGGACAACAGCTACACCCAACCCCTTGGCATCCAACACCCTTGGAGACAAGTGACAATCGGAGAGCCACTCCCCACGGGACCATTCCATATACTCCAAATACTTTGCATGATTCAGATGGCCCATTCTATCGATTTCCGTTGAGCGAACTTTTACCACAATGGATGCCCCCACAGGATACACCCCCCTCATGCTACATATTGTAACACAGCCACTCCATGCTCGGAAAACGCAAAAGACCATCCAGGACCATCTGCCGCAGATTCCGCAGGCAAGCCAGGTCCGGTGGGTACATCAGTCCCCCCGAAGTTGGGGGAATCATCCCTGTAGAACAGAAGTATATGCAATAAAAAATAAAATAGTATAAAAATTATATAAAAAGGTTGATAATGAATCAAAAACAGGGAGTGACGAAGAATTCCATAAATGTTGAGGAAAGAAAAAAAGGAAAGTTCACACAACCATCCCTGCACCCTTCCCCCCATCGATCCAAATTCCTTTAGAACGATGGATGGGTTTCCAGAAACCCATCCGAAGGAAAATCCTGGGTTCCCCAGTACAATCAGCCACAGATGTCGCAATAGGAAAAGCAAACGGGAAGATCCTAAGTCTGAATCCATTGGAGCACATCGCCAAGACTCAAGTAGATAAGAAACAACATGAGAAAAACAAAACTAGCATAATATAAACCCATCTGTATACGTTCATCGATAGGACGACCGATCAACATTTCAATGAATAGAAGAAACAATCTCCCTCCATCCAACATAGGTATGAAGGGGATGAGATTGAGGATGGCAAGATTGATACTGAGAACGGCCATGATAAAAACTAGGGTGGGTACACCACCAGACAATATGGCTCGGGGTAATACACTGAAAAGGATCCCCAACATCCCACTCACCTTACGATCCGGTCCCTGCAACGGAATACCTCTCTGGAGAATATCCTTTATACTCTTGACGGTCCACGATGTTACCCAGCCCATTTGAACTAAACTCATTTTGGGAACATCCAACCAACCCTGTTCACCGGGAACATAGGTCCCTTGTATCCCCAACGCACCCAGTCTGTCCCCCACCTCCTCCCCCGTGGATACAACTCTCCCCTGCATAGAACCTGCCATTTCCTGATGGGGGAAGGTCACATCCTCCAAACGATCCCCCCTCTTCACTGTCAACTTCAGGGATTGGGAAGAATCAAACCCCCTTACCATTACATTTCTGAGAAATTCCCTCCCAAGCACCTCAAATTCATCGACAGAAACCAGGATGTCCCCAGACTGCAAACCCTGATCCATGGCTATACTCCCGGGGGCCACATGGGTGATTATCCATTGGTCCTTATCGGAAATCGCTGTGAACAGTGCAAACAACGGTATAGTAAACAGGAGGTTGGCCAGTGGACCCCCAAAGATTGTCAGAACCCTCTGACCCAGGGTCTTAGAATCATAACGACACGACTTAGGTACGACTTCGATAGGCGATCGTTCGGAATCCCTATGCACTAACGCCCCCATAACCAAGGGATACATTGTGGATGATGCCTCTTCCCCCTGTGATTCGGCCAAGGAAATCACCAAACGATCCGTATCAATCCCCCTTACCCAACCCGTAATCCAGAAATGAGGGGCCACACCAACATTACCATCCGATCCCTTTTTTACAGAATCCCCAGGATCATATAAGTAAAGTTCCTCCGCCCCCCCATCACCGTTCAACCGTACATATACCCTATGGCCCAATGGGATATCGGGTTTCGTTTCCTCCGCTCCCAACATTCCAGCCATACGAACAAACCCACCGATAGGGATCCAACGAACACTATAAATCGTATCCCCCCATTTTTTGGACCACGCCCTTGGACCAAAACCAACAGCAAATTCACTCACAAAAATACCGCAATAGCGGGCGAATATATAATGGCCGAGTTCATGTACGAATATCAAAACACCGAACATGACAAGACCCACTACAACCAACAACGGCCACACCAGAGAACCTTCCATCATCATCGATCCCCTCCGTCGCAACCAACCCATGCCATATCCCGATCCTTCATCCCCACCCATCTTTGAAGTATCCTTCACAACAATCCCAAAATCCAAGATATAGGGAAATTATGAACCCAGAAAGGCCCTGGAAGAAAAGCAAAACCGAAAAAGGCAGGGATCCTGAAAATCTAGAACGGAATGGGAACCCAAACAATATCCCAAACCGGAAATGGAGCCAAGGATCGAATTAGGAACTCCATTGGGAGGTTCTTTGAACCCAAGCTCCTTACGTGGTGGACACAACTCATACAACATTTCCCTTCCGTTTTTCAGAGCCAGACCCTGTTTTCCCATTCAGACGAAATTCTCCCTTTCTGTAGGAATTTTTAATTAAATTTTTTTACTATAGATTCTATTTTCCTTGTTTTTTATTCATATTAAGGATGTTTAGTACAAAAAACCCCCTAATCCATATCTACTTATAAATAAAATTATTTATAAAAAGTTTCTATAGATAGTAGGGGGTAAAAAATGATGGGGTTGGAACTGTTGCTACCACCATGATTTGCACCAACACCATAAATTATATATATATTTTATTTACATAAACACTAGTACAGGGAACTAGTGTTCGCAAATCCTTGAGGAGGGGTGTTCAATGGACGCAAACAACAAAAAACGACCCGCCCCTCCGCATACCCCTGCGTAAAAAGAGGACATCCTCTGTTATAGATGCGCCCCAGGGAAAAAAACATCAAGCACCTTCCTTTTCCTACCCTCTTTTTCTATTCACACCATGAATCGATCGACCCACAGCATTCTCCGCTGCCTCCGCAAAAGCTTCTGAAAGTGTAGGGTGAGCATGTACAATGAGGCCAATATCCTCTGCAGAAACACCCGTTTCAATTGCCAACACGGCCGTGGCCAACAAACTAGAGGCCTCATGACCGACCATCTGAACCCCTACAATCTGCTCCGTTTCGGAATCGACTACCACCTGAATAAAACCCTCCCCCTGTTGGAGAGATAAGGCACGTCCGTTCGCCTGGAATGCGCAACGACCCACCACAGGATCATAACCAGCCTTTCTCGCAGCCTCCACGGTAAAACCCGCATAAGCAATCTCAGGGTCGCTAAAGATTACATAGGGCATCGCCTGAACATCAACGACACTAAAACGTCCACAGGCTGCTTCAGCAGCCACTCTGGCCTCAAAGCTAGCCTTGTGGGCTAGCAAATCGCCGCCCGCACAATCACCAATTGCATAAATAGTCGATCGACTCGTGCAACAAGAGGAGGAGGTTCTGATGAAACCCTTATCATCACAATGCACACCCGCCACTGCCAACCCCAGGTCCTCCGTATTGGGAACCCTACCTACAGCCACCAAACAATAATCTGCCGTATACTGCTGCGCCTTCCCGTCTACCACAGCCATAACATGTACAGCAGTAGACGTGGATTGCCCCTGCTGAACGCGGGCATGGGTGACAATTTCCCCACCAATTCTACGAAAACGATTCTGTACAATCTGCACCAAACGGGGCTCCACACCCGGTAACAGGGATCCTGACCCCTCTAGGATCGTCACCTGTGTACCCAATTTGGCATAGGCAGTTCCTAACTCAAGACCAATGTACCCCCCACCAACGATCAACATACGCTCGGGCAGGGATGGCAACTCCAATGCCTCTGTAGAAGAGAGAATCCTCCCCCCGTCCATGGGCAAACCTGGTAATCTATACGGCCGCGAACCGGTTGCCACAATAGCCTGTTTGAAATTATAGGTCTGACCAGCTTCCTTCGTAACCACACGAACTGAGGAAGGACCGATAAAACGGGCCTCACCAAACACAACCTCAATCTCATTAGCGGACAACAATTTCGTAATCCCCACGCGAAGCTGCTGAATAACACCCCTCTTCCACGCCATCAAACGATCCCAATCGATGTCTATTTTCTCGGGAAGCCGGAATCCCAGCTGAGCTGCCCCCCTGAAACTATCGTAACGATCGGCCGCACTGATGAGCGCTTTGGAGGGGATACAGCCGCGATTGAGACAAACGCCTCCGAGTTGATCGCGCTCAACGAGGATCACCTTGCGACCCAACTGTGCTGCACGAATAGCGGCCACATATCCACCCGGTCCTGCACCAATCACACACACATCAACGTCTTGTGCAAAATCCCCCACTACCATCGTTATCTCATCTCCATCAGCAGATGTTTCGGTTGTTCGATGCGTTCGCGCATATGGGACAGAAAACGTGCAGCTACATCCCCATCCACTAACCGATGGTCAAAACTGAGTGAAATGGGTACCTGCCGGCGGATGACTACCTGCCCATCCCGAGCAACAGGTTTCTCCTTCATAGCACCTACACCCAGAATGGCCACCTGCGGATGTGCGATGATGGGGGTGAAGAAACTACCACCCATACTCCCCAAACTTGTAATAGTAAAGGTACCATCGCGCAAATCCGATGATTCCAATTTCAACTCGCGCCCCTTTATCGCCTTTTCACTCACCTCCGCAGCCAGCTCTAGCAAGGTTTTGCGATCCACGTCACGGATCACAGGAACCATCAGACCCGCCTCCGTGGCCACTGCTATCCCCATATGATATTTTTTCTTTACGATGATCTCTTCCCTTTCCATATCCAAACAGGCATTGACATGGGGATAGGACCGTAAAGCTGACAAGACTGCCTTGATAAAAAATGGCAGGTAGGTAATTTTAGACCCCGTCAAATCCTGAACTTCACGGCGCAGGGAAACCAATTCCACCGCGTCCCACTCATCCATCAGGGTCACATGCGGAATCACCTTTACGCTCTCCACCATACGCTGAGCAATCACCTTGCGAATACCGCGTAAGGGCTCTATCTCCTCTACTACCTCGATGCCCTCTTCCATCTGTTGACCCAACTTCCCGTGCCCCCTAGCAGACAAGGGAGGAGCAGACGAAGGAGGAGGGGAAACAGGGGTAGACCCCGTCGTAGTAGATTCCTTCTCACCTATATCCCTAACGGGCGACGCTCCCTGTTCCCTTGCCCTCTCTACGTCGCCTGCCAGGATCCTGCCCTGCTTACCTGTCCCTCGCACCTCAGATAAATCTACCCCTAACTCCCTCGCCAGGCGCCGAACGGAGGGCAATGCTAAGACAAGCCGCCGACCCCCGGCTGCAACCCTTTCCGGGGTAGGCTCCTTCACCCCCGTCTGTCGTTTTTGGGAAGCCCCTGTTTCACCTCCTTCCAACCCCGGATCTTGGGGAGGAGCCTGCTCATCCCTCCCCTCTGTTCCTGCCTCCTCTATCCATGCGATCGTACTATCCACAAAAGCAACTTTCCCCTCCTTAACGAACAAGGAAGTCACTATTCCTGTTACAGGGGAAGGTATTTCTACTGAAGCCTTATCGGTTTGCACATCGATGAAGGGTGCATATGCCTCAACCCTCTGCCCCTCCTTCACATGCAATCGAATCACTTCACATTCCTGCATCCCCTCACCAACATCGGGGAGCTTAAACTCATAAGCCATACCTACCACCCCCTACCTACTAGTTTTTCTATCGTAATAACACCTCTGCATGAATATAAATAAATCTAAAAATTTATCGATTGTTCCACGGCTTGAATCACCCGTCCCACAGAAGGCAACCACTGTTCCTCAATCAAAGGAAAAGCGAGCACGGTATCAGGGGAGGTAACACGCAACACAGGAGCACGTAGAGAGAGAATGGCACTCTCCTGAATCTCCGCGACAATGGAGGCCGCCACACCCGCCTGGCGTTGGGCTTCTTGGACGACTACCGCCCGACCCGTCTTCTCTACAGATGCTAGGATCGTTTCCAGGTCTAGGGGAGCCAATGTCCGTAAATCAATAACCTCCGCCTCCGTACCCCCCTCCGCCAGCTTTTCGGCCGCTGCCATCGCAGTACGTACCATGGCACCGTAGGAAATGAGCGTAACATCCACCCCTTCACGAACCACGGCCGCTTGGCCCAAAGGAATCGTATAGTCACCCTCTTTGACTTCCGATTTGGAAAAATAAAGTTTCAAGTGCTCTAAAAAGAAAACAGGGTCAGGATCACGAATGGCAGCCAAGAGAAGGCCCTTGGCATCATAAGGATTAGAGGGACAAACAACCTTAAGACCAGGGGATTGGACCAGAAGACCCTCTAAACTATCCCCGTGTAGTTCGGGCGGCTTCACACCTGCACCAAAGGGGGCACGAAACACTATGGGACACGAATACCTCCCCCCGGAGCGATACCGCATCCGTGGTGCTTGAACCATAATGGAATCCATCGCCTCAAAAATGAATCCAATGAATTGAATTTCCGCCACCGCACGAAAACCTTGTACACCCAAACCCACAGCCATACCACCAATTCCCGACTCCGCTAATGGGGTGTCGAAAACCCGTTCCTCACCAAATTCCCCCTGCAAATTTTCACTGACACGAAAAACCCCTCCGTTTTTACCTACATCCTCCCCCAAAAGCAAAACAGAAGGATCTGTAGCCAACGCTATACGAAGAGCATCATTGAGTGCCTTAACCATAGTCAGTTGTGCCATATCACCCTCCCCCCCTATCGAACCAGTCTAGTTGTTGCAACAGGGAATCACGCGGACCACTATACATAGTCTCAAACAATTGTTTCATCTCCATAGCTGGGTAGGAATCTGCCTCGCGAACCGCATCCTCCAATACCTGCTGCGCGTGCGAAACCACCCTCTCCTCATCCGCCTGGGACCACAGATTGCCCGCTATCAGATACTTGCGAAGCCTCTCCAGGGGTTCCGATGCCGCATAGGATGTTTGTTCCTCCTCCAACCGATAACGCCCCGGATCATCCCCCGACATGGAGTGGGGACCAAGTCGGTAATTGAGTGCCTCAATTAGTGTAGGACCCTGCCCCGCCAGCGCCCGGTTTCGCGCATCCTGAACCACCTGATAAACGGCTAGGGCATCCATCCCATCCACTTGCATACAAGCAATTCCAGCCGCTATCCCCTTTTGTGCCAATGTTTGCGCGGCCGTTTGCTTGGCAACAGGGGTCGATATGGCATAACGGTTGTTTTGTACAACGAAAATGATCGGTAGACAGTAAACACCAGCAAAATTGAGCGCCTCATAAAAATCGCCCTGCGACGTTCCACCATCACCCGTGTAGGTAACCACTACTCGATCCGTTTCCTTGTGTTTTTTGATACCCATAGCGACACCAACGGCCTGTACGTACTGTGCACCAATGATAATCTGTGGCATCATGACAGAGACATCCTCGCAAACCTCACCCCCGTGCTGATGACCACGCGACCACAGAAAAAGCTGATACATAGGATATCCATGAAAATACATCTGGGGAAGATCCCGATACCCTGGTAAAATCCAATCCTGTTTCTGAAGAGCATATTGGCTAGCCACCATAGTAGCCTCCTGACCGGCCACGGGTGCATAAAATCCCAACCTACCCTGTCGTGCTAGGGCAACCGCACGGTCGTCCCAAACACGCACAAATACCATACGATACATCAAGGCCCTTAGGTCCTCCCTCGAAAGGTCGGGAGGAAGGGAAGCACTCTTGGCTATCTGTCCTTCCCGGTCCAGTATGGCCCACGGTTGGATAGGTGCAAGATGCACGTAAGCAGCCGCTTGTGCACCCCCGTTGACACCCCGCTCTTGTTCGCCCATTGCGCGCCTCACCTCGTAGTTACGATCCCAACGGGGTACCGTTAGTTATTTTGGAAAATATCTTCATATTGTATAATTACCGAGTACTAAATGGAAATGAAATCGAATTTGACGTAGCATACATTGTTCCATAGCACACCCACCCCAATCCAGCACCCCTATTCCATCAAAAACACAAAGTCATAAAACCCAACATAACGAAATCATACAAAACCGAACTTTTCCTGTAGAGAACACCAACATTAGGAACCAGTCTACCACTGCCACCCCGACATTGTAGACCTTTTGCCCCTAACATGCAATGTAGGCCGCAATCCACGGGACTTGGTTTGAGTGTACTATGGGGATAAATCAACTGATAACTCTGAATAGGAAAATAATTATAGGAATCCTATAGCCCCAGATGACTAGCCATAGTAGGTTGATCCATCCTGCCCACACTGGATTGGACAACCCAGCTACAATCCCCAGGCAGAATACGAACGGGGGTGTGTACATTTCCCGGGTCTCCAAACTCTAAATGGTTACGGAGTCAGGAGGACCCAGGAGGTTCCTATGTTTTTATGATTCATAATAAAAAAGACAACAAAGAAAACTGAATCAGCATACCCATACTGCAATGTTTTGCTCAATATAAATGAATTTCAAATTGAATATGTTCCGTTCTGAATATGGATCCAGAGTTCTAGTTGTACTCTTCAGGTAAAATTAATAGTGTGTAGACACAGCGTTGAAATTTTTATGGTAATACCCTACTATGGATATGCTAAATATTTCTGTAGGAGGGACATCTATGATAACCAAAAAGGATAAGAAGATTGATCCTAATGTACCACGCCCCCCTCTAACCAATGAAGTGGAACTGATAAAGCCTGGAGGAAATAGAATCCGAGTATGAAGGTATAAGAACCATCCGATCTGTACTTAAATCATTGGTCGAAAAACCCTCGTCCGAAACCCAGTGTTCCTGTGAAAAATCCCGCGAAAAAGAGCAAAAGTTCGTCAAAATAGGTTCTGGTAGCTCCCGGACCTTTCTTCACCCAAGATGCGGTCCATGGATTCAGGAGTCAAAACTAGAACCGCAACGGTGGAAATGTAAGTACTGTGAGCGTAAAAGTAATAAAATGTAATAAATTCTCTTCACAAACCCCCCGTCGAGGTAGACCCAGTATTTCAACCAAGCCCCTCACAGAACCGAATACTCTCGTGTCCTATGACTCTTCTTACCCCACTATAGTTTTAATCTTTCCAGAAGTCAGATGAGCTGGCCCCTTTGCTTCACCACTCTCCCATTACAGTAGCTATTATGAACCAGTCCACTCCAGTGTGCAGGGCCCCTATCTCTTGGTTTTTACGACCTGGAGACGATCAACCCACTAAACGACAGGTTCCCAGATTTCACGGAAAAGCCTATGTTCTATACACCTTCCTCCATAGCTTAGGATCCCGTCTGGTTTTGTGTGTCGCATCGTACTCTATGGGGGATGGGGGAAGGGTCCCCCGAAATCGGCCGGTAGGTTTCAAACCATCCAGTGCTGCTGTTGTAAAGAGCAAGGGTGGTGAGCGTTCTGGGAAAAGGCAGGACGAAAGAATCCTGTCAGGTGTGAATCGGGAAGATGAGTAAAGCGAATCATTGGGGGAAAACACCGAAAGGCGCAGTCGATGTCGAAACAAGGAACCTATTCCTGGAGAAAAAAAGGCCATGGAGGGCGAACCACCTACTGTCCTGGCGGCATCCGGTGCACAGAGGGAATGAACTTGACGTAGGCCCTCATAGGGAACCACAGGAGACTGTCGCACGGACACCTAGCCTTGGCCCAGTGTAAAGGGGCCAGGGGTATACCGAGGCTTCTGTAAACAGAGTCGGGGGATCAACTCATAGTAGTGAAGAAACCCTTGTGATGAGGGTGGAGCGAAGGGGTTGAATGGTCTGCCTGGACCAAACGACGTACAATCCAAAGCAAGGAGATGATCGTGGACTAAACCCGATGGGTCTAACTGGACGCACAATCTGAGGTAAGGAGATGATCGTGGGTTGGACCAGGCAACATTGAATCGAAATCAGGATAGAACACAGCAGAGGAAAATACGGAGAACGTGACACCAGACTGGGGGTTCCGAATGAGCAAAATCCTATGGGACCATAAGAGCCACATAAATGCGAAAGTAGTACGTGTGATTCTATGAGAGGGTTGGCTGAGATGCCAGTCCTACTCGATGAAATAAACTGCCCCTTACTTGGGAACCTGAGACCTCACCCCCAACCAAAATCATAATCCTAAATCCCCTTCTCATGGCTGTAGACACCCATACTTAAGCTCATCCGGAACCAGGATCCGAAAAGCCCACTCATAACTCAGCTTGGTGCATGTTTATGTCATACGTTAAAAATTATTTTTATGAACATATTTGTAAAATAAGGGTAATCAGTTCCATGTTCTTGTAGGGGATTCCCTTGGGGCATCACATTTTATTTTATAATAAATGTATTTAACTATTAAATACAGAATATATTCACAATGGGTGAGGCGAGCATTAGGCTATGTGATATATACGTATCAAATAACAAAAATTACGAAAAAATATTGAAAGATTAGGCTCTTCCCACCCCTTACTCCTTTAAATCTGGGGACCCCCTAAGCTAACCAACCACGTCCAAACCCCCTGAAATTCTCTCAGTTTTTGTCATACAGGAAAGATACCCAATAATTCGGACAGCCTACTCCATTGATATCCCCAATTTTCGTACATAGGGCAAGCAATCTAGAAGATCATTCTCCATTCTTTTCCGCAAATAGGAGATGGTAAAACAGTACCAAGTATCCGCAGGGCATGGGTCTATATCCTTCTCTATATCCATAAAAAGGAAGAATAGAACCGGAGTCCAAATACGCTTTTTTCTATTAAAATATAATAAAAAATCGTATATATGAATCTATGAAGGGAAATTCCAAAAACGGCATCCCTGAAGACCTTATTCAGGAATTCACACCCCCAAAGGGAGGCTGCCGTTTCCCCCAGAAATTGGGGCAGGGTACCTTGCTCGTCATTCCCTCATCACATGAAAATATTTTTTATATTTTGAGATATTGAATATTTTACGTTATAATGATATAATTTGATGTGTCGGGGGAAACCCGGGTCTACGATTTTTGTATTTATACCCCCCTGCCCATTTTCCGTTTGTTTTTCCTATTCATCCACCTTGCTTATCTACCATGCCTATGGGAGAAAGTCATGATACAAAAAAATCATCGGTCCCCCTGAAAGGGATTGGCCTCCATCTGCTTTCTCCCTACTATTCGGGGGTCCTAACATCCACTAACCCAGCTATAGCAGCTTACGAACACGGGCGCGTTTGACTACTATCAAATAAATATTTTATTCAAAACGATCATATCCACGGTGATCGTCATAGTTATACTATTTCTCACATGAGGCTCCAAGTGTTATCAGCAACTGGTTGGTATAAAAAGAATCAATCCCAGGACTCTTCGTTTGCAGTATGTGTACCAGAACAGAAACGCTTGTCTCTCCCCCCCCAAAAGGCACCCCTTTCGGGGGAAAGGGATCGATGGATTGCCCCTAAACCCATCCGTATAGCCTCTAGGGGGTCTAGGATGTAATCTTTTCTTCCCATATCCCTGTTTCCATCCGATTAGACCCCTATAAAGAAAAACCATTTTACCTTTCATTGCATCATAATCCAAGAGGAAATGCAATATAGGGAAATTTATTTCCTCAAAACCATCTATGATAGTAGATCCTCCGTATCCATCCCAATGGTTTCTATAGATTTCTTCCCCTCTATAGATGGGCCCGTACATTCTATAAGCATCACACAATATAGTCGCGTATGATCTATCCACCATATAGACCCTATCCCTCTATAATTTGTATAATTATACATAAATTGTGTATTTATAGTATATTATACACTTTATTTATTAATGTAATCATGATACAATTTTTTTAGTAGGGATCTGTTGTCTTTTCCTAATTATGAATCGAGGAGGTTCTATTCTATTATGAATAAAAAGATAAGAAAGATAACCCCATCCCTAGGCCCCTTACTAACTATCTCCTCTGTAGCAGCGCTCAGCCTGATAGGAGTTGTGGGTTCAAGTTCAGTGAATGCAACAAATACAAATGTAGAAGTTAATGTTGACACTGGTGGCTATGATAATTCCTATGGTGGTTATACCAGAGTTAGTTCCGCCAGAACCACGAGCATCGAGAACCTTGTGCAAAACATTTTTAGTCGAGCGAACCAAGAAACAACTTATGAAGTTTTCTATGCTACAAACAGAATCATCAGAATTTACACCAGCTATGGGAGAGTATACGCCCCACAGTTCCGTGGAGAAACTACACCCCAAAATCTGGACTCTTTCCTGAGATCCTTTTATGCCTCAGATGGGAACGGATTGGTCCGTTATAGGGCCCATAATGGAATTTCGGATCCCTACGCCCGGCAGATGCTATTGCAGGGTCTGCCAACCGCATACGAGGATGGTTATTCCTTATATTGATAACAGGAAGGGAGAATTATAATTTTTCCGTACGGAACATCGCCGGAACATTTAGGACCTATTCCCTGGGAGCTAGGTCCCTCGGATCAACCTCCTGTTTTTATCCCGCCATGGGAAAATAGCCCTCCATCCGTTTATGCGAAACAAAACGGATTGATTCCCCGCTTTTATTTGTAATTATCCTAAATTTATAATATATCTTTCAACTTCCTTATTCGGTGACCACCAATCCCAATGCGTTAGGGCCCATTTAGCAGCTATACGAACGGGTGTAGTCATTTTCCTGAGGGGGTTTTTGATCCTAATTTTTGGCCCCCCGGGAAACATTCCTCTGCATTTGCGGAATATAATTTTATTATTAATGGTGCTACCGCAAAAAGGAACGATCCGACAAGTACCGCCCAGAACATCTTTTCCAAAATTTGGTTCCCTCCCCGATCTATAATAAAATTTAATAAATATAGTAAGGTTATTTGATAGTACTTGCTCTTTCATTCAATGCATCACCAGGAAATAGATCAACACGATATTTCATAATAAACAGTTTATTTAGATTATTATGTATTAACCCGAGGAAATAGAGCAAAGGGAAACTTACTTGCAGGATCGTCTATTATCCACGGTGGGTACGAATCAACCTTCCGATGTAGAATTGGTTTTCATCCTTCTCGGCCTATTCTTCACCGAATATGCATCCTTATATAGGAAGAGATACAGTGGTTACCACAATACCATTGGAAGGCCATGCATACATATACTCATACCATTGATTTTTGACATAATCAAGGAGTTTTTACGATGTAGCAACCGTATGCTGATCATTCAAATTCCACGCGAAGGCCCTCTCTTTGAGGCATTGGGTGGTACAAAAGGTAGACCACTTATGGGTGAAAGGACACTATATGAGAGTCGAAATCGCCCCGATGTCTATGAGGAAACCGAAGGCTATAAGGTGAAGGAACAATTCTACTCCGACTTCACTCAATTTTTGATGGGGATCATGAATATGGACCCCAGTTTTTATCGGATGGATTCAACCCTTATTGACAGCTTTATCAGGAAAAGGGTCCTGCGCACCACAGATCAGTCCTATTCAACGGCGGAACAACGAGACAAAATGGAGCAACCGGGGTACAAAGAGAAGGGCAATCGTCGTGCGGCTGTGGAGGGGGTTTGTTCTTCTATGAAGAACCGTTTTCAGGCGGCCAAAATGAAGGTGCATGGTAAGACGAGGGTGGCACGGGCCATGATGGCAAAAGGATCTGCTTATCATTGATCCCAGGCCGTTCGTTATCTTCAAAAGAAGATCAGGAAGAGAAGGATAAGATCACCCATAACTACATAGAATTTAATATATAATACTATTTAAATAAAAAATAAAATTCGGCTTTATGTCGGTTTCTTTGGTGTGCGCAAAAGGAACGAAATAGGAACCGGTTCCTATGATCCCACGGTGATTTCGGTAGTTCAACAAAAAATAACCGATCGTACGAAATTTTCAGGTACAATCCCCCAGAAAGGGGTACCTTTCCACCCCAAAGCACTTACGCCGGGAATACTCTATCAGACTGTTTTTATACTAATTAACAATATAAACATTTTCCAAACACATTATTTAATATACAAAAAATACAAAAATATTCTAATAAGTTTGATACCTTTTTCCGCGGTAGCACCTATATCTATAAAAAGGAAGAATAGGATCAAGGTCCAAATATGCTTTTTTTCTATTAAAATATAATAAAAAATCGTACATATGAATCTATGAAGGGAAATTCTAAAAACGGAATCCCTGAAGACCTTGTTCAGGAATTCACACCCCCAAAGGGAGGCTGCCGTTTTCCCCCAGAAATTGGGGCAGGGTATCTTGCTTGTCATTCCCTCATCACATGGAATATTTTTTATATTTTGAAATATTGAATATTTTACGTTATAATGATATAATTTGATGTGTCGGGGGGAACCCAGGTCTACGATTTTTGTATTTATACCCCCTGCCCATTTTCCGTTTGTTTTTCCTATTCATCCACCTTGCTTATCTACCATGCCTATGGGAGAAAGTCATGATACAAAAAAATCATCGGTCCCCCTGGAAGGGATTGGCCTTCATCTGCTTTCTCCCTACTATTCGGGGGTCCTAACATCCACTAACCCAGCTATAGCGGCTTACGAGCACGGGCGCATCTGACTACTATCAAAGAAATTTTTTTTATTCAAAACGATCGTATCCACGGTGATCGTCATAGTTATACTATATAGACCCTATCCCTCTATAATTTGTATAATTATAAATAAATTGTGTATTTATAGTATATTATGCGCTTTATTTATTAATGTAATCATGATACAATTTTTTTAGTAAGGATCTATTGTCCTTTCCTAATTATGAATCGAGGAGGTTCTCTATTCTATTATGAATAAAAAGACAAGAAAGATAACCCCATCCCTAGGCCCCTTACTAACTATCTCCTCTGTAGCAGCGCTCAGCCTGATAGGAGTTGTGGGTTCAAGTTCAGTGAATGCGACAAATACAAACGTAGAAGTTAATGTTGATACGGGTGGCTATGATAATTCTTATGCTGGTTATACCAGAGGTGGTCATATCAGAACCACGAGCATCGAGAACCTTGTGCAAACAATTTTCAGTCGAACAAATTCCACCCAAGGAACAACTTATGAAATTTTCACTGGCTACCCGGACAGAGTAATTAAAATTTACACCGGCTATGGGAAACTATATTCCCCACAATTCCGTGGGGAGATTACGTTCTACAGTCTGGACTCCTTCCTGAGATCCTATGCCCAAGATGGAAGCGGATTGATCCGTTATAGGTACTATAATGGGATTTTGGATCCCTACGCCCGGCAGATGCTATGGCAGATTCCACCACCACCAATCGCATACGAGGATGGTTACTACTCGTATTGATAACGGGAAGAGAGCATCACAGTTTTTCCGTACGACACATCCCCAGAACATTTGGGACCTGTTCCCCGGGGGACGGATCCCTTGGGTCAACCCCCTATTATTTCCCGCCATGGCAAAATAACCCTACCACTCGTCTGTGCGAAATAAAACAGGTTGATTCCCTGCTTTTATTCTTAATAAATTTATAATATATTTTTAATTCCTTTCTTCAATAACCATCAATCCCTAATGCGTCAGAACCAATTCAGCAAGCTATACGAACGGGTATATGCATGTTCCTAAGGGGGGTTTCCTACTTTTGGTCCCCCCGGGAATGTTCTCTCGTATTTTAAAAATATAATTTTTTTATTAATTTATATAGAAATGATCCGCATCCTAAATATGGCATCCCCCAAAAATGGGTGATTTTAGATCCCTTATCTTTGCCCGTGGATCGTTCCCCGGGAGGTATTTTCAGATCAATACTATTTTATCATAGTATATATAAATTTTACAATTTATATATACTATGTTTCCATACAATCGGGGGTGATATCCCTTTTTCGGTTGTAATCTCCCCCTGGTTGATTTTCTTGGGTTCCCCATCCTTCAGAAATCATATCATCGTAGTGAATTACAACTATTGACATACATAATAAAAGTTAAAATTACACAATAATTTAAAAATTATAATAAAACATAAAAAATTACTGTAAATGGCAATTATGTAAAAAAATGGAAGCCATACCCATACTCAGGGTAGGTTGGTTTTCCTGAAAATAAATGTAAGAATATTCTTTTTTTAGTGTGAAGATAGGGGATACATGGCAGGGATAGCGAATTCTCCCAGTCCCCATGCGGACACAGAGTGATTATCCATCCCACTAAGTTTCTTTGCCTGCTCTAAGTTGAAATTTTTATACACGGAATCAATCACCCTTTGGAATGAATCAAGGGTAGGATAACAGCTCACTCCATTCGTATAACGTCTGGCCTCTCTGTGATTTCTCTCTAAGGAACCCGTTGTACGATTTTGAACAGCATCCGCTAGGTCGTAATCGAGATACGTTGTCACATCATCAAAGGAAGCCCATAGACCTTCAACGAGCTTGGGCAACTTGGATTGATAGTCATCACTAAAGCGTATCAAGCCATGAAGGGCTTCTTTTTTGTCAAGAACATGAAAAATGTCTTGATAAATCCGGCTTCGGATGGGTTCCCACTTCACTCCTTTTTTTCTCGGTCTATCCTTTCTGAAGGCCTGGTAAAGATTCACCATTTTGTGGAATTGACACCCTTGAAAACCTGCTTCGGGATATACTTGGCTTAGCGCCTTTCTGATTCCCTTATGACCATCAGCAATGAAAAGGGTATCAGGACCCATCCGTAAACCACGGTCGTAAACATTTTGGAGGGCTTCATACCAAGTTTCAGCTGTTTCGGGGGGATTTACCAAACTTGATAAAACCTCATCTGTTTTTATCCCTGATGTATTTTTCCTACTCGCTTTTATGACATAGACAGCTACTTTCCCGAATCCACGAACGGGTTTGTAGTAAGCATCCACCTTTACGGTCCTAATTTCATGCGGGTTTCTTATGGGTTCCTCATTGAATCCTCTATTCTCTTCCTTTAGATGTCCCATAAGTAATCTTGACACAGTGGAGCGTGAGATTTTTGATCGCAGAATATCATTCGACAATTCGGATATTTTTTTTATGGACATACCGGCCTTACGTAAGGAGGAAAGAATATCTATACACGACTTCGTATATTTTTTGTAGGGTTTAGTAACCGCAGATCGGAAATGCCCTTTCCTTGGCTGGGGGTCATAGTAAACCACAATTCCTTTGCTGGTGCGTTTTTTACGTTTTTTATAACCATTTCGGTCTACTTTTGGGAAATCGGGACCCCTTTGGTGTTTCTCCCGGCCACCTAAAATTTGTTTTTTAAACTGATAATTGGCTATAAAAGTATAAGCCCTCCCCATGGGACCAGGAGCCCATTCAGAATCTTCCTCGATCTCTTCCACTACATGGGGGATGGATTCCTGAAGCGATAATCCTTTCTGTTCGTAATGTTGTATACGTTCTTCTATCCTTTTTTCCATTCTGTCTATATCCAAGTCAATTGGAATCATAAAACCAACCTTTCCTATATTAAGTTTTTCATTTCAGAAACCAAGCGGTTGTCCTCTATACATTTCCCCACTCTTGTCTTGTATTTCCCTTTTTTATCTCACCTAACCCTGTTGATCATCATGCATATCGCGGAGGATCCAGAAGGGATCATGGAACAGAGTTTTTGAGTAGAGGATCGACTGTTTCCCAAGGGCAATAGCGGGAATTGCGTATGTAAAAGTGAGAAGGACTATAGGGTCGCATAGGGCTACATAAGGGCAACGACAGTCATAGAAGAACCCCCCTTCCCCACAAGGGAGAGGGATAAAGGAAGGCCATGCAGCAGCGCCATTCTGGAGCCCCCACGATGGAGAAGCCAGGCGCCATTACACAATGGGCCAGGCCAACACAAACAACAATGGTGAGTTGGGGGGAGGAGGGGTAGGGGCGCGAAAACCCCCTGGCCTAGGCCAGGGGGCAAGGGGAAAAGAACAAAAACACAAGGGAATCAAAACAAAAGATCAAGGGACTAAAGGCAAAAACAGAGACCAAAAACAGGGGGAGGGAGAGCTTTAGGTTCTACTGAGATTCCCGTTTCGTGTAGGAGGGACGTTTTGCTGACCTATGGATTCCTCCAGAGGGAACCCCCTGATTAAAATAAAATTATTCTGAAGATATATCTAACCACGATTCCGAGAAAAAGCACCCCTATAACGCCTTTTGTGCTATTTACAATATGATTTAACAATAAATTTCTATCTATTTATTAAAAACATAAAAACAATTGTTAATCGAAAAGACGCAAATAGGGAATTTTTAGGGACCACAGACTACCCGCTCTTGAATCTTACAGCGGAAAGTGGGATATGACCCAATCGGGTGAATATGTACATATTTTGAAATGATCTAGGACGGCGGCCTCAATGCCCATTTCCAGCATCACCTAAGAAGCTCCCATTTATATATTTATTAAAAATATTATAACAATGACAAGGGGGATGTACAACGGATATACGAAATTATTATTTATGATGTCATAACATAATCAGCCCAACCTTCGCATTGCCCTTTCCCGTTTCCCCCTGCTGTGTTTTAGAACGCAAAGCCTCCCGTTGGTTGGATGAGAGGAGAACACCCAAGGTCAGATCGCAGCAACCCTTTTTTGGATCTTGGCCAAACTTCGGACCTGAAATATCCTTGGGTAGTTTTTTCCTAATTCTGGATTGTAAGGATGAGTTAGGTGGGAGTCCCAGGTTTTCCGAATCCTCACAGGAACACCTGATTCCCGGGAATGGACGGTTGGCAATGGACTCTGAATATAACTCATTTTATATCTAATTTTGTGGTTCCTAATTTCTCTATTTTCATGATTTTCACTTCGTCCGAAAGAGGGGGCCTCGGGAAATTTAGTTCTGTTTCCATATCGACACAACCCCTTATTTCCTGATAGAGGGTGAGTTGCCCATCCCCACTCCCGATACTGAACCCTCAGGTCCGATATGCGGCCAAGATCCCCCTAAAGGGAGGAAGGATCCATAAGGTAATATATTACATTGAAATAATCAATAAAAAACAGACCCAAAGACGGGTCCGCAGACGAAGCAGGGAAAACAAAAAAGGGCCCCTACAGGGCCCAATCCCGTCGATATCACAACAGTACCCCCCAGTCATCATATTTACTGTTCATAAAATATTAATTTATATATTTTTTATTATGATCATCGTCCCTCAAAAACCAGATTCCGTGGATTAGTTACTAACCGCATAATTACCAATTCCAACCGGAATCATAACCATCATAACCATCATAACCATCATAACCATCATAACCATAATAGTTTCCAGAACCGTACCAGTTGTTATTATATACAGCGGGACCCGTATTGTATACTGTTCTATAGTATACATTGTCATTTTCGCAATATAGGTATCTTCTTAGATAGTTTCTGAATGGATCCCCCAAACGTACTTGATATCCCCCTGGCACAACTGCATAATTATTGAAAATACCTATTCTTACAGGACGACGATAAGGGCGAAAGTAAACATCATAAGATCCAGGATTCCAATGACTAAAATTATCTACGCCCGTATTTTGAAAAGTTCTAACAGAAACACTCACCGATTGTGCCAAGGTTGGGGCGGTTGTCCCTACAATGCCAGAACCTATACCGAGAAGGGAAGTGGTGAGAAGACCCAAACGTCGCAATGGACTCCTTATTTTCTTATCCATGATAGAATAAAATACCCCCCTAGATAGTCAATTATGATAAATGAATTTTAATTTAGTACTAGTGCTTATGAAAACATTATATCATGAATTATGATAAATTAAATATATAATATATGGTTGCATCCGATCGCATGCGTGGGATTTAGATAGGAAGTCGTACGAGGAGGGCAAAACGATCTGCCTCCCTTTCATAAAATTCAAAACCACAACAGCATACTGGCACCGATAAGCACAAAATTTTTACTCGCGCAATCTGTGTTTTCCATTTCCAATGAAAATTCGCATTTCATTGTTATAGAATCCAAAAGATGGTCGCACCCTAAAACAAAATAGGGTATAATTGGGGAGACAGTATGGTCTAGACACCCTATAAATATGGAAATGAAAATGGGGATATCGGGATCGATGTACCGCAGCGTATCAAATATCCATTGCATTATACTGATGAAAAGTCCAGAAAGTCAGTCATTCCACTTACGATCAAATCCCATGCCCATTCAACCCCCCACTCGGAAGGGACGTATACCGGATCTATGATGGACGAACTCCTCGGAAATATCTACCTGTGGTCCACCCTCCTTGCCACAGTAATGGCCCAGGCCTCGAAGTTCCTTTGGAATCTCATCCGAAAGGGACACTGGGAATGGAACTGGTTACTAGACGCCGGTAGTATGCCGAGCAGTCATACAGCAGCTACTGTTGCATTGGCCACATCTATCGGTCTGATACAAGGATTCGAAACACCAATTTTTGCTATAGCTTCCGTATTTGCTGTCATAGTAATGTATGATGCTGCAGGAGTCCGTCGCCAGTCAGGGATACAATCGCGTGTAATCAATGAGATGGTCCAACATCTCGTGCGTATATTTGAAGAAATCCGCAATCCATCGAAGACACCCTTCCTAGAAAAACTCAAACTGAGGGAGATTATGGGCCATCAACCCATCGAAATTCTCGGTGGTTTTTGTTTGGGTGTTGTTACCGCCCTCACACTCTATTGGTTTCTACCGATGTCCCCAAAGGCATAACGAACCTTCAAGAGGAGGGATGTTGGAATGAATACCCTACAGTTTGCTGTAGCTATTCCCTTACTTTTTGTTCTCTTTTTTGGCATTAGCTTCATCATTAATATGCTGCTCAAAACCACATGGGTTCCCGGTCTGGTCTTTTTGACCTGCGTTGTCCTTGCCCTGAAGGGTAAAGAAAATATCCTCAGCCTTGTCAATGCATCCTTCTTTATAGCAGGCCTAGCAGGGTGTGTCACTGGCATATGGACGATCCGCACCTTGCGCTCGCAAGGATACAGAATGTTTTAAAAATATGAAATGAGGGAATTATTACGGATCCAGGTTACATAAAACAATAAACTTGTTACTAGATACCAATGATCCAGTACTCATTCCTCCTTTTTGCCAGGGGGGTTCCCTCACTACTTACTTCATCATGAAATACCACTCATATGCAGACGCCAAGGGGGTTCACATCACATGCCATCTGCACAGTTACATGCCGCCCACACCTTCGCCATGGACACACCTACGGAAACAATTAGCTGGTTCCTACTTCCGAACGGACCCGCCATAGCCACTAAACTCTCCCCGCCGATCCAACTCAAAGGTTCAACGAATGCAACTAACACTTACGAAAAACAAATACAGGCCTTTCGTCAACATGTTTATCCCCGCTTAGTGGAACGCTGGGGAACAAAATCCAGTCCACCCCCTGCGTGGATCATACGCTGGCTCCCACCCTCGTCCTTCGTCCATACCCGCTGGCCAGCCAGTTGGAGCATAGACAATGGTTCCTCTAATATGGTCATCACCCTACCCCTATCCGCCCTTCCCGATCCCAAACACATTCGGGAAAACGAATTTTGTTGGTCCCTCCATACCCTCCTCATGTACAAAACACTCATCCGCCTAGTACGCTCCCACCCCCTTGCCCCCTTTGCCAGAGTAGAGTACCGGGAAGCCTTCTCTACCCTATGGCAAGCATGGGCCATGTGCGTAACACACCTCGCCTCCCCCATTCCCCAAACCCTACCCACCTCGCCTGTAGGTTGGCGAACCGCCTTTCTTTTACAACTTACCAAGAAGGAACCGAATTTGTTGGATAAAATTTATGAACGGCTTCTCGCCACCCAGGGGGGCTCACAATACGTTTACCCTGATCCCGAGGCTCTATTTCTCGGTCTACTAGGTTCTATTTCCATCTCCTCACTTTGGAGAACCTTTTTATCAGAACAAATTAAAAAACCTATATATAGTATGGAGTCATCCTCCCTATCAGGATAGCAAAATCCATAACGATCCAAAAAACCCATTCCCCTACCTACGGGGATGGGTTCCCTTATTTGTGCCCTAACGGGATTGCGTCCGATCGCGTGCGTAAATTTTTCGATGAGCTCCTCCGTAGATTTTTCGAGGGGTTTACCGTGTCCAAAGGAGCCCCCCTTTGAATCTGAATCAATGAAATAGGGCTACCATGGAAAATAACATAAAAATTGTTATAATATTTTTGTAATAATTTAGGGAATCAAATAATATATTGTAAAAATGTTTGCATTATTGATTGAGTATACAAGCAAACTACGCTGTCAACATAAGCAATTTATAGTTGGGATAAGGATAGCTGGTTCCTAATTTGGCCCCCTTTGCGCACACCAAACAAACCCGACATAAGGTCGATTCTCATTCTTTATTGAATGAATTATCTGTAATTATCATCTCCTTCTCCCTGACCTTTTTTTGAAATAACGAACAGCCTGAGATCCCATCATAAGCTGACCCCCTTTCCATCCTCGCCTGTGCCACCCTTATCGTACCAAGCACCCCTTCATCCTGGCATCCTAAACGATTCTTTACAGAAGAACAAACCACGACCCGCACGATGATTACCTTTCACTTTGTACCCCAGTTGCTCCATTCCGTTGTTCTGACTGTTGGATAAGACTCACCCGTGGCGCCCGCGCAGGCCCCTTCAGATATTGGGCAGCAACGCCATTGCTCAACAAATTTACATCCGCCACAGGTCCTCCCTACCGATGGACAATCCTACCCAATTCCTTCCCTTGATCAACAAGCTTCGACAAAGTCACAAACATACCCAACAGTTCACCCTTGATACCACCCCTGGGCATCTTAGATCAAAGGGACTCTGTGAACGACCCAATAGCCGTTGAAAACGCACCATGAATTTCTCTTGCCCCCCCTGCCCAATTTTTTCTATCGGCCCCCCTATCCATCATCCTTTGCAACAGTATGTGGGCTGGGGTGGATCGAAAAACTCCTCGTGCTAGTTCCCAAAAGTGTTCGAAAACCAGGCAAATCCCTAGCAGCTCTATCTCATCTTGTTCGTTGGGTCATCCATTGTAAGTAGGAAGATAAATTTGTGCATATGGCAAGCTTGCATCTTAATAAACGAGAAAATCAACACATTGCGGCTCAGTTTCCAGATATGGCTATTGTACGCCCCCTATCACCCAATACCCGAAGAAAGGACTTTCGTACGGAAGTGGATCAGACAACATACAATCAGCTACATTTCAGAAACCCCCTACCCATGTCAAAATAAAATATACGTTTTCTATAGAAAATAATAAAAATATTATAACTATATGAATCCATTGGGGAGACCCTAAAAAGGGGGATCAATCTCCCCCTGAAAAACTCACCCAGAAGTTCACACCCACAACGGGACGATGCCGAAATAAGAAAACACCCCCACTGGCCACACCACCGCGGGGGGACAAGAACAACGATCGGGGGAGAAATACAGCCCCACTGCAAGTCGATCCCAAGACTATAAACCCCATTCATTCATGGGTGACCCCTACTCTTTTATGGAATCTCTGAAATAAACGACTCCAAATCATCTAGACACCCTCCAACTGAATAGGGGGGAACAATCCCCTTCAACCCCCTGGACAATCAAACTACTTATCCCCCTCTACTCCATTTTGCCCCTTGGCAACTTGCGTGGGCCCCGGTTCTCCCACCAGTTTTCGGCCCCGCATGTCCGCTTGCAAGCCATACCTCCAAGCAACACGCGTCCCACCTGCCAAGTACAACCATCGGTAATGAGCTATACGTTTTAACAAGGTAGCAAGTTTACCACGCAACTTAACCTTGCAAATCATACCAATAGCCTCATAACGACCGAGGGAAGCAATGGTACCTTTATGTTCATAACAGAAGGGTACCATCGCCTGCCCACGCAACAGAGCCACCAGATTATAGCCTACATTGCTCCCCTGCTGCATGGCCAACTGCGCCGTCGGAGGATAGAAGACTGCCTCCTTACTCGGCACACCTACTAGAGAACAATCACCAATTACAAACAAATCCTTATGGTCCTTTGTCTGCAAACAATCATCCACAGGAACCCTGCTCCGCTCCACCTCCAAACCCGCATCGGAAAGCAAGGAAAGACCCCGAACACCCCCTGTCCAAACTACCGTATCCGCTGTCACCTCCCCTCCGTCACGAAAAGTGACCCCTGTGGGTGAACAGGAAGCAATCGCCGTCCGGAAACGAAAGGTAATCCCCTTCTTACTTAGGTAACGCACCGCATGATCCACCAACGCTTCATCAAAACCTGGTAAGGCCCCAGGGGCAGCTTCTACATTGATAATCCGAACCGCTGCCTGTGGCACACCATATATACAACAGAGCTCGGGAATACGATCCACCAGCTCCCCCAAATACTCCATCCCCGTGAAACCAGCACCCCCGACAACCATCGTCACTCGTGCTGGCCTTGGGTCATCTTTATAACCAGAAAAACGCTCCTCCATATGATCACGCAACAGGCAGGATCCCTCTAAATCGCGAATGAAAAAGGCGTTCTCTTGCAAACCGGGGATACCGAAGGTTTCCGAAACGCTACCCATACCTATAACAAGATAATCATAGGATATTGGCTCCTCCAAATCGGCAAGAAATACCTTCTTTCCCTGGGTATCGATTTTCACAACACGACCTTGTTGCCAACACAGGCGATCTGTGGGATGGGTCAAAAACTCCTTCAGTGGAACACACGTTAGCTCAGGATCGGCCGTACCCGCCGCCGCCTCATGCAAATTCGTTGTCAGCGTGTGATAGGGGTTCTGATCCACTAGGGTGACTTTTGCTTCATTTTCCTCCAGAAGTCCCATCAGTTCCCTAACAACCATCAGACCACCATAACCCGCCCCCAGGACCACAATATGGGGCAAATGCATATCCTTTTCAACCCTTTCTACTAAAAACAACCCAACCCCGATAAAAATATTGGATCAATTTTCTTTTTCAAATGTAATATTGTACCCCTAAACGAGAAACATCACCCCTACGACCCCATCTCATTCCTCACTGTCCAACCCCAATTTATGGGAAGCAGGGGGAAAAAGCATATTCAATTCTGTTCTATACAGTCGTTCCTATTGAGACCCTGACAGTGTTCGAACCTTAACAATGTTTGAATCTTGACAAGGTTTATGATATGATTCCCTCGGATATTTGGCAAGTATCTCTTCCCAATAATACACCTAAGTACATATAAAAAAGAAGCAGCAAACGGTAAAACAAATACCGCTTTCACGGCTGCGCCTAGGTCTGCAGGAGGTGGATGGTTTGGCTATAGAGAAAAACATGCATGCCAGCAAGGACATCACAATCATAGGCGGCGGACCAACCGGTCTGTTCACCTCATTCTACGCTGGAATGCGTGACGCATCTACCCGACTGATCGAGAGCTTACCACAACTCGGTGGACAATTGACGGCCCTATATCCAGAAAAATACATTTATGACGTGGCAGGTTTGCCAAAGA
This sequence comes from Pasteuria penetrans, assembly GCF_900538055.1. Taxonomy (NCBI): domain Bacteria; kingdom Bacillati; phylum Bacillota; class Bacilli; order Caryophanales; family Pasteuriaceae; genus Pasteuria; species Pasteuria penetrans. The sequence continues at coordinate 1,611,823 of NZ_UZAC03000001.1, forward strand.
TACGTGCGAAGGAACTCGTCCGGTCCCTCATCGAGCAAGCAGACCGTTTTCAGCCCGAATACTGTCTAGAGGAAACGGTAATAGGCCTTGAAAAACCCTCGGAATCCCTATATCTATTACGCACAGAAAGAAACGTCTACCCCACCAAAACCGTCATCATTACCGCCGGCTGCGGGGCTTTTACACCGCAAAAGATACACCTTATGGAAGCAACCCGTTTTGAAGGGAAAAACCTGTACTACTCCGTCCTGGAACCATCTGTTTTCACTGGAAAGCATGTGTTGATCGCTGGGGGGGGGGATTCCGCGGTAGACTGGACATTGATGCTTGCCCCCCTAGCTAAGCAGGTTACATTGGTACACCGCAGGAACCAGTTCCGGGCCCACGAACGAAGCGTGCAAGAACTGCGATCCCTCCCCTCCGTCCAAATCCTCACACCCTATGAAATCAAGAAACTCCAGGGGGAAACAGAAATCGAACAGGTCGTCCTCTCTTGTAAGGAAAACGACTCCTCCCCTGTTCTACCTGTCGATGCGGTCATCGCCGCTTTTGGTTTCAAGAGTTCCCTGGGTCCCATTGCCAACTTTGGACTCACCCTAAAAGGAAACAGCATCTCCGTGAATCAGAAGATGGAGACAAACCTCCCCGGGGTGTACGCCGCAGGCGATATAACTACCTATCCGGGTAAAATCAAGCTCATCGCCACTGGATTCGGCGAAGCACCCATTGCAGTAAGCCATGCTAAGAAGCATATCCACCCTCAAACCCGTCTGCAACCAGGTCACAGTAGTGAGCGATCCTTTGTGTAAAAAATGATCTATGGATCTGTGGCACCGGTATAAAAACACCCCCAATCCATACCTGTCTATTGAAAAAAATTTTCAATAGACAGTAGGAAGCAAGAATGACATGGTTGGGTCGGTGGCTTGCTGCTGTCACCATTATAATTTGCACCAACGCCATCTGTATATTCAGACAATGAAAACCCTCTTCCCCGCCCAATAAGCCCCGAGCGGGAGAAGAGGGTTTTTGCATAGTAACTTTCAGAAAATACCCCTACATTCCCCATGGCAGGGGACGATCTCAGCATTCCTGTGGACCACCGGGATGATCCGGCGTTCGAAAAGAGGATCCACACCCACACGTCACATTGGCATTGGGATTTTGGATACGGAAACCACCACCTAAGGCAGCCTCCTCGTAATCGATCACCGTACCCTTCAGCAATGGCTCAGCAGCCTTATCCACAACGATGCGTATTCCCTGCTGTACCATCTCTGTATCCCCAGATTGTTTCTGATCAAACCCCAACGAGTAAGACCAGCCACTGCAACCACCGTGCTGCAATCCCAAACGCAAACATTGGCGATCGGAGTCAGAATCCTCAGCCAACATCTCCTTAACCTGCACGACGGCCCTATCCGTAAGCGTAACCACCACTGTTTCCTCGCCCCCATTCCTTCTACAACTATCCTACACCATGCTTACAGACAACCCCACACGCACACCGCGTAAGCGGGGACGACCAATGAACAAATGGCAACGCGCGTCCGCACACGCCTCCTAATTTCCCCCACTCATTGTGCAAGGCATCAAGGGCACAACTCAACTCGTATACCATGGGGTGGCCCCTTCCAAGGTAGGAAGCCGTTCGCTCCATCTGACCGCGTAGGCGCTCCATCCGCTCCTCAATCAGCCGCCTACGCAAACCCACAGCAACCCCCCTTGTGTCAGCTATTCTTTCCACCATGCCGACACCACTACCTCCTACAAAGGTAGTCTGTCCGTGCATCGGCACAACACCCCCCGTAAAGGATTCGGCAAGACAGTAAGCCCCATTCCCCATCGACAATCCATGGCTCGGTCTCTATACGCCCCTCTGCAAACAGAAACAGCCGCTTCCAAACCCCCATGCTGGTATCCAAACAGAGCACTGTACATTACAGAATTAACCAAAACCTCTATCGGGGGAACGCCATCCCACCACACAAGACAACGGACCCCCAACCCTCCTGCACCATGATAAGCCGTTTCTCCCCGGAATTCAACACCCCACATGCAATCAAAATCCTATCGATCCTTGTGTTATGGAATCATAGTTATGGAACACCTTTGCTTCCCGAATCCCGATGGGTCTACTTTCCTTGCCCCTTACACACCAAGAAAAACCAAGCTACCACAGGACCAGAAAAACAAACTCGGTCCCGTATTTGGGATTCGAGAAAGAATCCATCATTCAAGTATCAAGCCCATAGGTAGACCCATAGGTAAAAAACTATGGTGCCTGCCAGATCGTCGTATAGAAGCATAGATCTACACATCCGGAAACAGCCCAATGTCTCGACAACCCCACATACTATAATCTTACCTTTTTTTATATAATATAATTAAATTATAATATGTTAATATATATACTATAGGTCATCACGAATGAGTAAGGTTGATATGGAAACACATGATTGGACTCCCCCAAAAGTGTAGACAATCTAACTATATACAAATCATCCGAGGCAATTCAAAGGAAAGAACAAAAAGGAAATATAAATAGCGTCCCCAATCCTGAAATTGAGATTCCCTTTTGAATAAAATACCCAAACTCCTCCTCTTACTCTAGGTGGAACACTGAAAACACATATCCATACATGGATCCCATACTCTGTTTTCTCATTCATTTTATATATAAATATATAAAAATAATTATGAATAAATGATTGGATGAAAGATACCCAGTGGTTGCATTTGCAATATATTTTCCAATGAGTAGAAGCGGGGGGGAATGATAGAGTAAGTTCCCCCATCCACCACAGAAAATTCCGTGGGGGTGCTCACAGGTATGGTATGGACTAATATATTCCTCATTTTGACATGGTTTATTCTCCTATTCCTGTTTTTCATAAGTCCACCCCTCAACCGCTTCCGATTCCTGTTTCTTCACTGTTCATCCCTTCTATTCACCATATGGACTGGGTGGTCCCTACTACTTTTTGAAAAAACAAGCAACCTTACCGCCCCCCTAATGTATACAACCACCGTTATATCCTCCATGGTTGTGGCGGATTTCTTTCTCAATAAAAAAATGGCAATCTTTTTATCTAGGATCAAACTCGAATGGCTCTCCTTGCAGTACCAACAAGGGGCAAAATACGCTGCCCGGTTCAGCGGATTGCACTATACAACCCAATTATTATTCTATATACCCTTGTTACTCTTCTTGGGTTTCATTCTCCTCCCGGTGAATCCCCACGCAGGAGCCTCTACTATAGGGCTACTAGTATCCACTATAGGAATCATACCCCTTGCCATCCTATTCACTACCCCATTGGGATTAGGTTTGTTACTATCACCACCCATCGTGGCGGGCATCTCTTCATTGATCTTACGCCCCGTGTATCGAAAAAAGCATAGAATCGCCTGGCCGATCATGGTATATACATGGACCCGCTATACATTCAGTGTTTCTATAGTACTATTAGCCTTGATATCCGTATATTGGATCAGGTCATAAGGTAAGAAATGGAAATATAGGGAGAAAACGGGGGACTAGTGAGTCAAGATTAGGAATTATAGACAAGGAAAGATCCTCCATGAAACCACAAACATAGGTTCATTCTGGAAAAATGAGGAAAAAATGGACCGTTCTCGAAATTGGGAATGAAGAACTCATTAGCCCTACTACCCTGAAATAGGCTACAATGGGGGGGACGATGATCCAGGTTCCCCCCTACTTTCTCCGAAACGACGAAGGGAGCGTTCTTTCATAATCATGTCCCCAACCGAAACCCTGTCGAATCTCACAACGATCCACGAAAAAGTGAAACAAGGAAAGCGACTCTCCGCAGAGGAAGGATTGCAATTGCTCACCTCCCATGACCTCCTTAGTCTAGGGGGGATGGCTGATCAAGTCCGACGGAGGCTTCATGGTGATTTGGCCTATTTCATTGTCAACACGCATCTCAACTACACCAACGTCTGCGCACTTGGCTGTAAGTTGTGTGCTTTTGGTGTTCCCAGAAATGATGAAACAGCCTACACACTCCCCCTAGAGGAAATCAGAACACAAATTGTCAAAAAGGTAACGCCCGAGATCACCGAATTACATATTGTGGGTGGAGTTAATCCCGCGTTGCCCCTCTCCTACTATGAATCCATGATCCAAATAGCCAGGGAATATCGGCCAGATTTACACATACAAGCTTTTACTGCAGTAGAAATCGATTACCTGGCACGTATCCACCAAGTAGAGATAGGGGAACTCCTAAAACGACTACAGTATGCTGGTTTGGGGTCCATTCTTGGGGGCGGCGCTGAAATATTTGCACCGGAAATTCGAAGAATCATAGCAGGCCATAAAACGGACGCAAAACGTTGGTTTTTTATCCATCGCACGGCCCATAAGTTGGGTATACGCTCTAACGCTTCCATTCTATATGGTCACATTGAGCAACCCAAACACGTGGTGGACCACTTGTTGCAAATTCGGTCCTTACAGGATGAAACGGGGGGCTTTGACGCTTTTTTTGGTTTCGCTTTCCACCCTGATCATACACGCCTAGCGCAGGAGTATCCCTCGATCCCAGAGGCCACCTCGGGTGTCTACGATCTCAAGATCCTGGCCACTGCCCGTCTGTTACTGGATAATGTTCCCCACATTCGGGCCTTTTGGATCATGATTGGGAAAAAATTGGCCCAGATTTCCCTTCATTTTGGCGTGGACGATCTTGATGGAACCGTGGTGGAAGAACAAATCGTACGCGCAGCGGGTGCAAAGGGACAGCAGATGCTCCCCCCCGCTTCCTTCCTACATATGATCCGCGAGGCGGGGCGGACCCCGGTAGAGAGGGACACCATGTATCGCATCCTACGTCGTTATAACAGAGAAACCACTACGGATACCGAACCAACAAAAGGCTAGGAAAAGGAGAAAGGAAGGACCGATTCCCCTATGGAAACCAGTTATGCCACAGAAAACCTGGAAACGATCCGTGAACGCATTCTATCCGGTAATAGACTCAGTTTACAAGATGGTCTTGATCTATATGCCTGTCCAGATCTCATGGCCATTGCCCAGCTAGCTGATCATGTCAACCAAAAACGCAACAATCGTCACGTTTATTTTATTCAAAATCTTTACATCAATCCTACTAATGTCTGTGAAGCCAGCTGCTCCTTCTGTGCCTTCCGCCGCGATGCTGATGCTGAGGGTGCCTACACAATGAACGAGGAAGAGCTGCTCCATTACACAGACTCGCATTATCATGAAGGCATAAAAGAATTTCATATAGTAGGCGGGCACAATACAGAGGTTTCATTTGACTACTATGTCCATACACTGACCACCCTGAAAAAACATTACCCGAAGGTTACCCTGAAGGCATACACAGCGGCAGAAATTGTCTTCTTTTGCAAACAAACGGGATGGCCTACGGAAAAAATCCTAGAAACCCTCATGGCCGCCGGCCTTGAAACCCTACCCGGCGGCGGGGCAGAAATCCTAACAGAACGATATCGGTCTATCACTAGTCCGGACAAGGCAAGTACGGAAGAATGGTTGGATGTCCACCGAACCGCCCACCGTATGGGTATGTATACCCACGCTACCATGCTCTATGGCGGGATTGAAAGCTATGAGGAACGAATTCTGCATATGTTGCGCATACGCAATCTACAGGATGACACCGGGGGCTTTCTGGTTTTCATACCCCTTGCCATGCAACCCCGCCTCAAAACTGCCTCCATTCGCAAACGGACATCAGCTATGGATGATCTCAAAACGATCGCAATCAGCCGCCTAATGCTGGACAACATCCCACATATCAAAGCCTACTTCATCAACATTGGCACACAATTGGCACAACTGGCAACCCATTGTGGTGCTGATGACCTACACGGAACACTGATGGAGGAACGCATCAGTCAAGCCGCTGGATCCATCGCCGAAAAAGCCCTTACCACCCAGGATCTTATATGGTTGATCCGCGGGGCCCAACGTATTCCTGTAGAACGGGACACCTTTTATCGGACCATGACGGTCCACACATAACATAAATGGAAAAAATTTATAATAATATAAAATAATGTGTATCAAGAAGGGTTGGCATCATCTCAGCCAACCCTCTACTATTAAATAAATGTATTTAAATATGAAATACAAAATGCATCTGTCCCGGGGACAAACGTCAGGTCATGCTATATACACATCCTAAATAACAAAAATTACATGAAAAAATATTCAATGATTAGGACCCCCTACCCTGTTACCCATCGAGATCAGGAGATCCCCATCCTACAATCCGGTTGCAAGAAGATTTCCCATTCGGAAGGAAGAGGGAGGGAAAGTTTGGCCATCTGACGGACTGCAATCCTGATAAAAAAGAAAACCAACACATTGCGGCTCAGTTTTTTGATACAGCTGTCGATGAGGGTTGAATCCATCCGACAAAAGATGGGGTCCCTATCATCATCAAAAATAGGGGAAATCTACCCTGAAAACCTTGTTTATAAATTCACACCCACAACGGGATGCTGCCCGGCGATTATATAATACAACGATTGTATGATACAGTGGGACCATAGGATTGATAAATATTCCATACCTCCTTCCTTCTGCACATAATATAATTCAGTGCGATCGTCTCATTATGATCCTCAGGAGATCAAGCTACTACTGCTATCACACAGCGATTCATGGGGTAGGGGATTCTCCCTTTCTTAAAAATTAAAATAATAGGGAGATGGGGTTATCATGACTTCTACTATAAGAAAGTTAGGATTATGGTCCTTAATGCTAAAGGAGTTTCAATTAATTTAGTTTTCATTTTATTATGTATTAAATTAATGAAAATTTTGTATATTTTGTATATTTAATTCTTATAATTCGAAATACACCAACATATAGTACTACCTGGGGTGGCCCAATCGTTTATGATGCTTATCATATTGTGCATCATTATTCTTATCACGCAAATATCTCTTCCAAAACCTCCTCAGTCGACGAATTGTACTTGAGGGGGGTTCCCCTTTTCATTGGGAACAACCCCCCCTAATCCCCTTCACATTGGCTGTACATTGGCTGTAGGCTCCCTGTACCGGGCCAATCTGGAACCCCGATACCAGTAACCCAATTCATCCGAATATCAGAAAGCCCCTCCTATTGAGCTTGGTGTATGTTTTTATCTGCATGGAAATAATTTTATGATATCTACATAAAATTTCTTAAGTTAGTTCCATGTTTTTATAAGGAATATCACCCCTTAATCAAAATAAATGTATTTAATTATGTGCTGTGTTACATATATCCCTACTGGAAGGTTGATACCGTATTGAAAACAACACTGTAGATCACATGGAACCATATGGACAACCATAGGGAATACCTACGTGCTATCCATCCAAGGAGCAGGGAGGCCGCAAGAGTCCACAGAAGAGTAATCCAGTCGTATGGCATGTGCACTAGGGTAAACACGATACTGGAAAGCCAGATCCCTATGCGCGGTTGGAGTATCCCCCGGAATAGTAACTCGTCGCCAATCCCGTTCAATATATCCGGTACTGTTGCCATCATATAAAGGAGGGGAATGAACCCGATCGTATGTTTAGGTTCGCCAGAGTGGACGAAAGATATCATAAATTTTTGAATAGCCACAAAGGCAACCAGAAGTAAACACACAAAGAAAAATGTCCCCCACGCTGGTTTTCTGTTGAGTCCCAGGCGAGTGAGCGCCCCCCTCCAATTGTAGGAGGTGGTGGTACCCCATCCCACGAATAGTAGGGCCATAGCGCCGGATAGGGGGGAGGATAGAGTGGATGTCTCTGATAGTCCCCCTGAGAATCCTATTAAGCTATATCCATCGGAATGGATAGATAGGGTGAATGCATTTTCAATGAGAACTGCTAGTAATACACAGACTATAGCACGGTGAAGGTATTTTTGGGGATTTAATTTAAATTTACACATAATTTCATGCCTGAATGCTGGCCATAAAAGAAACCCTATCGTAAATAGGCATAGGAAGACAAAACCGAGAAAGACAAGCTGCTGGAACATTGAAAGATTGGAGAAAACATATTTCTTTGTCATTCTACCAAGATCATGAATCCTCCATAAATATCCTAAGAGCGCGGGAAGGAATAGAATATCAATGATTCTACCCCAATTCTGAACCCTTTTTCTATGGGGACTACGTTCCAATACCACTGTATGTTGGTGGTAAATGAAATCAAATTTTGCTAAGATCCACAGGAGGCCTACCACCACCATCGTCATCAGGGTTGAGTATAGAAGTTCTTGCATCATCATTTTTATTAGGTTCATAGATATTAAATTCCCCTTTGATACAAAATTGAAACATTGGTCTATAAATGTCAGTGGAGTCGCAGTCTATGGGGAGTACACGGGACAGAATAGTCATTGTGGACGAATGTCAGTTGTAGAGTATATTGATTCCCTATGGACAGTTTCCTACATCGGGAAAACTGTGTACCAAGCTAAGTGCGGGGAAGATAGAGGTAGGGTTAGGTCCTTTGGGACTGTAGGTATAATAGGTTCCAAATCGCTCTAGCGTGACTAACATTGGGAACATAGGTCGTTTTTGGCGGCCAAGAGGGAAAAGTTGGGGCATAGCGTCCTATCAGGTGTCAATGTCGAGAAAATTAGCGCAATCGAATCCTTTGATGACGCATTGAAATGCTTAGTTCATGTCGAAACCGGAGGGTATGGATTCCCATCCCAGGACTAAACTACAGAGGTAGACCTATCTACTCTACTATCTTAGTACATACGATAGTGTATAGGCGAAACGGAACCCTACATAGGCTTTTCTGTGCAACTTGGGACACCTGTCGAAGCCAAAAGGGATATCGAGAGAATTCCTTATTGACTGCATTTTTTGTATCATATATTTATATTAGGATGGGAAGGAATGGATCATGCGAGTGTGTTAAATCTGACTGCGTGGGGGGCGGCTGAAATGCTGGCCCACCTGATGAGATAGTAGGATGATGGTAGTCATTCGAAATAAGGATGATAACCCCCTCCCCATGTCCCTTTTTCTTTTTGAAAGGTCCTAATAGGCCCCTATTCGCTTACCCATAGATTTGTTGTCCTACCCCCGTAAAGTTAATAATTTTCTCAGATGATTGTCCAGTAGTTTGTCGATATCAGGTCTCGGGCCATATTGAGCATGAGCAATCCGTCCTGTTGCGTCAATGAAGATGATTGTTGGTGAACCTATGACTGAGTAGAGAACGTTTGTGTCTTCATCCCCTAGGAGAACGGGGGAGGGCGGGGACAGGGATTGTCCTGTTTTTTCATGGGATTGATCGATAAATTTTTGCACTGTTTGGATGTTCGGCTCGTTTTGAAATTCGTTCACATATAGAAAGTTGATTTGATCCCCATACTGGCTTTGCATTTTCTTGATGGAGGGTAATGTTTCCACACAAGGCCTACAACTAGTGTAGAAAAAGAAGAGAACCACAGGCTTGTTCATGTACCTTGATAGGGTCACTTTATTGCCCTTTTGACCATTTTGCAGAATGGGGAAAGTAAAATCAGGGGCACATTGTCCGCTATGGGGGCCTACTTCCCCATTACAGCGGGGGGAGGCAGATACAAGAGGAGGTGATTTTCTATTAATAAACCATAGGATAATTCCGGATATGACAATAAGTCCTATTATAACTAATGTTACCATTTGTTTACCTACGGGAGAACGGGGTGATGGGGTACTGGTTTTTTTCTCCCCATTGTCTAGAACATTCATAATGTGGCATGCCTCCTGAATTCATAACGGGATTTTGGGATTAGAAATAGAGTATGGATTTGCGGGTTGGAAAACCTGTTCCCGAGAGGGCTTCTCGTTACACTGTTTTCCTTTCTCCATTAGCGGATTTTCTTGAACCGGTATGAATAAAGGCATGATAGGGAAAATAGTCCTCCCTTCCAGGGGAATTTGGGGTGAAAACTTAGGGTGTACGGTTCCTTGTTAGGATAGATGGAATTGTCCTATGGTTGCATTTCAAGTTTGGTGTCGGAGCCTCCGAAGGGGGATCTCTTTTTCGTCCCCCCTACGTCATCTGATCACCTGTCCCTGAATCTATTTTTTTTATAAATTATTACAATATATGATAACAGCTATAGCTTCATTCGGACAAATGCTGTCTACATGGCGGAGTGGGAGTCTACTATGGGATTGACTACACTAAGCCCTGAACCAATGTTTTAGAATTATATGAGGGGACTACTTCAAAATGTTTAATTTACCGATTATCAGAAGAACCCCAAAGAATATCATAGTGGTACCACCTATAATCTGCAATATACGTGTACACCGAACGAGAAACTTCATCCAACTGAGAAAAAAAGCGAACAGTATGAAAGGGGCACCAAAACCGAGGGACAACAAGGTCATGCAGCCGAATGCTTGATCGGGTTGTTGGGTGATGAAGGCGAGAACGGGACTTACCGCGACTATGAGACAAGGCGACAAACCAGAAACAAGCCCTAGCCCGATAAGGAAGGAACTTATATACCCCACGGATTTGTTGGTGGTGATAGTAACGTGGCGTTGCATGCGAAACAACCACGTGGGTTGGAGTACCCCTGCCATGATGAGTCCCATGAGGATCAAAACGAGACCACCTATAACGCGCATTGTGCCCTTTTGGTCGTACCAAAAGGTGCTAAACCAAGAACCGGTGGCACTTATTCCAAATCCAAGGGCATAAAAGACTAGGGAAACACCTGCCACGAAGCAAAGACTGTGTACAATTAGGGTTCGTGAGGTGGCCCAGGTCCTACCCCCCTCTTGTAGAGAGGTTGCGGATATACCCGTTAGATAGGCTATATAGGTGGGATATAGAGGGAGAAAACAACTGGAGAAAAAAAAGAATATACCTGCTAAGAACGACCCCAAAAAGGGTATTGATTCCACAATGTTTTCTACTGCATCCGCAGATAATCCCATAGTGTCCATATCTGTATCCTCCCTCCCATGCAAGATTTTCTGTTGAATAGATGGAAATTCCTGAACCGGACGACCGAAGACGGCGGCTCCCTTTGGGGGTTCTCACAGTGACTTATAGAATGGCCCCAGACGATGATCAAAAACTGGCTTGAACCTACGCCGGAATCGCGATCTCACCCCGATTCGTATGTATGGTGCTGGTGCTGGAATTAAAAGTCAGTTGATTTGGTTTTTTCCGATATTAATTATATTTCAAAATAATATATATTGATTGCTATTAGTTAATGAATTACTTCTGTATAATATGTATGGATAATTTGTAATGTAAATAAAAAATTGAATAGTATGAATGTTTTGGACCGGATATGTGTGAAACGTAACGATTATGGTTGGATTTCTACTATAACCATGGAAACTCGGTTTTTGAACCCATGAGCGCGGAAATGAATGCCCTATTCCGCACACCTTGGCACGCCAAATAGACCGGCCTATAGTTCCGATTATTTTATGAATTTTTTAAATTATTAGATATGCTCATCACGATATGACTTCTCTCCTTCTTATTCTTATAAATTTTACTATATATTCGGAGACTTGAGATGTGTTATACGCTACACACTTTGCGAACATTGTCAACCTAGCTCTTCGTTCACCACGCACCTTAAGTCGGCGAGCTCCGTAAGCATTTTTTAGTGCGGAGCAAACGCCCTCAATGGCCGCACGACTGTTCCCTGCTTCCCTATATTTTGTCTCCTCCAATTGATCTCTTTGCTCCGCCGCCGAGTACGTTCGGTCGGTTAATCTTATGGTTCTTCCCCCTGTTTTGTTGAGTTTGCCAATGCACTGATCCGCAAAGGGGCACTTCTTGCAATCCTCCCCGTTGAAATAAGCCACACTGGTCCCGCTCCCTGGTTTTCTCCCTGGTTTGTACTGGCTGTTCTCGGGTTCCTTGTTTGCCACGCACCGTGTAATTTCCTTTGTTCTTTTGTCTCGCACAAACGTGCTTGCCCTCAATTTATCGGGGTTCTCCCTTCGGCCCGTCATATTGGTGAAGCATAGCGAAATACCCTTTGATTGGGCAAGTTCGCTTATCTCATGGCTGTAGTACCCCCCATCGGCACACAACCGCATTCCATCATGGGGAACCCATGTTTCTATGTACTCCTTCGCAAAGGCCGTATCTGGATGAAGGGAACCTTTCATATCAAAGAAGGAAATTAGGCTTACTCCCTTCTCTCCATCACGATCCTCTACGATTTGTCCGGAATATCCCCAACATTCCTGTTTGTTCTTCTTCCTGTACTGAGCATCAGGATCATAAGGGCTTTGTAGACTACCAGAACGCACCTTGGAGAGCATCCTGAGATTTCCTTGTTCATCCTCCTCAGTTTGTTCCCAGATCACCCTTTCCAGCAATGCATACTCCTTGGTTGATCTGATGTTGTCATAGTGGGAGACCTGTTCCCTTACAGCCAAGCAAACCCCAATTAGCTCTGCAGTCCTATGATCCCTTGCTGTTGCTCCTTTTTTTGGGGGAAGGGGAGGCTGATAGCCCAATGATTGCCGACTATCGATGTCTGTTAGTTTGCACCCCTTCTCCAGAAAAACCCCCCACTCCGCGGGGAGGGGAATCAGGAGTTCAGCCGAGATACAAACCACATTTTTTGCCACCAGATAGATCACGTCATTACGGGTCAATTTCCTTATGTTGCTGTTGATTAGCGTGCTATCCATTCTACGGCAGGTGGATGTCATACCTACTATTGACTTTTGGAAGGTGGTGAAGTGCTGAAAGGAGTCCCGTGTAACATTGCATTTTGTTTTCTCCTCGTATGCCAACAACCGTTTTCTGCCTTCGTATAATGTTCTCCTACCTATAAGGGGCTTTCCTTTTTTGCCCCCCAGAGCTTCAAAAAACCTTCCTTCCCGTGGAATACGTTCGATCAATTCCCTGTCTGTCCACCCAAAGGTTTCTTTAATGGACTCCAGGATTATGGTAAAAAGGATATCCTTGCAGGGTTGACCGATAGTATTATGATAATCGGCATATGTTTCCTTGTACCATGAAGCATGTTTCGCGTAATACTCGCAAAGGGTTGCAAGTTTAATTTCTTCCTTGGTGGAACACCAGCGCCACTTATCCGCGAAGCATTCAATCCATTCCTCTATCCCTTCCAAGTTCGACTGTTCTATGGTACAATACCCTGAGACCATCTGTTATCAACCTCCCTTTATAGTGGGTATAAAGAGGATTGTATAGGAATAACAGATGGTCTTCAAGTTTCTTTGAGGGTATTTTTCAGGTAATACATATAAAGTTGTTTCGAATGTACGTAAGGAAGGTAGGGTCATATCCTATTTTGACTATATGTTCGGAATATTATTATAATATCGGTAACCTAACCATAATTAGGGAACCGAGCTTCTATAGATAGTATGATTTCATAAAAGTTTATGTAGTTATTTTTATGAATCCGCAAAAGCCCACTTTCCATTTTTATTCGAACCTCAGGAAACAATTGTGAACCTTTTTAACGGCACCAGCACCATGTATTGATATCGTAGGGTATTTTGACAACATTCCACATAATTTGATGAGGGATGCTCCCCGGCACGTTACGGATGATAAAGTCATACTACTATGCGGTATTACCACGTTCAAAATAAATAAAAATATTCTAGTTGATGATCGATGTCATTTTTTGCACTCAATCCATAGTGGATGGTCTCCCAATTCATTTTTTAACCGACTACTTTCTAAATTCCTCACTTTCCAGGGGCTGTTTCAAATCATCAATTTTCCCTACCGTAGGGATCGAAACGCTACAAGACTTAGCGAAGGCCTTCCTAAATAAGGGAGGCAGGGTCCACAACTTACCCTCTTCTGCTCCTTTCACCCATCTTCCGATTGCGTGCGTTGGCCGCCACATTATACTGTCTAAAAACCTGGGTAACGCGATGTCTATTTTGTAAATCTGACCCACTACCTCTTGCTTGAATTCCAGTAAGAAATTTTTGCGTCCTACAATGTTGACCCCTTATGAAAGATGTCCATTCAATAACCAGGTACCTGTTCGGGTTTATCAGGGGGCGTGGGGTCAAAAGTACCCCGCAGGGCTCCTAAGTCTTCGGGAACTATCTTATATTTTTAAATATAATATATTTATTTATTAATGTAGTACCCATCACATGTATTTTTTAGTAAATAGTATCCTATGACTGTATGATAACAAGCACGAAAACTGGGATAGGCGTGTCTAAACGATCGGCTGGTACCATCTCATACTTTTGACCCGACCCCAGGGGCTCACTAAACCCCTATCTCCATTATAGAACGGATAGACAACATATAACATGTATTGTATATTAAAATAACATTACACTTTTGTAAGGAAATACACGGAAGTTCCACGCGTCTAGGTGACTATCCTACCGAAAAATAAAGCGTTGGGAGAGGGTGAAACGAGGAATTCCCTTTCTTGCCGAGGATCCACTTTGTTTGCCCTGCGGTGACCTCCAGCGACATACCGTCGGTTCGAAGGGAGACGAGCTTTTTCAACGAGTAGGGATCATAACGGAAGTAGGGATCCGCTAGAACAGATTGGAACTTGGCGTTTCATATTCTAATAATTTTACATCGTACTCCATTGTCCCTTTGATAGCTTTTCCGCCCCAGATATAGGACCCTTTCATAGCCAGCCAACCATATCCAAGCCTTTCCAATGGTGGAATTTCCCCAGTTTTTATCGTGCAGAACGAAACACCCGACAGTTTGGATGGCTTACTCGGGTAAGGATCCTGATTGTTTGTAAATATTGTACCCGCTCTGGGAGATCGTTCTCCATTTTTTTATCACAAATAGGGGCCGGTAAGGCAGTATGAGTATTGTGGCCCATCAATCTATATCCTGCTCGTAATTCCATAAAATTTTTTATTTTCACGGGACAGTATAACAGAAAGATAAACAAAAAGAAAATGGAAATTGATTACCATTTTCAATGAATCAGAACGGTCCAGATACTATAGTGAATAGGTAAAAAAGGGGAGGACAGAGCCAGAAAAACAAAATATATTTTTTATATTTTAATATAATAAATGTATTTTATATAGTAATCCATAGGGAAAGCACCCAGAATGGAGGGAAATCTCCCTCAAAAACCCTGTTCGGAAATTCACACCCCCAACGGAATACTGCCCCCGAGAATCCTCATAATGGGGAAGCGGCAAGTTCCCCATATGAGGAGCGCGTAGCAGTCATCTTAACGATACTGTTCCGTCAGTTTTTTTCTGTGTCCCAGTATTTCTAAAAGTGCTAGTTTATTTTCGTAGGTAAGACGTCCCTCATCATCTTCTACTACATCCCTGAATAAAACAATCTATATCTGCAATGAACTTCCTGTCGCCCAGGGTTTGTTGTAAGAGAAGGTGAAGGGGGTGGGAGGCTCCTTCCTGAACCCCCCAAGCCCCTTATTCTCCCCGTCTTCCCAATAAAGATCGGGTTCCATAGACCCTAATATAATAAGATTGATGAGGAAATGAACCAGCCGACACACCCTCTCCTGTCCTCCTTTACCCATCTATTTACACTACCTAGATATCTGGTCCCTATGTTGTCCATTCTTGACTTACTCAACCGTCTTTTGTTTGAGTTCCAACGGGAATTTTTTTCGAACCGTCTTCATGGTTACCCCCTACAGGAAAATACCTCTACTGTACCGGGATCCATGACACTAGAGGTTCTAATAGATAGTCCCCTCCTCTCCTGTTTCCTCCCGAAACCATCATCCCCCGCTTCTCGGCATCATCCCCGGAACAGAGCGAACCCAGGGGGACAAGTATGCCTCAACGCACCCCTATCCCCTCTATCCCATTGCTAAGGAAAAACGCAGAAAAAAGGGACCCAAAAATACTACTCAGAGACGATGATATAGAAGCAAACTCCTAAAAACGACCACCTTAATATTATCTAAGTCAAGATGTAGGATCAGGGTACCTCTTCTGACCCTACATCCCCTATGGCCCATTTCGAATTATACATGAATATATGAGTAGCATCATAAAATTGTAATTTTAACCTAAAACAAACAAAGAAAAAGACCCCCGGCATGAACCCCCATAGAAAAAGTGGATATCCCCTGATATCCACCACTATTAGGACTCCTCCACACCATTCTCAGATGATGGTTCCTCCTTACTGCTGTCCCCTCCCTCATCATCTCCATTGTCTTTCGCCTTGCCCCCCTCATCCTGATCTTCCATGTTCTCACTATCCTTCTCACTACCCCGCACAATACGAACTGATGTACCTTCAGAAACCCTACCGTACAATTCCTTCGCATCCCTATCCAACATACGTATGCAACCGTTAGAAACCTTAGCACGCTTCGTAACAAGATCCGGACTACTAGTTCCGTGAATAGCTACCCCATTTCCACCTTTTAAGGGCATGAAAACAGCACCAAACGGATTACCTCTTGCGCAACCCTCGTACAAAATCTCCCCTGTGTCCTTGTCCCTAAACGGATGGCACCGCTCTTTATACCATATACTAAACACACCCGCCGGTGTTTTAGTGCTATCCTTTCCTGTAACCACAGGGAATTTCTTCTGCAGCTCCTTTCCTTCATATAATTTCAACATATTTTCCTTAAGATTAACTACTATATGAGTCCCTTTAGGTTGGGGATTGCTTTCTGCGGAAGCAATCGATGAAAATAAAAAGCTACACGACAAGGAAACCAACCATACAAAAAATTTATTCATAAGTTTATTCCCCCCTATTCCATTCTTAGATGGATCCTGAAACCAATCTCAAATTTAATTATATTCCTTCACCCCATGGAATACAACAACTGATATTTTTTCATTTAATAATAACTTAATTTATATTTATTTTATATTTATATATAAACATATAAATATGCATATGTATATAGTAAAATATTATATTAGATAGTAATACAACCATGGGTATAAACAAATATAGGCCGAAAATCCTATCCTCATCTATCCCGTTCCCTATAGGGGGTGGAATGAATCCCTTCCCAAATCAAACCTCCCCCCCTATATACCAGTCGAAAACCGAATAAAAACACCAACAAAAACCGCCCATATCATTCCATTGCCCATTCCCCCACACATCACAATATGAATGAAATCAAAAAACTACTACAAAAGCACCCGTATTCCAAATCATGACAGATCCCTTTTCTTCTACACTCCCATTACGCGAGGGAGAGCATACGATCAATCGCCAATTTAGCCCAATGCTTTGTCACCTCATCCACAATGATGCGGTTCACGGGCTCCTTGGCAAGAATGCAATCCAAGGACCAGAGAAGATGCGGACGATCGATCCGATTCATGGTCAGACAGGGACACATGGTAGTACTCAACAGGCGAATTTTTTTCTCCGGGTATTGTTTCGCCAATCGCTGTACAAGATTAACCTCCGTACCTACGGCCCACCGGGTCCCCGCCGGTGCCGCTGCAATCGTTTTTATAATAGATTCTGTAGATCCAGAATAATCAGCTGCCTGCACCACCTCGAAAGAACACTCCGGATGAACAATGATCTTGCAATCCGGTTCCCGTTTCCTAAAACTCTCCACATGCTCCAAGGTGAACTTCTGATGGACAGAGCAATATCCTTGCCAGAGAATAAGCTGCAACTGCTCCACAGGCACGGTTGCATCGATGATCTTACCCAATCCAGGGGACCAAATCGCCATCCGTTCCAGAGGCACCCCCATAGCGTAAGCCGTATTTCTCCCCAGATGTAGGTCCGGCAAAAAGAGAATTTTTCTTTTCCGTTCCCAGGCCCATGTAAGAACCCTCCTAGCATTGGAAGAGGTGCAAGTCAACCCATGATGTTTGCCAACAAACGCCTTGATGGCCGCACTGGAGTTCACGTACGTAACCGGAAGAATGGTATCCCTCCCACACACCTCCTCCAGAATTCCCCACGCTTCCTCCAGATCCCCTATATCCGCCATATCCGCCATGGAACAACCCGCACGCAGATCCGGTAGAATCACCTGTTGTCCCGGGGCAGCCAAAATATCCGCCGTCTCCGCCATAAAATGTACCCCGCAAAACACAAGAAAACGCGCCGTCCTTTGTCTAGCACCCTTTTTCGATAGTAACAGGGAATCACCACGATGGTCAGCATAAACAATGACATCTTCCCTCTGGTAATGATGCCCAAGAATAACCAAATCTTTCCCTAGGGTAAACTTCGCTCTGCGTATGCCTTCATCCAATCGATCCCCCGCTAGCTGCCGATAAATCTGTGGGAGTGGTTCGACCATAAAATTCCCACGTTCGATAGCCATTCTAATCCTCCCCTAGCCAGTTTCATTCATGTAGGAACATCAAACCCTATATCCAATGCTACCGCGGCCTGTGTTAAACATCCGAGGGAAACCGCTTGAACCCCTGTGGAAGCCATATCACCCACATTATCTAAGGTAATACCCCCGGAAGCCTCCAAAAATGCCCTGTTTTTCACCCTGGACACAGCCGTTCTTACCTCCCCCACAGAAAAATTATCCAATAGAATATAGGACACACCCGCCTCAAGGGCCTCATCTAGCTGCGACAACGTCTCCACTTCCACAATCACGGGCAGAAAAGGACCCGCAAGCCGTTGAATCTTTTGCAAAGCTTCCCTCAAATCAGAAATAAAGGGCCAGTGATTATCCTTGACTATGGCTGCATGACCTAAATCAAAACGGTGATTATACCCACCCCCTATACGAACAGCATAACGCTCTAGTGCACGCATCCCCGGCATCGTTTTTCGGGTATCCAAAACTTTACAATCCCAGGCAGCCACCTTCTCCACCACCTGACGTGTTTTAGTAGCAACACCTGATAAACGCTGTACGAGATTGAGTATCACCCGTTCCCCGGTAAGGATTGCACGTGCCCTTCCCTCCACAGTCAATAACTTCATCCCCGATACCACCTGTTCCCCCTCAGAAACATGATGATGACAGATTATGGAGGGATCCAACCGTTGCAAAATACGCAGGGCCAACAACAAACCTGCTACAACACCCTCTTCCCGTGATACCATGTGAACAACAAAACGTGCCTCCTCGGGAACCAGGGACTCTGTCGTGAAGTCCCTGATACCTACATCCTCCTGTAAGGCCCTCTGAACAAAAACTTCCTCATCCCTGTTGAGCATAACACACCACCCTATAATGTCGTGTGGACCATTGTGGTAACGTTTGGGAATAGTCAACCCGATAATGACCACCCCGACTCTCCTCCCGCCAGAGGGCTGCGCGTACGATCGCCTGGGCCGCAATCCATAAATTGCGACAAACAAAACAACCTGAGGGAAGGGAATCTCCCCATAACTGCAGTTGTTGATGGGCCAATTGTAGTCCCTCCGAAGTGCGCATAATCCCCACATGATCCCACATAAGAGTCTGCAACCGATCCTTGAAGACAGCCACGACCTGGGACTCCGAAAGAGGGGGAACCCCACGGGTAGGAGGCACACCCCCATGATCCACCACTGTGGTTCCCTGGAGTCGCTTAGCTACCCGCTGTGCAAAAACAACGCCTTCCAGCAAAGAATTGCTAGCCAGACGATTGGCACCATGTGCTCCCGTGCAAGCTACCTCTCCACATGCATAGAGATTAGGGAGGGGGGTCGCCCCCCCCAAGTCCACCTCAACCCCTCCCATAATGAAATGCGCCGCCGGTGTAATCGGGAGCATCTCTGTAGCAGGATCGATCCCCCTTTGCCGACAAGCCCGATCGATATGAGGGAAGCGCTGCGTAAAATCTGCCCTCAAACAACGGGCGTCAAGGAAAATACGCCGCCCTTGGGATTGTGCAAGATGAATGGCACGAGCCACAACATCTCTCGGTGCAAGATCCCCCCTACTATGCAGATGGGCCAAAAGCGGTTCCCCTGTTTCATCGACGATTTGAGCCCCTTCCCCACGCACGGCCTCTGAAATGAGAGGCATAGGATTCTGTCGTATATCCAAGGCTGTTGGATGAAATTGCACAAATTCCATATCCAAAAGGGGTACCCCTGCACGGTAGGCAAGTGCAAATCCATCCCCTGTTGAAACCGGATCATTGGTGGTGCGTCCGTACACCTGGCCACAACCACCGGTTGCCAACACCACGCCCAAACGGGCCCGATAGAGTACGAGCCGACGATCCCGAGTTATAG
This sequence comes from Pasteuria penetrans, assembly GCF_900538055.1. NCBI lineage: Bacteria > Bacillati > Bacillota > Bacilli > Caryophanales > Pasteuriaceae > Pasteuria > Pasteuria penetrans. Next base: position 1,631,989 of record NZ_UZAC03000001.1, read on the forward strand.
CCCAAACACCCTGACATCTACCCTTACTCACCCACAGATCAAAAGCAAAAACATGCGTGTGCAAAAAAAAATTCTCCCGCCCCACCACACGTCGTAATAGGGTTTGGGTCATAGCTGCCCCCGTTGCGTCCCCAAACGCATGTAGGATACGCGCCACACTATGGGACCCCTCCATACCGAGCAACCACCCCTTGTCGTTCCGATCAAAGGGTACCCCTGCACGGGAAAGTCGCCGAATCGCATCCGATGCCGAATTCACTAGCACATCAACGGAACAGGGATTACACATTTGCACACCCGTTCGCAAGGTATCTTCTTTATGCAGAGTGGGCGAATCTCCCACACCCACCGCGGCCGCTATTCCCCCCTGTGCACGGTAGGAATTACTCTGCTGTACATGTGCCTTTGTCAAAACCGTCACGTGAATCCTAGCATCCATATCCAATGCCACTGCCAATCCAGCAACCCCACTGCCTATAATGAGAACATCAGTCCCATAACATTGCATCGGCAGGCATTAACTCCCTTCTCTAACTCTATTCATTGTGGCAGGAAAAAATAGATGATGTCAACCGTATGCCATACCTGGATTCCCTAAGGCTAGTTTCACATTTTTCTACATTCCTCAACGCTAATCCCCCGCTCAGAAAAACTCTCCATTGATTTCATGGGGAAAGAGACAAAGTATAGAAATGAACATAAGGAGGAATACCATTTGGAAAGTATCTATTTGGATTATGCTTCAACCGGGCCTCTACACAAAGAAGCCCTATTGGCCATGCTACCGTTTTGGCAAAAGGAATTTGGCAATTCTAGCAGTTTACACGATATTGGCCAACGCACAGCCGATGTACATCGATACTCCCGCCAACAAGTTGCTGAAGCTATCGGGGCCACCACACCACGTTGCGTCCTTTTCACCTCCGGAGGAACGGAGGCAAACAATATAGCTATTCTTGGCACCATGCGTAGAGAACCCCGCGGCAGCCACATGATCACTTCCACCATTGAACATCCCTCTGTTTTAGAAGCTGTACGGGCACTGGAGAAGGAAGGCTATGAGGCAACCTACATCGGTGTCAATTCGGAGGGATTCCTAACTGTTGATGAGGTAAAAAATGCCATCCGACCCTCTACCCGATTGGTAAGCATTATGGCCGCTAACAATGAAACGGGGACCTTACAACCCATTGCGGGGCTGGCGAATCTCCTCCGCCCACACGATATCCTATTACATACGGACACCGTCCAGTATTTCGGAAAATTGCCGATCAATGTGGAGGAGTTAGGGGTGGATATGGCCTCCCTGAGTGCCCATAAAATCTATGGTCCCAAGGGAATCGGTGCTCTCTACGTACGCAATGGTGTACGCCTCACACCCATACTACACGGTGGTGGGCAGGAACGAGGACTACGCCCAGGAACGCCACCTACACCCCTGATCGTTGGTTTTGGTGCTGCCTCCGCCTGGGTGAGCCAATCCGTAAAGGGGGAAGCTGACAGACTCCAAACACTACGGAATCAACTCTGGGAGGGAATGCAATCCTGGGATGGGGTGATCCGGAATGGACATCCGGAGAACGTACTTCCAAACCTTCTCAATGTGAGCTTTACCAATATCGAGGGCCAAGCTATCATGCTAGAACTCAACCGCCAACAAATCTATGTATCTAGCAGCTCGGCCTGCGCTGCCGGAAAACATGCCCCTTCCCATGTACTGATGGCTATGGGAAGAACCGAGGAGGAAGCTTACCAGAGTGTACGTTTCAGTTTGGGAAAGGATACGGAGACTCCAACCATTCAAACTGTACTCCATCGTTTGCAACATGCAGTAAATTACTTACGCCAACAGTACCCCTGAAAGACATACCCCACTATCAGGGAACCCATATAGTGGAGAACAGAAATGGATGACAACGGGGACCGGTCTCAACACCCCTGTGTGATCCGGCCCCTCTCACTCCACATAAACAAATCAACGGTGCACAGCGTGTGTCCCATATCTATTAGGCCCCCCGTCATCATAGGTCCAGGTGGGTATAAATGGGAGCAGTCTAGGAAAAGGCGGGGTAGTACCCCTGTCAGGTGGAAATCAGGGAGATCAGCGAGAGCGAACCCTAGGAGGTAAGCATCGAAGGGCTCAGTCGATGTCGAAACAAGAGTATTCGGATCCTATCCTTGGAACAAAGCCATGAAGGGCGAACCACCTACTAGTCCTGGCGGCATCCGGCACACAGATGGAATAAACCTGATTTAGGGGTGGTCCTCATAGGGAACCACAGAATACTGTCGCACGGACACCTGGCCTTAGCCAGGTGTAAAAAATCTAAGACCACACCGAAACCCCCATAAACAGAGTCGGATCAACTCATAGTAGTGAAGAAACCCTTGCAATGGGGGGGGAGCGGAGGAATTGAATGGTCCGCCTGGACCAGCCAATGTACAATCCGGAGCAAGGAGATGATCGTGGGGTAGACCCGATGGGTCTACCTGAAGAAGCACAATCTGAGATAAGGGGATGATCGGAAAGTTGGACTAGGCAACATCAGATCGAAACCCGAATAGAATATAGCAAAGGAAGGTACAAAGAATGTGACACCAGACCGGGGTTCTGAGTGGGCAAAATCCTATGGGGCCATAAGAGCCACATAATGCGAGAGTAGTACGTGTGATTCTGTGAAAGGATTGACTAAGACGCCAGCCCTACTCGACAGTAATTTAAATGCATTTTTTCTATATTTTTTTAATTATTGTAATGATTTCTCCTTTCACTACTAAAGATTTAAAGTAATTTTGCATAAATTTTAGTAATGAAGGGAGAAATTAATATGGGAAACGAAATAAATACAATCAATGTGATTATATGTTGATAGCCCCCAAAATACATCTTTTATAAAAAAATCATGTTCAATATATTTTAAATGGACATTATGGAAAATAAAAAATGACATATTTTGGAAGGGTATGGGTCCGAAAGATATATAGAATAGTTCCTAAAAAAAGAAAATTATTAGATCTTTAATAAAATATAACTATTTATTAGTAAAAATAAATACCAAATGAAGTTACTAGTAAATGTCATTTTATAATTATACAATAACAGAAAAAACAGAGACCGGGATAAGTATGCCTATATGAACGACCAAGTGCTATCCATACTTTTGACTTGACATCCAAACAATAACCGTAATCACCACCATCGTTTATGCTAACACCGATTATGTAAAATTTAATAAATTTAAAATAATAAGGATAATCTACGCAATGAAAAAGAAAGAAGAATCGTAACCTTATCAATATTAGGTCTACTGGGGATTGTTTCCACAGGATCCCCAGTTTCTCTTTGTTCTATTTCCTCTGTTTTGTAGTCATTGGGTATTGTGTTACAATGTTGAGAAGCCATCTGTTCTCTTGTCTTCTTATATTTTTTTGTCTATGATAAGGAAGATTATACAATAAGGACAGATTGATTTTCCATTATCTATTACCATGTTTTTTAATCAACAAGATATAATTACCATGGGTTAATATATAATAATATAAATAAACTGTTTATTATGAAATATAGTGCTGATCTATTTCCTGGGAATGCATTGAATGAAAGAGAAAGTACTATCAAATAACCCTACTATATTTATTAAATTTTATTATAGGTCGGGGAGGGAACCAAATTTTGGAAAACAGTGTTCTGGGCGGTACTTGTCGAATCGTTCCTTTTTGCGGTAGCATCAGACCCGAAAATGATTATATAGAAACGGACTTCTAAGAATGATATCTTAATATTATCTAAAGCTAGGGTGTAGGGTCGGGGGACTTATGACCCTACACCCTACCGAGCCCACCAAATATATTCCTCACAAGCTCAGCAATTTTTGAATTACCACCTAGGATATCTATGGAGTTCTTCACGGTGTCACTTATAGACTGCCCTAAGCTACCAATAGAACCCATAGGATCTGTTTTCCCAATGCCCATAGATGAATTTACAATTCCCGTAATGGACTCAGAAAGACCCCCAGCATGGGTAGTTGTGGGCACTACAGAAAAACAAAATATACCAACGAGAAACATGTGGGTAAAGAAACGACGATATGATAGAATCATCTTCATTCTCATAATTCAACCTCCCTACTCATAAAATAATAAAAAATAAACTAATATAAAAAAATAAATACAGTGTAATTATATCATTAATAAATTTTTATTTCAATGGCAAGTGACCGGCAGCATCCCGTTGGGGGGTGTGAATTTCGACTCTTGGCCAAACTTCGGACCTGAAATATCCTTAGGTGGTTTTTTCCTAATTCTGGATTGTAAGGATGAGTTAGGTGGGGCCCCAGGTTTCCCGAATCCTCACAGGAACACCTGATTCCCGGAAATGGACGGTTGACAATGGACTCTAGGATATAACTCATTTTATCTGATTTTGTGGTTCCCAATTTTTCTATTTTCACGATTTTCACTTCGTCCGAAAAAGGGGGGACCCCGGGAAATTTAGTTCTGTTTTCATATCAACAACCCCTTATTACCTGATAGGGGGTGATTCGCCTATCCCCACTCCCGAGATCGAACCCCCAGGTCCGATATGCGGCCAAGATCCAATTCTTTACGTTGGATACGGTCCACCTGAAACGTTGGACACCTGGAACCAGATTTTCAAAAATCTCCGCTCGCGGGGTTTATCATCGGTTCCTTTGATCGTTACCGACGCTCACCCTGGCCTCGAAACGGCTGTTCGTGTCCATTACCCCGCATCGGATTGGCAACGATGTATTGCCCATTTCTTTAAAAACCTGCGGGATGCCGCTGAGGAGGACTCTTTTCCCCCAGAGATACTCTTTGATAGGATGCGCAAAGAGGTTCTGGAATCCCCGGATTGTGAAACGGCCTATGCAGTTGGCATGAGGATATGCGAGGATTATAAAGACGTGGCCCCGAAAACGGTAAAAGCATTGCGAAAGAGCCTGCGAGATATCCCATCCACCTCGGACACGACCTTACCCATCAGAAGTCGAATCGGAGTACCAACATCCTGGAGAATTTAAACGGGAATTTAAAACGCATTACGAACAAAGCTCGCTGCTATCCTGATGACAGGGCTGCTTATCGGATATCCACCCTCTTCTGTCTCCGTGATCACCAAAAACGGCAGGAAACAACGGACCAGAGGATAGCATGAATCATAGGGATTGGGAAGAAAGCAGAAATAGTATGGAATCATGTGTTTTTTTGCGATTTAGATCGAAAATTTGGTAAAGTAAGAATCGTCTTTTTTTCCAATCCCTATAGGATTCATAATAAAAATGGACGAGAGGGGACCAGAGGACAGGAATGAATTTTCTATCTATACAAATTAATAAGATAATTATGCTTAAAAAGTACAGGAAAAGGTCATCCAAGGAGACAAAAAAGTGGGACTGAAAATCACCCCGAAAAATGCACACACCCGTTCGGATGCTGCCATCGACAAAGCCATGGGGGAAATGAATAGAATAGCATCATCCCCATGGGAACAGTCGGAAATCCCCTTCTCCCCCTGATCTCAATACTACTCAAAAATAATGGTATCTAATATATAATAATTTTATGTAACAATTTTTATAAAATAATAATATATTATAAAATATATATTGTATAATTTATTTATGATTTAAATTCAAAAATTATATAATATATATTTTATAATATGAAATTTAGATAAAAATGCGTATTTAAAAGTATATTTTAAAAAATAAAAATAAATAGGGGATGTTATCTATGTCCTTTTCACAAGATAGTCATCATGCTCCTTCCAGTTGCGGCAACATATGCGGGGGAAGCAGGGTCTTGTGTGCAACAGGACCAACAGGACCAACAGGACCAGCAGGACCAATAGGACCAACAGGACCAACAGGACCAGGCCCGGGACCAACAGGATCCATTTCCCCAACCCAAAATTATCTACAAGCCAGTTTTAGTGGCATACCAGGAGGTTTCGTTATTTCTTCTATTGATGCCATCGGAGGATCATCGATTACCCTATCACCCCCTACACTCTTTATTAACCTAGCAGCAGGAAGAGCCTATGAGGTCACCCTAGTAGGACGAGGCCCTATCGACTCTAGTATAAGTATAACATTGAATGATGTTATACTACGAACTGTAACCGGATTGGCGGAACCCTTTGAAAACCTTATCAATACTCTCATCTTCAATACACCCCCAGCCCCACCTTTTAGCACTCTTTCCTTCATACTCGACCCACCCGTAGGACCCCCAGTCATAAATCCCGTCCCCATCAGCATTTCCATTATACAGATATCCTAACTAAAACTAATGATCCCCGATCAGAATAAATACCATAAAACTGATCCATTTCATTCCTTTCCATCCCTACGAGGACGATGGGATCATAAAAAAACGACAATAATGACCTCCCCTGACGACGTTTTTTTATGAAACCCTTTTTATGAAACCCATTGAACGCACAAAATATCCTACCATAGGTTTCCAACATTAAGACCTGCCCCCAGGGACAGGTCTTCTATTTATTTAACATATAAAGATAGAATTGTACTCTATTGTCTTTGATCCATTTATACTACTAACTCTAGGTTCTATTGATGATACTGAAATTACCCCGGTACTCCCTAGAAAATTTACACACGAACTCAGAAATACCTTCATGATACTATTTCGATAACCCCCATTCCTGGGATCAAAAAATAAAGTGGTCTACACGATTTACGAAGTAGGGATCCGCTCCGGCTCTTCAATAATCCCACCGCCTAGACATACCACGCCATCGTAGAGAACCAGGGCCTGTCCCGCTGTGACAGCCCATTGCGGTTCTACAAAAGTCACCAAAATAGAGGAAGAATCTACCACCTCTACCCTACAGGCAGCATCCCGCTGTCGATAACGACATTTTGCCGTACCCATCCATTCCCCCCGTGGAGACTCCGTGAGAAGCCAATTCATGGATCCCACCCGAACACACCGTTGAAAAAGTGCGGGATGATCCCTCCCTTCTACTACATAGAGGAGATTACGTTGTACATCCTTGCGAGCTACGTACCAAGGACCCGTTCTTCCCACCTGACCTCCAATCCGTAACCCACGCCGCTGACCAAGGGTAGCAAATACGGCCCCCTCGTGCGTTCCCAAAACAGCTCCCGTATCCAAACAACGGATATCCCCTGGTTTCCTGGGTAGATAATTTTGTAAGAACTCTACAAAAGGTCTCTTGCCAACGAAACAAATCCCCACACTATCCTTCTTTTCGGCATTTACAAAGCCCGCCTCGCGGGCCAAATGACGCACCTCACTCTTTTCCAGTTCCCCGACGGGAAAAATCGTATCCCGAAGTGACTCCCTCGTCGACATAGCGAGAAAATATGTCTGATCCTTATCCTGGTCTATACCCCTGGCCAAACAACGTCCATATCTTGGATCCTCCACCCAACGGGCATAATGCCCAGTAGCAATCTGTGTTGCCCCCAATGCCCTAGCCTGATCACGGAAAACACCAAACTTGATCACCTTATTACAAAACAAATCAGGATTAGGGGTCCAACCTCGCTGTAAATCCTCTAGAAAGGAGGAAAAAACCCCTTCCCGATAATCCTTCGCGAGATTAATTGCATAGCATGGAATTTTTAGAACATCGCAAATCCTTTCTACATCCCGATAATCCACCGCGGCCTCACAATATCCTGACTCATCTTCCCAATTCTTCATAAACAAACCAATGACCTCATATCCCTGCCTCTGCAAGAGGATCGCAGAAACAGAGGAATCTACACCCCCAGACATGCCCACCACAATCCGCGGAAAATTCATACACTCCCCCCTTTATAAAACCACACACCCATTCCCCCCAGCTAATAGAGAAAATACCCATCCGAGGTCTGTAATCCCCCCCCGCTGCGTACCCTCTTGATATTCGATACTCATCCGATCAGGAGGAAACAGATGCGCAAACATCGCATCTGGTCACACCTAAGGCGTTGGTGGGCCCGGCAAAATAACCACTCTATAGGGAGAATACGGGGATTACGGAAAAGGTATCACCCTCTGAGAAACCACCACAAAACCAACAAGGGAGGAAAAAAACATCGCGGTAGATTTATGATTCCTATAGTCCTCCTATTAGTTCTACCCTCCTGCGCCTATGGGATTTGGAAAATGGAGGGGAACTTGCGACCAATGCTACTACTTATTGCTCAATCAAAGGTAAAAAAAATCGCCCAGCAAGCCATGCTGGAAGGCGTACGAGAAATCCAGGCCCATCTAGGAAATGAACTCAACGGAGTCATGCAAATTGAAAAAGAGCAAAAGGGTAGAATTTCTTTTGTGCAAGTGAATGCCAAATTGCAGGCCTCTATCTATGAACATATGGTAGAACGTGTGCAGCAAAAACTGGGGCGGCTACGGGAACAGATAATCGAGATAAAAATTGGCCAAATCCTACAAAGCCAATTGCTCTCCGATATAGGTCCTAGCATCTCCGTACAAATGTGGCCCAAAGGTGCTAGCAAGGTATCTATCATACCCCATATGGAATCACAGGGCATCAATATGGTTATGGTCACATTGCAAGTTCGCGTCTATACAGAAATGGGGGTCATAGTACCATTCACAGAAGAACACTTCCCCGTTTCGTTTTCTTATCCCCTCGCTCAAGCACTTGTTGTAGGGGATGTCCCTGAGACCTATTATACCTGGAATCAACCCAATCACACCCAAGGGGGACAAAAGGAAACAAGGCCCTTCCCCCCACGCTTACCAATGCAAAAAAATTCACCCCATCACCATATTCCTTCGACAAGCGAGCCAGGAACCCCCGGGGAGGAATTATCAGTAGACCATGGGGAATGAGGATCCTCCACCATTTTTAATGGTTCTCACCCCCATAGATCCTACATAGACGTAAAAACAGGGCAGGATAACCCCCCTTCGGAAACAACATGATAGGAGCATAGGAATATTAGGGCCCTATCCCCCCCTATTATCGCTGATAGACCCTGGGTATCAACTTACGGGACATTGAAGCCACCCCCAGCGGCTGGAAATACTATTGAGCTACCGAATTACATCCACCCGAAAACAAGGAAATAGGAATCCCGATCCCTATTCCCAATAAAAGTACGGAAAACCACAGCGATCCAATGACAAACCAAATAAAACCACAGAAGGCAGGGAAAACATCTAAAATGTACTGGTATAATCCCTACCACAACATACCGGAATACCACGGGAAAACACCCACCGTGGTACCCATATCCAAAAAAAGGAAAACCTACGCCGTCCAATACATTCAGACAAAGGTGGGAAAAAAGGTCACTGCCTATATGACCTACGAAGGTGAAACAGAGGGAACTGGGAAAGTTTTCTCAGGTATCCTTCGGGAAGTAGGAAACAATTATTTTGTCATTTCCGAGCGAACCCCAAAGAAAAATATCATGCTCCTAACCATAAATCTTGACTATATGGTCGTAGAAGCAAATGCGAAACCAGTCCCTGGCCAAACCTCGGACTCGGGACATCATCAGGTGACCTCTGACACCAACTCTTCTGTATTTTTAAGATGAATTGGATAAGAGCCTGTTTTTCTTTCCACAATGAATTTTCATATATCCATTATGGATCACAAACTAACGCCATTTGGAATACAATGGCCATTTGGGCGGATGTAAATAAGGAGCCTTATCACGAAACATTCAGCTCATCAAACCATGGTGTAAAACCCGTTCCCCAGACCGGGTTCCAAGACCCAACATTCAGCCAAGATCTGTGAACCCTACATCAGGGGGATTCATGTACCTATATAACCTAACGCTGGAAGACGATCATGAAACCCTTACACACGAAATTACTATCCCCCTGTAGTTTAGAAAACCCCACGATCATGTTCCGAATTTGTGCCCCACACAAATCTAGAACAAGGTGATGACGCGATGGGGATGGGAACCCTCATCCGAACAAGTTATGGGGATGTTAGGCTGTTGGCTCACCCCATGCGCGTGTTGAGGCAGAGGAACGAGGGGGAACTCTGGGTATGCGGCTGGTGGGTTGTGCTGGCGTCCATCGTGTACGCCTCTAACTGTCTTGATTTTGTCAACATCCGCGCATATCGGAAATGGTCTGTCCCCAACCCGGAGGATTTGCATCAGTTTTAAAACCCTGTTTTTATCAGGCAGCTGGGCCCAAAAACATTCGCCTAGCGCAAGATATCATCGATGGGGAATTCATCCATCCAGCTCGCCGTGCCCTTTGATTCCTTCGTCCCCCACATACCATCTGTCCCGGATTTTGGTTCCACCAACCCCACACCGCTCAATATAAACACCACTGTTTCTATAAACCCCAGCCCGATATGTGTCCAAATCTAATATAAATTGGAAAGATAAAATTTTCATAAAAAAGGGAGGGCGATTCATGCCAGAATTATCTCTATTGCCCAATACAAGGCACGTCGTTCATCACCCACACGGGATACCTAGAAACCTGACGTTTACCCCTACCGCCCCCCAATCCCTAGGGAAAGAATCCATTACCCGGAGAACCTCATCCGGAAAAATATTGGCCAACAAATCACTATCCCCTGTGATCTAAGAAGCCCCACGGTAACGTTACGAACTTGTATCCCACATAAATCTAGAACAAGGTGATGACGCGATGGGAGCCCTTGTCCGCGCAAATCATAAGGATGTTAAGCTGTTGGCCCGCCTCATGCAAGCCGAGGCAGAAGGCGAGGGAGAACTGGGCATGCGAATGGTGGGCGCTGTCGGTATCAACCGCGTACGCGCTAACTGTCTTGATTTTACCAACATACGCACCATACCAGATATGATCTATCAAAACCCCGGTGGATTTGAATCGGTTTTAAAACCCATTTTTTACCAGGCAGCCAAACCTAAAAGCATCCGCCTAGCGAAAGATACCATCAGTGGGAAACTCATCCCTCCAGCCAACCAATCCCTTTGGTTCTTTCGTCCTCTACATGAAGACTGTCCCGAATTTTGGTTCCACCAACCCCTTAGCGGTCAATATAAACACCATTGTTTCTATGAACCCCGGCCCGGCAAGTGTCCAAACATAAAATAGATTAGGAAGGAAAAATTTTCATATGAAAGGAGGATCCTATTTGTACTGGAATTATCCCTATTACTCAACGCAGGGCATGCCGATTATCAACCACGGGATACCTGGAAACATGGCGTTTACCACTGCTGCACCCCCACCAGTCCCCCAGGAAAAAAATTATTACTCGGAGGACCTGATCCGGAGAAATATTGGCAAACCGATCATTGCCTATATGACCTTCCCACAGAATGACCAATGGAGGGGCAAGATCTTCACCGGTACCCTAACAGAGTCGGGCAGGGATTATTTTGTTATCATCCAACCCGATACGAAGAAGAATATCATCCTACTAACCGTCAACCTGGACTACATGGTTATCAATACCCCCACGGAAACAACAACCATGTCCCCAATCCCCCAAAAACCTACACGAAAAACCTAATGCACCCAACAAGAGAGCAAAAAAATCGTCAACGACGTCGGATGTAGCGGGCTAACAAGGGCTGCTCTTTGAGCAGGATATTGTGTAACTGGGACATGGACTGCCGAATATCCCATTGTGCATCCGCAGCTGTACGGAGATTGATCAAATGATAAAGTTCCCATAGGCTACAGGTCGCCACCACCTGTCTCCGATGGGCATTGGTGAGACTATAGGCAGCTAATGAAGGATCGAAAGCATGGAGTTTCTCGTATACTCTCTCAGCTCTCTGAATCACATCGGTCAACAAATTGGCCCCCCCTGCTGCCTCAATCCGTGGTGGTAGAGTCCATCCATAGAACGGGCTAGGTGGAGTAGTCACAAAATGAATTTTCCGGTTGTGCCGCAGCAATTGATGCCAATTGGCCTCTGAAATCATAAGCTCTGCCTGATAGTATAAATGCTCAAGTAGGCCATCGGGATAATCAAAGGGACACAATGAAGTCAACAGGGAGGAGACAACCGCCTCACAATTCTCCTGCGACCAGGTTTCCATAATTCGTGACTCCGCTTCCCCCAAAGGGATATTAGCCCCCCGCATATACGCCAAGGATGCCAGAGTAAACAATGCCTTGTCGTAATCAGGCAACCGGCGAAAACACGCGGTGGGACCACTAGGTAGGGAACCACCCCTGCCCACCTGTTGTGGGTGTGGGCCTCGCCCCCCCCCCCAGGTGATCGAGAAGCAATCCCAACTCCCGGCGACTGGAAAGAAGATAATCACTGGGCTGTATGTAACGGAGCAGGGTGGGAATGACACAACGGACCTCCTCTTCCATAACCCGTGCCAATGTCTGACATTCCGCATAAGGAGAAGTCAACAAATGGACAAGCGTGGTTCGTAGGCTCCGACCGTTGGCTGTCATGCCCAGATGAGTGTGGAAAGCTAGGGTGAGCGCATACCGAGCATCCTCCAATGCCAATTTGCGTAAACGACGTATGCGCGCCCCCTCTCCCTCCCCTTCCTTCATAGGCTCTGTAGTTTGCAAGTGTTGAAACAGGCATTCATTTAATTTATGATAAGAAATATAGACACTTTTCTGAAATTCATGATAGAGGGACAGCAAACGGGGCTTTGTACAAAGAACCGTTGGGGTATAGTAAGCCCCGGGGGGCAGGAGCTGATAACGTTGACTATATTCGGTAAGACTATGGAACGAACTGGAGAGGGCCAATTCAGCAGACGCCAGTCTGCTAATTTTTTCAATTCCCATGTGGGCTACGGCATGTTCAGCTACACTACTGTGTCCATAATTAAGGACCCATTTTTCATGGAAGGAGGCTGCCTTAGGGGAAAAATGAGTGGTTAGAACCCCCCCTACAGCAGCGGAACGTCCCAATTGATCCTCTTGGAGTAGAGCAGCTAGATTCTCACGGAAACCCAAGGAACTACGACTCACATAGGCAAACACAACAGCTATGACTTCCTCCGGCAGATTGAACAATACATAAACATCACGATCCGTGTTGGAAACGAAATTTTTCAACAAATCCTCAGATGAAGAAATACGATCACCCCCGCTCCTTTCCCCATCTTCATCACAACAACAGAGAGGGTCATCCCTACCAAACTCGGAAGGATCCCACACCCCCAAGGGAAGATGACTATAGAAAAAACAAAAACCCCCTCCCTAAATCAGGAGACGGTCCTCCATACCCCATACTTTTGTAAGAAAACCAACAACGCGCCCTGGAAGATTCGAACTCCCGACCTTCTGATCCGTAGTCAGACGCTCTATCCAGCTGAGCTAAGGGCGCAGAATAAACAAACCACCAAACCATGCGGACGAAGGGACTCGAACCCCCACAGCCGTAACGGCCACAAGAACCTGAATCTTGCGCGTCTACCAAATTCCGCCACGTCCGCCCACACAAAAACGGGGCAAGGCGGCACCCGGAGTCGAACCGGGGATCGAGGTTTTGCAGACCTCTGCCTTAACCGCTTGGCCATGCCGCCCCAACATTCAAATCGCAATCGTCAGAAACCGGCTCTCCTCACACACACCCTACCAAAACCACACAAGGTTCCCCGCCACCCGCTCCATACGGCTACAGGGGCGGCAGGAATCGAACCCACGCTAGAGGTTTTGGAGACCTCCGTTCTACCATTAAACTACGCCCCCGAAACGATGCTGGCGATAGGAATCGAACCCACAACCCCCTGATTACAAATCAGGTGCTCTACCAATTGAGCTACGCCAGCAGGACACAAAAAGGTGGCTCGAGACGGAATCGAACCGCCGACACGTGGATTTTCAGTCCACTGCTCTACCGACTGAGCTATCGAGCCAAAAGAGCACACGATCCTAAAAAGAACCGCCAATAAAAATCGATAACCCCTGGCGGAGAGAGAGGGATTCGAACCCTCGAGACGGGTACAACCCGCCTACACGATTTCCAGTCGTGCTCCTTCAGCCAACTCGGACACCTCTCCGCAAGAACCGCACACCCATGATCATATCATCCATGGCCCATGGAAGTCAACTGCCGATATCCTCTTGGACACCTGCACCACACGCTGGGAACATAGCGGGGACCCGGAATCATAAAAGGAAGGAACCATAGAAACAACGGGGACCCTAACATCATAACCCTATGGATAAAAAATACCCAATCACTCAATCGTAACGGTGGGAGAAATGGGAATGAATACCGGGAAAAAGAGAACCTCTGGAATGAATGGATCCACAAGGAATAAATCCCAAATTACCCCGAATGATGCCGGTTATTGTTATTGGGAACACGGGAACAGATGATAGGAAGGAAAGTCGGATTGAGAGGCACCAAGCAAGGACTGGGAGTCGACAAGATCCAACCGCAAATGATTTTTTGGGAAAACCATCAACTCATTATGTATAAAACCAAGGGGTTAAAAAGTGCGCTTACCTGTAATCTATGCCAAAATCGGGAAGTGTGTCACCAGCAACTCTACACAAATGGGGCGCCACACATTATGCGGGATCCAAAAGGTGCAAAGGATCTCAATCAATGAACCTTGACCAGCCCTGTATGCAGAATCCGAACAGATGTATGCATACCCCCAGAAGAATTTTTGGTACCAATTTTTATCCCCTTGGGGGACATTCTCCCATACCTTTTAAGAAAAATTTTTGTAGACAGCCATGTCATCAGGATGACAGCGCGATCTTTACCCGTAAACGCTAGATGGATCAGTCACCGCCTAAGATGGGTGGGTACTATCGCGTAGGTCCCTTCGCACAATTTTTACAGCTTTCGGGGCAATTGCTTCTCAGTAATCCACGAGGATCCATATTATTTCCGGTTTTTCCCAAAAATTCTTCTTTCCCTATACTGCTCACTCAACCCCTGACGGTGTTCTGAAGATGAGCCCATATTTGTGGGCAACCTTGGACATATTACCGTTATGCAGAATCCCTTTCGCTATTTTTTTTAGTTCCATGGTATAGATATTTTTTTCATTCCCCCCCATCCTTTCCCTATGCAAGGGATCGGAGGAAAGGCAAATTCATCTGATACACGGACCTCTGGTAGAGAAAACGAGCCAACCAACACACCCTCTCGTCCTCCTTTACTCATCTATTCATCTCTTAGCAACATCGCACTGTCTAGACACCTGGTCGACATGTTATCCATTCTTGACTTGTTCAACCAACCGCCCTTTGTTTGAGTTCTAACAAGAATTTTTTTGAACCGTTTTCATGTTTACTCCCCCCGGTTTATCCCAACATAGTGTGCTGACATTGGTTTTAACATGGACTACGATTTTCGATACGTCATCGAAATCATGCCTTGCCTTTTCCTAGACCGCTCACTACTTAGGGCTCTTTACCTCAGCAGCGCTAGGCGGTTTGAAACCTGTCCCTATCAGCCGGTTCCGAAGGGCCAGAAAAACTTCATCTCTTGTACAACTTCTTGACACACGTACGCGATCGGACGCAACCTATTTTTATTCGTAATTATCATAAAATTAATTAAAGTATTTTCGTTTTTATTCTTCCTAACCATCAATCTTAAGTGCTATCCTCTATAGACAATTTTATCTATGTCATAGGTTCCTCAGGGGGCGTCTCACCAAAACTACCATATGAATTTTCCTCCCATAACAAACCCCAGAAAGTCATTTTTTGTGGTGTTTTACGTTGTCCCAAACAAAGGTGCAGCCATTTAGAAAAAACAGAAATAGATGTATATAAAAAGAAAAAGCTAATCACGGATATAACCTGCACCCTTACAGAAACACGGTTCCCATAAGTATGAAAAACATACAAAGCAATGGTATATAATATCAGAGACTGCAATATCCTCGTATTGATAAAGTCCAAATCAATAGGACCTGCTTGAAGACACCACCGACATTCTCGCCTTATTTGCAATCGAAGAAACCCGCACCAACCCGCCATTCCCACCACCAATACCCAAAGGGATCTTTCTTGTATGCTCATATGCATAAATATGAATATAGACAAGAGCATCCATAAAGGACCCACCCAAAAGAGAGAATACCATCGCCATCTTGAAAATCCCTGCGTTTGATATAAACGAAGACATTCTTGCCTATAGGTTCGCATCCGCAAGAGTTGATTGTAAAGATCATGCCATCGATATTTTTGCCCTTCCCGGAGAGGCATAATCGTTGATTTTACAGAAAGATAAAACCAAAAAATGGAAAAAAACAATACATAGAATGTTATTTCCTTAGAAAACCAACTATATAAATAAATAGGGAATACCATAAAGATTTGAAATAATAATCCCGTAACTATGAAGGGAGAAATAATTACCCATTTTGAGCTTCTGACCCCAGATCTTTTCATCTGATTTTCCATAAACCTTTAGATAAAACCCCTCTCAAGAAGGATGTCAAGTCGGTTGCATCCCAAATTTGGTATCACCCCCAAAAAGGTGATTTTAGGTTCCTTATCCTTGCCCGCGAATCGCTCCCCTGGGGGTATTTTTTAACCAATAATTAGGATCATGATCCTTTATTTAGACCCTCTTCTACTTCTTTTTGACTCCTGCCCTCGATAACTGCCAATACAAGCCCTTGAATCCTGATCATGGATGGGTTATGAAATAAATACCTCTTGCCCCTTACGGGTTGATACATCATCCATACCAATACGTATAGGCCCATTCCGTAATTCTGCATCCTCTAGGGCTCCGGGTCAACCCCCTATTTTCAACCCACCATGGCAAAATAGCCCTACCATCCGTCTTGTGCGACACAAAGCAAGCCGATGCCCCATTTTCTTCGTAATGATTCCCGAATTTATAAACCATTTTTATGATATTGCTTCATATAACCCCCGACTCTAGCTCCATTCGTTCTCATCAGGTCCGGTTTTCTGAAAGTAATCCAAAGTAGGAAATTGCCCCCCGAAACCGTGGGCAAAATGTAATTTATAGTGCATCCCGAGCCAACTTTTCGATACACCCAAAACCGAAAAAAGCGATCCAAAGGGTAGGTGCTAGGTAAGCCCGAGGGGCCTTCACCTGGGATGCCCTAACGGACATCCCTCGGCCCCGATGGGAAAAGCAGCCTATTTCGGAACGAAACAGACTTGTATTTATGGATTATCATTCAACCACTAAGAGGGTGGCTAACGAAAGGGATATACATTTTTATTTAAATAAAGTTTATATAGTATTTTATTATATCATTCTATTTTTATTCATATTGATTGTTTCTTTATATATGCAATATGAATTTATATGTCAAGAATGTTGCTCTCTCCGGCCCCACAGTTGGCGTAAACGAATTGGGGGCCTTTTTCCCATGAAACTAAATAGTACTAATTTTCAGTTATGGAAAATGCAAAAAATCCCTCTTGATGTATCTCCCCGAGCGGATCGCTGTGTCCATTATTGTAAAATATATGTAATATAATAAATTTTTACTTATTACCCTATACATACGATTACTCTTTTGTTATAATTTGAAAAAATATATCTATGAAAATAAGGGAGTAGATATAGATGTCCTATCCCATAGACGATATAAGTAATTTTCCAGATCTTCATGGGAAATTAGAAAGAAAAAAGAGAAGAGAACAGGTGAGGAAAAAGAAACCCAATCTTTCAGAACAGCCTTGGGAAGATCATGAGGGCATAGGGGCAGAAGAAAAAAGCCGACTGCTTATGCTGCAGACATTAGCTACCACGGTCTACGGTTTCCCGAATGAGGAGAAGTCAAGCCGTACCCGTGTGATCGATCACCATGTGTCGATATTGTGCTGTTTCGTTATGGCTATTTGGAATTTACAAAGTGAAAGGGAATTAATAAATATTATAAATGGAAATAAAATGATAAGAGATATTATAGGGATTACGAAAGGGTTTAGTCGATCATTATATGATAAAAACATTAAAAAATGTATTGCAAGAAACGGAGAAACAATAATTTTTAACCTATTAGAACTTCTTAGTGAAGAAGATCAGAAGGTTATATTGTCGGAAATAAAGGAAAAATATCTTTTCTTGGATCAAGTGATTGTGTCGACAAGCAGACGGGCGAAAGATACGGCCACCCTTCGGAACTATAAGGGCTTTCACAGGGGAATAGGAGTAACCGTGGTGGCAACCATGGACGGCAGAATACCGTTGGTATTGGCCATGGGCCCCGCAAATTTAGGCGAGGTTGAAGCGTCCTGTTTACTGATCCCCGAGATATCAACCTTAGGATGTAGGGGCCTAGTAGCAGACAGTGCTTACGACGTACATGATCTGTTCGAATTATGTAAACAACACGGTTTGAAATTACTGGCTGGATATAATAAGAGAAGAGCCAAAACACCGAACTCCATCACCAGTCCACTGCGAAAGGAGAATTTTTATCGACTACAAACAAAGGGATGTAAAGAGTTAATGAAAAAACGTTCATCAGGAGAGCATTGTTTCACAATACTAAAGCATACAATGGGGCTAGATAAACATAGACCAACGTCATATAATCAGGCATTCATGCTAATTGTCTCATATATGATGACTATATGTTTTGATAGTATGATTCAGAAAAAGAATAACATAAACATAAGAAAGTCCCCGGGTAGACGTTTTTACCAGCAGATTTCCTGAAGGGGGCACCGATCTAATAATTTAAAATTTTCAAAAAACTATCAGAACATCCCGGTACGCACTATGATGGTAATATTTTACATAATAAGGAAGAAAAACCCTGGGATGAACTGGATAATTCCAATGAGCAGCAATTTCCAATTACATTGACGGTTGTACCAAGAAGGTACCTTGATTTTAGATTGTTATGTTCATCTTAATAAACTATATGTATATTTTATTTCTATAAATATTATTACACAATATCGATATCAATAAACATTTTTTTGGGTAGTAATACTTATAGACGTAAATAGGAGGGGGCTGTTCGCACCCCTCACTAATTTTTGATCGAAACCAATGACCCCATTTATTACCTGTTGTAAAAAACAAATCGTAAATAATAAAACAAATCTCATCAACATTTATTACCTAAAATTAAGTAGGGGTGCTACCGCGAAAAAGGTATCAAACTTATTAAAATATTTTTGTAGATTAAATGATGTGTTCAGTAAATGTTTATATTGTTAATGTATATAAAAACAGTCTGCTTGGGTATTTCCGGCGTAAGTTCTTTGGGATGGAAAGGTACCCCTTTCTAGGGGGATTGCACCTGAAAATTTCGTGCGATCGGTTATTTTTTGTTGAACCACCGAAATCACCGTGGAATCATAGGATCCGGTTCCTATCTCGCCCCTTTTGCGCACACCAAAGAAACCGACATAAAGTCGAATTTTATTTTTTATTTAAATAGTATTATATATTAAACCCTATGTAGTTATGGGTGATCTTATCCTTATCTTCCTGATCTTCTTTTGAAGATAACGAACGGCCTGGGATAAATTATAAGCAGATCCTTTTGCCATCATGGCCCGTGCCACCCTCGTCTTACCACGCACCTTCATTTTGGCCGCCTGAAAACGGTTCTTCATAGAAGAACAAACCCCCTCCACAGCCGCACGACGATTACCCTTCTCTTTGTACCCCGGTTGCTCCATTTTGTCTCGTTGTTCCGCCGTTGAATAGGACTGATCTGTGGTGCGCAGGACCCTTTCCCCCCTCTTCAGAGGTTTGGCTGCACATTGCTCGGCAAATTTACATCCCCCGCAAGTCCCCTCATGGAAGCGGGCCACTATCTTACCCTTGCCCTTCTCTCCGGGTTGGTACGTGGATGAGTCGGGGGTCTTGCCACCAGGACACCGATGGATCTTTCCATCCTTTCCCCTCTTGAACCCGCTTACCCTTTTTTTACTGGGATTTTCCTTTCTTCCCAACATATCAGTTGGGTGTATATCGATAGTACGTTCTTTAGCCGCCTCCCTTACCTCATGGCAGTTGTACCCTCCGTCGAAATACAAGGTCTTGTTGTCCTCTGGTGCATGGTTGGATATATAGTCAACTCCAAAATCCTTATCGGAATGAAGTGCCCCTTGGGTATTTACATGGGTGAGTATACTCAATCCCTTCACCTCATCACGGGCCTCGACAAGGTTACAAACATACCCTCTACACAATTGCTTACCCTTGATACGACATTGGACGTCTGGATCAAAGGGGCTTTGCAGACTGCCTGATGGCGAGGTGGAACGCACCATGAGTCTCTTTTGCCCTTCCTGTTCAACTTCCTCTGTCTGCTCTCCTATCACCCTTTGCAACAGTATATGGACTGGGGCGGATTGAAACTCCTTGTACTGGTTCCCAAAGTGTTTGAGGGCTGGTGCTGGTGCTGGAATTAAAAGTCAGTTGATTTGGTTTTTTCCGATATTAATTATATTTCAAAATGATATATATTGATTGCTATTAGTTAATGAATTACTTCTGTATAATATGTATGAATAATTTGTAATGTAAATAAAAAATTGAATAGTATGAATGTTTTGGACTGGATATGTGTGAAACGTAACGATTATGGTTGGATTTCTACTATAACCATGGAAACTCGGTTTTTGAACCCATGATCGCGGAAATGAATGCCCTATTCCGCACACCTTGGCACGCCAAATAGACCGGCCTATAGTGCCGATTATTTTATGAATTTTTGAAATTATGAGATATGCTCATCACGATATGGCTTCTCTCCTTATTATTCTTATAAATTTTACTATATATTCGGAGACTTGAGATGTGTTATACGCTACACACTTTGCGAACATTGTCAACCTAGCTCTTCGTTCACCACGCACCTTAAGTCGGCGAGCTCCGTAAGCATTTTTTAGTGCGGAGCAAACGCCCTCAATGGCCGCACGACTGTTCCCTGCTTCCCTATATTTTGTCTCCTCCAATTGATCTCTTTGCTCCGCCGCCGAGTACGTTCGGTCGGTTAATCTTATGGTTCTTCCCCCTGTTTTGTTGAGTTTGCCAATGCACTGATCCGCAAAGGGGCACTTCTTGCAATCCTCCCCTTTGAAATAAGCCACACTGGTCCCGCTCCCTGGTTTTCTCCCTGGTTTGTACTGGCTGTTCTCGGGTTCCTTGTTTGCCACGCACCGTGTAATTTCCTTTGTTCTTTTGTCTCGCACAAACGTGCTTGCCCTCAATTTATCGGGGTTCTCCCTTCGGCCCGTCATATTGGTGAAGCATAGCGAAATACCCTTTGATTGGGCAAGTTCGCTTATCTCATGGCTGTAGTACCCCCCATCGGCACACAACCGCATTCCATCATGGGGAACCCATGTTTCTATGTACTCCTTCGCAAAGGCCGTATCTGGATGAAGGGAACCTTTCATATCAAAGAAGGAAATTAGGCTTACTCCCTTCTCTCCATCACGATCCTCTACGATTTGTCCGGAATATCCCCAACATTCCTGTTTGTTCTTCTTCCTGTACTGAGCATCAGGATCATAAGGGCTTTGTAGACTACCAGAACGCACCTTGGAGAGCATCCTGAGATTTCCTTGTTCATCCTCCTCAGTTTGTTCCCAGATCACCCTTTCCAGCAATGCATACTCCTTGGTTGATCTGATGTTGTCATAGTGGGAGACCTGTTCCCTTACAGCCAAGCAAACCCCAATTAGCTCTGCAGTCCTATGATCCCTTGCTGTTGCCCCTTTTTTTGGGGGAAGGGGAGGCTGATAGCCCAATGATTGCCGACTATCGATGTCTGTTAGTTTACACCCCTTCTCCAGAAAAACCCCCCACTCCGCGGGGAGGGGAATCAGGAGTTCAGCCGAGATACAAACCACATTTTTCGCCACCAGATAGATCACGTCATTACGGGTCAATTTCCTTATGTTGCTGTTGATTAGCGTGCTATCCATTCTACGGCAGGTGGATGTCATACCTACTATTGACTTTTGGAAGGTGGTGAAGTGCTGAAAGGAGTCCTGTGTAACATTGCATTTTGTTTTCTCCTCGTATGCCAACAACCGTTTTCTGCCTTCGTATAATGTTCTCCTACCTATAAGGGGCTTTCCTTTTTTGCCCCCCAGAGCTTCAAAGAACACTCCTTCCCGTGGAATACGTTCGATCAATTCCCTGTCTGTCCACCCAAAGGTTTCTTTAATGGACTCCAGGATTATGGTAAAAAGGATATCCTTGCAGGGTTGACCGATAGTATTATGATAATCGGCATATGTTTCCTTGTACCATGAAGCATGTTTCTCATAATACTCGCAAAGGGTTGCAAGTTTAATTTCTTCCTTGGTGGAACACCAGCGCCACTTATCCGCGAAGCATTCAATCCATTCCTCTACCCCTTCCAAGTTCGACTGTTCTATGGTACAATACCCTGAGACCATCTGTTATCAACCTCCCTTTATAGTGGGTATAAAGAGGATTGTATAGGAATAACAGATGGTCTTCAAGTTTCTTTGAGGGTATTTTTCAGGTAATACATATAAAGTTGTTTCGAATGTACGTTAAGGAAGGTAGGGTCATATCCTATTTTGACTATATATTCGGAACATTATTATAATATCGGTAACCTAACCATAATTAGGGAACCGAGCTTCTATAGATAGTATGATTTCATAAAAGTTTATGTAGTTATTTTTATGAATCCGCAAAAGCCCACTTTCCATTTTTATTCGAACCTCAGGAAACAATTGTGAACCTTTTTAACGGCACCAGCACCAGGGCTAGACAAATCTCTAGCAGTGTTGCCCTCCGTGGGGACGGTCAGATCTTTCTGTACGGAACCTCCATACGTCAAAAAACCCGCTCCAGTAAGGAGAAGGGTTTTATTTTTTTAAAAATGTTAATTGGGAATCCAACCCGAACCCTTGTATCTATCTTTCTCTATACCTTTCAGGCCTCATTGGGTATGATTTAATATATATTCATAAATGCATTTATATTGTTATTTTTATTTTATAATTATGAATATGATACAAGGATTGCCCCTATCGTGTCAGATTCAGATGATGATGATCCCCATAATGTGTACTTGTGAGGCCTGTAAAACCTTGTTGGGGGTTCCCAAAGGCCCGGTAACACTTGCACACTTGCATTGCAGTGTTAGGGATTCCGTCCCTTCCATTAGACCCAGGGGATTGGGAAGTTCCACTGGCACCCATATCATACCCCGGTGGTGTATCAGACCTTGTGGAACCTAGGGAGAGACCAGCGGGAAATCGCTAACAGCTGCGGTATCCGGATCAGGACTGGGCCTAAATTGTACAGGCCCTTGCGCGGGGAATTCCGAAACCCAGGGAGGCAGTGGCACCTGTTTTCGGAGATCCTTGTATACTCATGGGACTTTGATAAACCGGGGGACCAACAGGGGTACCCACAGTGACGCCCCCGGAATCTAATCGAACCTACATTCAGGAATTCCGTATATCACCTACGGGATCCCCTAGATTCTTCCCCCGAAGGGATCAGGAATGTGGGCTAAGAGGACACCGGGGAATCTGGTACGGTGGTAAGCCGGATACCACCAGGACGTATCAAACCATTGTAGCCATTTTCTATAACAAAAGCTGATTATGCCGTATCCATAATAGCCCATTGCAACATTCAATAGTTTGTTTTGCCAACGAGGCAAGGATGTTCCCCAATTCTTGGCAATCTCCTTTCCATCCCTTTATACATATCTCCATAAGACTCCGACAGTTTTTCTCGACACGCCCTATTTTAAACTCAAAACATTTTTCCTTATCAGAAATTTCTTCATCAAGGATTAGATCCCCTTCCTTGAATGGGAAAATAAGGGGGGATTTTTCGGGGACGGTCAGATCTTTCTGTAGGCAGCATCCCGTTGGGGGTGTGAATTTCTGAACAGGGCTTTTGGGGGAGGATTTCCCCCCATTTGAGGTGCTTCTCCCATGGACTACTATATAAAATAAATTTACTATATTAAAATATAAAACGTATATTTTGGTTTTCTAGCTCTTCCCCCCCTTTTTTACCTATGTCACTATAGTACTTGACCCATCCTAATTCGTTAAAAATGGTAATTAATTTCCATTTTCTTTTTGTTTATCTTTCTGTTATACTGTTCCGTAAAAATTGAAAATTTTATGGAATAGAGGGGGATATAGATTGATGAACCACACTACTTATACCGCCTTACCGGCCCCTATTTGTGATAAAAAAATGGAGAACGATCTCCTAGAGCGGGTACAATATTTGCAAAAATCAGGATTATCATACGAGAAAGCCGTTCAAACTGTCGGGCATTCTATTCTGCATGATAAAAACTGGGGAAATTCCACCATTGGAAAAGCTTGGACATGGTTGGCCAACTATGAAAGAGATCAATATCTGGGGCGAAAAAAGTATCAAAGAGACAACGGAGGACGCTGTACAATCATCAGAAATGGATATAGAAAACATGTTTTAGATACCCATAGGGGTCCCATTACCTTTTTCATTCCACGATTACGAGACGTCAAGTTCCAGTCCGTTCTAGCCGATCCCTATTTCCGTTATGATCCCTACTTGCTGGAAAAGATCGTTTCCCTTCGAATCAGCGGTATGTCCCTGGAGGTCATCGCGGGGCAAACAAAGTGGATCTTCGGCAAGAGGATTCCCCGTTCCACCCTCTCCCAACGTCTTATTTCCCAGTATGATAGCCACCTAGACGCGTGGAATCTCCGTTCCCTACAGAACCAGTATTCCGCTCTTCAGGCCGATGCTACTTATCTCAGGATCCGGGGGGGCAAAGGGAAAAAAATAGCCATTTACATAGTAATGGGACGTAGGTGGGACGGTGTATGGGAAATTCTTTACGTTGGATACGGTCCACCTGAAACGTTGGACACCTGGAACCAGGTTTTCAAAAATCTCCGTTCGCGGGGTTTATCATCGGTTCCTTTGATCGTTACCGATGCTCACCCTGGCCTCAAAACGGCTGTTCGTGTCCATTACCCCGCATCGGATTGGCAACGATGTATTGCCCATTTCTTTAGAAACCTGCGGGATGCCGCTGAGGAGGACTCTTTTCCCCCAGAGATACTCTTTGATAGGATGCGCAAAGAGGTTCTGGAATCCCCGGATTGTGAAACGGCCTATGCAGTTGGCATGAGGATCTGCGAGGATTATAAAGACGTGGCCCCGAAAACGGTAAAAGTATTGCGAAAGGGCCTGCGAGATATCACCATCCACCTTGGACACGACCTTACCCATCAGAAGTCGAATCGGAGTACAAACATCCTGGAGAATTTAAACGGGAATTTAAAACGCATTACGAACAAAGCTCGCTGCTATCCTGATGACAGGGCTGCTTATCGGATATCCACCCTCTTCCGTCTCCGTGATCACCAAAAACGGCAGGAAACAACGGACCAGAGGATAGCATGAATCATAGGGATTGGGAAGAAAGCAGAAATAGTATGGAATCATGTGTTTTTTGCGATTTAGATCGAAAATTTGGTAAAGTAAGAATCGTCTTTTTTCCCAATCCCTATAGGATTCATAATAAGAATGGACGAGAGGAGGTTGGAAGACAGGAACGAATTTTCTATCTATACAAATTAATAAGACAATTATGCTTAAAAAAATACAAGAAAAGGTCACCCAAAGAGGCAAAAAAGTGGGACTAAAAATCCCCTCCGAAAAATGCACACACCCGTCCGGATGCTGCCGGATTTGTGATAGAGTGGGGGTAGGTCATTAGCTCTAACACCTGCTTTTCCATAGGAATTTGAGGGTTCTCTATGGAGCATTATAGCAGAAGAGGGGCTAATGACCTAATTTTTTTGTTGTTTTCTTAATAACTATCAAACTAGGGGACCATGATCCTTAATTTTACAGTCATCGGATAGGTGCTCCCTAGCAAGCATCTTATTCGTTTTCTAATACGTCACCGCCCACCCGATTCCTATAAAAAAATCCATGCTAAAGAGTCGCCATTCATCTACCCGCTATGAACAGCGGAGACCCCCTGATAGAGGGTGAGTTGCCAATTATTATAACATATAAAACTTAAATTTTATAAAAATAACGCATATGTACCACTGTGTTCCCACAAGAATACCTTGGAATACAGTGGGAGAGAATCCGAATCTAGGCAGATATAAACACAGAAACCTACCACGATGCATTTGATCTATCGAACCATGGTTCAGCCCTCACTCCTGAGACTGAACCCCCAGGTCCGAAGTTTGGCCAAGAGCCCCAAACATTAAATCGAACTAGCACCCGAATAAGGAAGAATCCTATAGGGCAGTAAGAGTCATATAATGCAAGGGTATTTATATATAATCCCATGAGCTGGATTGGCATTTCAGCCGACCCATCCCGACGATTGTTATCTACGGATACCATTCACGAACAAAATCGATTACAAACATAAGTGCTACCTACACCAGTAAGTCCCCCTACACCCATACCAACGTAATAAGCAAAGGGCTTCGTCACGGGATGGATCTGAGAGACCCCATAGTCAACCCAGTAACTGCCTGCACCCGTGGCACCGGCGCAGGCATAATCACAAAAACCCTCGCGTCTAAACCGTCCCCCATTAATCTCACTAGAGTATTTGTAAAAATCGTCAGTACCCCCTTCCTCCAATTCAACCATTGGGGGTGCCGAAAAATCCAAAGTTTGATATGGACCAATCATAGGTAAGACAACAAAGCGACAATAGCGTTGAAACACAGAGGATAGCCCAAAGTAAGCCATTTTTGATATCGCTATGGGACTGTAACACACACCCCCCCTGCGTATCATGATCATAATTGAATATTCCTAGATAATTGCAAGGAGATGCGCAAAATAAATCTTTTAAAAGATCGGAAATAGAATGAATTCTGGGGAAGGGTCTCAAGAAAGCACGGCGCTGACCTAAAAGAAGATGGGCCCAGGAAGGTAGGACACGGGAAAATCGAGCCCAGGTATACATAAAAATACATTGAAGTATCATATCCAAGTGAAGAGGATTGATACCAGAAACAAAATAGGGAACGAAATGAAACAAATGCAGGGGTGACAAATACCCTGATAGGCACATAATGATTTGTCTATTGACAAAATTCACATCGATGCCCTGCACCCCCAACCAGTGTTCCTCTTGCCAAATTCTCCCGCGTAAGGCCGCCATCCATCCTATTGTGCCTAGTGTCAACAACCATACGGAAGGAAAGATCCATAGGAATACACATGTCATAACCAAAAAACATAACGCACCTCCCCATGAAACCAAGTACCACCCCCCCCTTCTCCATAAACTATGTTGTACTATAGCACGCTGACAATTTTCTCGGGCTGTGGACCACTGAATCATCTGTCTAGCCGCTACCTGGAGGAGGAATCCACCATTCTTTTTTCTTTCCTTTTTCAACCAAAGAACCACCATAATAGAGAAATATATATAACAAAAGGAACTCAACATCAATGGTGTTCCATACTTTGACACGATCCGTCCCTTTTCTACCATGTAAAGTGACATATGAAGAAAAAGTAAAAAATGAAAGAAAAAACTAATCCAACCCCAACGCGCCACAACAAATCGTATAGGGTAACAAGGATCTTTATCTCCGGGCGACCCAATCATTGAAGTCCACAATCGTTTCCCCATTCCTTTTTCCCCCTGAAACTATAGAAATACCTACCTTCTCAATCCCTTACCTTAGACCACAACCGGTTCCATTCCCGTTCAACTCCCAGTTTCTGATCCACCACGGTCGACTATTTCGACATTTGCCCCTATGGTGACACGAAGTAGGATCAATCTCCATTTTCCGTGTCATAATTCCCACATTCGTAGTCCATAACTCGTCCCTCCGATCCTATCCTAGCGACAACAACCCCCTAACTTTCCTTCTCCATCCCGATTCTCCAATTGGGGCTATGGGACCTTGGCAGTGTGCGGGTAAATCACAACCACTAGGGGAGCAAATCCATTTTGGGAATACCACCAGTAAGGCTAGCATCTCAGCCAACCCTCTCACAAAACCACACGCTTGATCTCCACAACCCACCACACCCAACAGGCCTCCCCGCCTTTTCCTTGACCAACTCACTACCAATGCTTCTTACACCAGCAGCGCAAGGTGGTTTAGAATCTTCCCCCTACCAGACCGATTCTGAAAAGGACACAAGACCCCAATCGGGGTCCTCCCTCATCTTCCATGCAACTTTGCAAAGCGTGCGATCCGACTCCGTTCACAACCGCAGCTTCGGTATAGTCTTAGCCCTTTCACCTGGCTAAGTCTAGGTGTCCATGCAACAGCCTCTCGTGATTCCAAACGACAATTTTTTAGCTCGGGTGAGTCAGGAGAGGGGATCAGAAGAGAATCAATTTGATATTAACAATTTCACAGATAAGACCACAAAGTGAAAACAACGTTAAAACACCGAGAATAACCCAAAGTAAGCAATTTTTGGTACCACTACGGGACTGTAACACTCTCTTCCTCTGTGTATTATTATAATAATCAAATATTTCTAGATAATTGCAGGGAGGTGAGAAAATTAAATGCCTGAAAAAACCAGAAGTAGAACGAATGCTAAGGAAGGGCCTAAAGAAAGCACGGCGCTGGCCTAAGAGGAGATGAGCCCAGGAAGGTAAAACAGGGTAAAGCGAAAAACAAGAAAAAGAACTACCGGCGCGAAATATCATATCCGAATGAAGAGAAGGGTTTGAACCAGCGCCAAAATGAGAAACGAAATGAAGCAAATGTAGGAATAACAAATACCCTAATAGACACATAATGATCCGTCTATTGACAAAACCCACATGAATGCCTTGCACCCTCAACCAGTGTTCTTCTTGCCAAATTCTCCCTCGTAAAGCCGCCATCCATCCTACTGTGCCTAGTGTCACCAACCATACGGAAGGAAAGGTCCATAGGGATACACATGTCATAACCAAAAACCATACCCCTCCTCCCCATGAAACCAAGTACCAAGCCCCCCTTCTCCATAAACTATGTTGTACTATAGCACGCCGATAATTTTTACGGTTTGTGGACCACTGAATCATCTGTCTAGCAGCTACCTGGGCCCGGGAAAGGAATTCATTATTTTTTTCTTTTTTTATTTCCTTTTTTAACAAAAAAATAACCATAATAGAAAAACATATATAACCAATGGAACCTATCATCAATGGCATTCCATACTTTGGCAACGCCTGTACCCCTTCTACCATGTAGAGTGACACAGAGAAGAAGAGTAAAAAATGAAAGAGAAAGCTAATCCAACCCCAACGCGCCACAACGAATCGTATAGGGTAACAAAGATCTGTATCCCTAGGCGGCGGCCCATGCATTGAAGTATACAGCCATTTCTCCATTCCCGCCCCCCCTAAACTATAGAAATACTTGCTCCTAAATCCCTTAGACCAAAATCGGTTCCATTCCCATTCAATTCCCAGTTTCTATCCACCACGATCGACTACTTCGACATTTGCTTTTAAGTAAATCACAACACTAGGGAGAAAATCCATTTAGGAATATCAAACTCACAATAGTGATGAAACCCCCGTAATAGGGATGTAGCAGGGGATTTGAATTACCCGGCTTGATCCAGCAGCCAACGCACAATCCAAATTGCGGAGAATCATCGTAAAATGAACCAAACATTAGATCGAAACTCGGACAGATACAGCAAAAAGGGGTACTGCGCCGCAAGGCCACAACATCAGACTGGCACCCGAATAGGGAAAAATCCTATGGGGCAGTGGGGGTCACATAATGTGACGGTATTTATTTATAGTTACATGAGCTGGATTGGCATTTCAGCCAACCCAGCTCGACAATTGTTATTTACGGATATCATTCACGAACAAAATCGATCACAAATATAAGTGCTACCTACACCAGTAAGTCCCGCTACACCCACACCAACTAAATGACCAAAGGGCCTCGTCACGGGATGGATCCGAGAGACCAGAACGCCAATCCCGTAACCGCCTGCACCCGTGGTAAAGCCGCAGGCATATTCACAAACACCCAAGCGCTTAAACCGTCCCCCACTAATCTTACTAGAGTATTTGTGCAAATCGTCAGTACCCCCTTTCTCCAACTCAACCATTGGGGGCGCCGAAGAATCCATTGAGGTAAAGAGTAACCCCTTCCTCTCACCTGTACCCGTATCCACGATCTCAGTTTCAGAAACAAAAGTAACATCTCCAGGCATTTTTCTCAATAGTTCTGCTGAAGCCCCTTCCTTAATCTGAAAGCGAAGCAAACGTGTGTTCTTCTTATTTAGTTTCATCCCTTTATCAGTCAGGAATTCATTTAACTTTAACATTGGCTCACGTCCGACTTTTTCCTCCCAAGAACCAACTGAACGCGATGGTAATTCCTCAGGGGTTACCGCCTTCACCTCCAACTCCTGTTGTAATTTCGTTAGTTTTTCTTCCCATGAGTCGTTACTGCGATGCGTTGCCTCATTTAACAATCCCCGCTCTTTGTTCGTGGATGGCACACTCCCTGATTTTCCTTCCTCCCCTGAATTACCCACACCAGAAGCCTGCTTTCCTACTTCCTCAGGAAGCACACCCCCCGATTTTCCTTCCTCCTCTGAATCACCCGCACCAAGAGGAGCCTGCTTTCCCACTTCCCCAGGGAGCATACCCTCTGATTTTCCTTCCTCCCCTGAATCACCCACACCAGAAGCCTGCTTTCCCACTTCCCCAGGGAGCATACCCCCTGATTTTCCTTCCTCCCCTGAATCACCCACACCAGAAACCTGCTTTCCTACTTCCTCAGGGAGCATACCCCCTGATTTTATCCCCCCTTCTGAATCGCCAACACTAGAGAAGCCTGCCTTCTTAATTTTCCCCTCTTCCGCTGTTGAAGAGTGGACTGGGAGTGATGCAACAACGACCCCGGATAACATCAGGTAGATAGCTGACTTCGTCATTTTTTTGAATTTTCCCATATTATTAAAACAACTCCTACTTTGATTTTTTTATATTATTTTTGGGATAACTAAAAACGAAAACATCTGGAACAAGTAGCAACATAACATATGCTGTCATTTTCTCCGGGACCGTGCAATTTCTTGTGGGGAATGCCCTATCTATGAATCTAGTCTCACCTTTTCGTAAAGCAATTGAGTAACATAATAACATTTTGTTATGACACTGTTCCTGTTTTGATATCCACGGCGGATTTATCTTATTTCATATGAATTTTTATAAAATTTTTACTAGGTCCTTGCGCGGAAGACGAACATTGTGTTGTAGTAAGATCCATCCTGTTTATGGTACGTACAAAAACAACAAAAAATCCGTAATGTTGTCAACATTACGGATAAGATGGAACAAGGTTCCATTACCATGGACAAAGCGATCTGATCAACAAATAGGGCACGATCGCACGATCTGCAGTGAAAAAGAATGAAGCGTTATTATGTAAAAAGGGGATGACTCATGCCCCCTACCTCTGATAGAATATTGATCATCAACAAACAATAAACTCAGAGGAGGGAAAACATGAGCATCCACACCCATAATACAACATTATCAGGAAAAATCAATATCCAAAAAGAAGAGTCATGGATAGCTAGAAATTCGATGAAGATAGGCGACCGGTCCATTGACTCCCCGTATTGTGGAAAAACACTGAAAAGTACGTGTCCCTTCTGTCATAGCCATAATGTCTTACTAGATGAGAAACTGATTCTAA
Source organism: Pasteuria penetrans (assembly GCF_900538055.1). Lineage (NCBI taxonomy): Bacteria > Bacillati > Bacillota > Bacilli > Caryophanales > Pasteuriaceae > Pasteuria > Pasteuria penetrans. The sequence goes on from NZ_UZAC03000001.1 coordinate 1,663,588, forward strand.
CCGATAGGACCATAATGGCAATAGCAAACGAAAAGCTGGCCCTAGCCAACGAGACAATGGCAATGGCAAACGAGAAGCTGGCCCTAGCCAACGAGACAATGGCAATGGCAAACGAGAAGCTGGCCCTAGCCAACAAGGCAACGGCAATGGAAGCAGGGAATAAGGACACAAAATGGTCTGCGGTAGCCGGTGAGATTGGGAAATTACATAGTACGAATCCGTCCCCTGCCCCCCAAGAAACGGAACCCAACCCACTGATCGGGGATTCTCCATCCATAACTTTGCGTGACGGAAAAGATAAAGGTCCAGGGAATGCACGATCCGAAGGGGATGGATATCATCAATTGCACGATCCAAAAACTCGGGATCGATTCTTACGTGCTCAACGTTTTTTCGATGATCTCAAGGAGGGAATTACCTCATGGGGTCCCAAGGAGTGGGAGGAATCTAGGCATCTGATTGAGAAACTGCTATTATTGTGTTGTCCATCGAACCACAAGGAAAAGACGAAGGATTCCCTTCCCCTGGACGATATTACTAGCCTCATGTTCCATCACGACGGTGGTAGTATTTTGGTGCGGGCGCTGATTGGATTGTTAAAAAACGCATGGATCCCAGAGATAGACCCTCTAACCGACCCAAAGAATTGGAAACCCGTTGTCGAGGACCTATGTAACTTACGCATGCGTGTAGATCGAACCCTCCATTGTCTGAAATATCCCCAGGATGAGGGGAATGGGGTCTATCATCGCGGATATAGCACACTGTTTGGGGAACTAGATCTAGAGGTTCCTAGGACAAGATGGGAATTTTCACCGTACTCGTTACCACGTTATCAGAGTGCAAAGAATACCCTCAAAGATTTCGTTTATCGTCTTTATCTTCCGGGCCTCTCCTTGCGAAAAATTAGTAAACTATTGGAGGAAGGATTCAACCTTCGGACGCCCCCTGAAACGCTTTCGCAGTGGTTGCAACCTTATTACAACGATGCTATACAATATTTCGAAAGGGATCTGAGCACGACAGTATATACAGCCATAGGTATGGATACCCTCTTTGTTCCCATTCGGGAGGAGGGTCGTTATGTTTCGAAGGCGATCGCAGTCAGCACGGGTATCACGGCGGAGGGGAGGCGGGATATAATAGGGATCACCCCCTCGCCTGATGAGAATGTGGAATCCTATGATCAGCATATAGGGAAACTAAAGGAACGGGGCCTGAATGTCAACGATATACGTATCGTTACCACAGATGGGCATAGGGCTTTTCCCTTAGTTGTACGCAAGCATTTTCCTCACCATACGGTTCACCAACGATGTTACGTTCACGCGATTCGTAACATCATGAATGCAGCTCCTAAAAGTATGAAGAAGGAAATGGCTAAGGATGCTTCTTACGTCTTACGGTCTGGGGATATGGGACAGGCACTAGAACGGTGGTCTGAGTGTGCAGGGAAGTATCGGTTTGGAAATAAGGCGACGTGCGAAGCATGGGAAAGGCTCAGTCCTAAAAAAATCTCCCTGAGCTTACAAGCGGCATCCATAACCCAAAATCCCATACTTCTGCCCTATATACTGTCCACGAACTACACGGAATCTCTGAATGCTTTGTTTCGTGAGAGAACGAATAGCAAAAAAGGTGGATTCGTTGGTCTTGAGGTAGCGATGAAGGAATTGATGCTTACCGCTTTCTATTGGGTGGGGAAACAAAAAGAAAACCCCAACCCATTGCCTGTCGAGGATCTTCTTTCGATCCCTGCTGACTACGAGTCCGAAATTTCGAACGGAGAACCTCTCCCCACCACGGCTTATGACTTTCATCCCCTCTTATGCACGGAACAAGGGCAGGGTTGTATGGACGATGTCCATACCCTTGATTTCTAGCTAGCACCTTTCGGGGAAAATCCGTCTAAGGCGCCACGACGGTTTTTCCCCGGGAAACTCCCTCCATCCGACGAGTTCTTCCACGGAACGGAGGTACCATATTCCTTCTCAAGAATCCCACCGCCTAGTTCTGGGGGTAACCTATGTGGTACAATCCTTCCAGCATCAGACTGGGTATCCGCCGCCCATCTCAATATCCATTATACCCCTAAATCTCGCAACGGTCTGTCCAGCCCATCATTTTCTGAATTTACAATAAATTAGTGATTAAAGGAAACACCTTATAAATATAAGATAAATCCGCCGTGGATATCAAAACAGGAACAGTGTCATAACAAAATGTTATTATGTTACTCAATTGCTTTACGAAAAGGTGAGACTAGATTCATAGATAGGGCATTCCCCACAAGAAATTGCACGGTCCCGTCGCGCCAACATAGGATACCATTGAGCTAACAGAGCTGTATTCCCATTCTGCTTCAACTGCTGCAATCCACCCTGCGGAATACGAAGATGGTAATCCATGTCCAAAGTCAGCGCTGTACCCACGGCACGCCGTGGTAAATCCACCTTCATCACGGTTTCATCTCGCCACAATTTTGCTGAGACCTCTTGACCATTTACTTTTACGTTTTGGACGCTCAAAAAACCCGGTTTTTCAGGATGTGATTCCTTATCGACCGCCCAATTGTGATGGAAAGCATTAGGATAAAGTCGAAAAAAAACTTCCTCACCCTTAGCCTCGGGAAGATCCGACGGGATTTCAACCCGCATATGTCCGGTTACATCACGTTGCTGTGGAGAATAAGTGGCCGAAATTTGATACACCGGACGAGAAGAATGATCCCCCCTATTTTCAAAAACCCTACTTGTGTAGGCATGGGAATCAAAATAACATCCGGGATCTAACAGAATACCGGGTCTCCGCTGTTCATAGCGGGTAGATGAATGGCGACTCTTTAGCATGGATTTTTTTATAGGAATCGGGTGGGCGGTGACGTATTAGAAAACGAATAAGATGCTTGCTAGGGAGCACCTATCCGATGACTGTAAAATTAAGGATCATGGTCCCCTAGTTTGATAGTTATTAAGAAAACAACAAAAAAATTAGGTCATTAGCCCCTCTTCTGCTATAATGCTCCATAGAGAACCCTCAAATTCCTATGGAAAAGCAGGTGTTAGAGCTAATGACCTACCCCCACTCTATCACAAATCCCCTTGGCAGTATAGACAGCGTAATATCTTATGTTGAAGTCGGTTTATCGGACGTACCCAAACACTGTGGACGCATTTTCCAGAGTAGGGTTCGGGACCTTTCCGAGGTTCTTCTGAACATGAACCCCAACAAGGATTTGGATCCCGAGTCTGTCGTAGAGAGCATTCAATTTTTGTCTGCTAACAAAAATAAATTACAAACCACCTATTGGGCCAAGGATTTTATAACCACAAAGATATTGCTTGAAGCGGTGATTGGGAAGTTACGGAACCTTGGCTTTAATGATATAGATATTTTTGAGTGGATAGCCAGAACACTCAAGGAGGCTCTAGAGGAGGCAGAACCTTCACAAGGATGTGTCATTGGGAACTACTACCTGTGGTTGATGGACCGGATGTGGATTCCATAACAGTTTGGGTATCTTCCTAAGACAGAGGAGGGCTTTATCGACTATCTGAAACAAAGCTTGTCCCTCATGCAGCTATGGGGAATACCTTGTACAGAAGCAGTCCGTGTCGTTGTCCTAAAAATACAAAGGATCCCCAGTCAATACAATCTGCCCTTGACAAGCGCCTATGCCTGGTTGAAAACGGAGGGTTATCAGGACGTACTGGATGGTATAACTATGCCTAAGGATCAATCTATCGAAGAAACGGAAAAGACTACTGTATCTATTTTTCTAGATCCGGATCATGTGAAAAATTTGAAGGATGCGGTAGCAATAAGGGAGTTCAATCACAATATGCCAAAACCCGTCCTTTCACCCCCCGCTCATGGGATACCCGAAGTAAAGGTGGTAGGCTTGGTGGCAGCACATCTCCCAGAAAAGTACGGACCTGTTGGGGAGAGGGTGTCGCTGACCATACTTGAATCTCGCGCAAAACAACCCTCACCTGAAACAAAATGTGCTGCCTGCGGGTGTTGCTTGGTAAAAACGGGATACTGGGTAAACAAAGCCGGTTTTCAGGATAAACCCCGAATTATAAAACACGGAATCATCAATGACTGGGTTTGTTTATCGATTATGCGTACACAGAGATGGGAGTGCCCGTTGTGCGGGAAAGACGTTACCCATGTGTATTCCATAATTGAACCTAAGAACACGTACACAAAGGCATGTAAAAAATCAGTTGCTGATATGGCAAGCGTTTCGACAGCAAAAGCTTCCGCAGGGTATCATGGGATTCCAGAGAAGACGGCTTATGGTATGTTATTTGAGGGGGCCCTTCCTAAACAAGGACAGGAGCTAGAAGCGGAGGCCTTGAAAAGATACAAAAACCGGGAGGTCAGTCCAGAAAAGATGCAGGAGATTTTGCATTGGATTATCGAGACATGGAACAAAAATATAGTAAAATCAACAGATCTTGATAAAATTGATAGTTCGGACGAACTCCCGCTGTTCGGACGAACTCCCGCTGTTCGGACGAACTCCCGCTGTTCGGACGAACTCCCGCTGATGGATCCAAGTCAGAAAAATACCATTATGTACGATGGAGAAGGAAGGGGTGTAGTGTTATCCCCTCAGGAACTGAAACGGCTCCGTGCCCTGTGTACATATGGTATCGTTTGCATCGATGATACCGCCGTACGTAAAGGAAATGAGTATGTAACCCTCTTTCATGATCCAATTCATAAGACTGTATTGGCCGTGATCAAGGGGAGAAGTCAAGAAGAACTCGAAAAGAATATCAAGGAGTTCCACCCGGAATTGCTTGAGCTGAAACCAGCTGCCGTTATTATTGATCGCGCTAGGTCCTATCGTAATTTCATAGAAAAAAACTATTGTGATGCGGTGATCATCCATGACAGATTCCATATTGTTATGAACATAAGGGATCATGCCCTGCATCCAATGGTAACGGGCTTTTTCAAAAATAAAAAATTCGTTGATTCTGTTGATCAAATGCTTCTGGATTTGCTTCAAAAAAGCCTTTATAAGCAACTTACACCCCAGGATGAACTGGCACTGCAGGAGCTACTCAAATACTTTCCTGACCTCAAACTCCAATACGAGAAAATAGAGAAAACCCGCTCCCGTTTTCGGAAACAGTATGAACAATCTAAGCTATCTAGGGATGATGTTGATGAATGCATATCATATATTATCGATATGTATGAAAACCTAATATCAGAATACAAAAATATGCCTAAAAACAAGAAAAAGAATTGTTTTTTAAAAATAAAGCAGGCAATCCGCGGGGCCTTGAAGAACCGTTATTGGGAAACCATGGATTCACAGGTGAGAGCCTTCATAAAAAGGGTTTTTGAGTATACTTCCTCTTGGTCCCATTTGGAGAAAGCTTATGGGTTTGTAACTGCACTGGGGCATTGGTATGACAATGAGTTCCATACGATCCAGGAGGCTCGGGACGCCCTGCGTGCCCTGATTGAAGCAGGACTACAATCCCGGTGTGTGGGCATTCAAAACGCGGCAAAAAGCTTAGAATCCGGCGAGGATTATATCGCCAATTACCACCTCTGTAGAATGACCAATGGCGTTGCAGAGGGTAGAAATTGTTTCGTCAAGTCCATCATGCGCCGATATTTCGGGATTAAGAATGATAAAAATTACAAAAATCTAGTGATTGTGTTATCCAACCGTCCTCGCACCCAAACCGAGTACAAACCTCGATATTCCCGTGTTAGATCCTGGGCCTCATAATCATTTTTTACATATAGAACTACATGGGTAGTTGGGAGAGGGGGATATCCCGTTTGTTTCGGCATTCCAAACTAAGGTGCTATGTTGCACAGTGAGCGTCCCATTGGGCCCATCCCCCTTGTACACTGTGCATGCTGCTCGAACGTATAGGACAGGTCTGTTGTTGGTTCTCTCCTTTCGCGACTTTTCCCGAGGTACCATACCCCTTAGATTTGGTGTGTACTTAGTCGCAGCTGCTGTTGTCCATAATGAAAAGGGGGGAGAGCCTATCAACTAGGGTTATAGGGCAGCCCGGTGAACTCAAACGATCTGTTTGCCTACCATCCGTTCTTCATATGCTACTCCATAATACTGCCTGCCTGATTCATGCAATAATTTCATACCCTAAAGCCTCTGTTCATCCACCCGCTATGAACAGCGGAGACCCAAATACCCCTGGGATACAAAAACAGGAACAGTGTCATAACAAAATGTTATTATGTTACTCAATTGCTTTACCAAAAGATGAGACTAGATTCATAGATAGGGCATTCCCCACAAGAAATTGCACGGTCCCCAGGCACTATCCGAATTAAGCATTACTTCTAGATCAAAGAATGAAAAAAATATTTATATTTAAGTTAACCATCCTTCTTTATAATAATAGTAATATATTAATGATATATATAAAACTATTACTATAGATATAAATAATACACGAAATAAAGCAGACCACCTTTTTTGAGAAACAGATAGGGATGGGAAGGAGGGAACAGGGAGCAATTCACCAAAACTTCCGTATGGTTCCTCCCTTAACAATAAATCCCAAAAAGTCATTTTTTGTGATGTTTTACGTTGTCCCAAACAAAGATGCATCCACAAAACAAAAACAGATGTATAGAAAAAGACAAAAGGAATCATAGATATCGCTTGTACCCCAACAGGAACACGGTTCCCATAAGTATGAAAAACATATAAAGCTATGGTATATAAAGTCAAAACTTGCAATATCCTCGTATTGACAAATCTCAAATCAATAGAACCCGCTTGAAGACACCACCGACATTCCCGCCTTATTTGTAATCGAAAAAGCCCACACCAACCCGCCATTCCCACTACTAATACCCAAAAGGATCCTTCTTGTATGTTCACACGCATAAATATCAATATAAACAAGAGCATCCATAAAGGACCAGCACAAAAAAGAAAATACCATCGCCATTTTGAGAAGCCCTGCATTTGATACAAACGACGACATTCTTGCCTATAAGTTTGCATCCTCAGGAGTTGGTTATAGAGATCATGCCATCGATATGTTTGCCCTTCCCGAAGAGGCATAATCGTTGATCTTATTGAAAAACAAAGATAAAGAACAGAAAAAGACAATACATGGAATGTCATTCCAGCAGAAAACCAACTATATAAATGAATGGGGAACATCATGAGAATTTGAAAAAATAATCCTGCAATTACAAAAGAAGAAAAAACTACCCATTTTGAGTTTCTGATCCCAGGTCTTTTCATATGATTTCCCATTACCTTTAAATTAACCCTCCTCTAGAGAGAATTCATAGTCCTACCTTTAAAACCATTGGGAAAACATCTCTCCACATTTCTATCAATCTACTGAATAGGAAATTCGTTCTCATTCCTCATCCCTCACGCGTCCATTTCCGATTCATCTCTAACACTAACGAAAACAAGGAAGAACCAAATAGCTCAGTCGTCAGGATAACGACGGGCTTCATCCGTCGTAATACGTGGGAACATTAGTGCTACCCCCCACCAATTTTCAAATCCCGATGGGTGAGCCGCCGCCAGAATCGGCAGTACGATTACGTAGACCACTTCGCATAGTTTTCACAAATTTCAGGGCAATGGATTCATAACCCCCGGGAATCCCTATACCAACTAGGTTGCATCCCAAATTTGATGTCAGGGCCTCGCGGGGGCCCTTTTTCGGACCTCTTCCTCCTTACCCAACTCATTGCTGTTGTGTTTGTGTTGGCCTGATCCATTGTGCCACACTACTGTATAATGGCGCCTGGCTTCCCCACCGTGAGGGGCTCCAGAATGGCCGCTGTTGCATGGCCTTCCTTTATCCCTTCTCCCTCCTTCCTCTCTGGGGAGGAGGTTGTGGGCCCTCCGTACTGTCGTTGCCCTTGTTTGTCGAGTAGACCCGGCATTTCAGCCGAGTCCCTCACAGAACTGGACGTGATACTCTCGCATCATCCAGCTCTTCCCATCCCATCCCAATCTTCAGACCCTTTGGGTCCTACTTCGATTATGGGGATGTTGCTCCGAAGTTCCAGTGATCTCCTCCAGTGGATTTCCACTAAAGTTGTCGTTTGATCTCCTCCAGCGGATCTCCCGCTAAAGTTCTCATCTAACTGTCCTCCGCAGGATGAGTCAGCCCCTTCGCTCCACTTCCATTACAGAAGCTTCCTCACTACTATGAGCTGATCCGACTTCGTGCACGGAACCTCAGTTGTCCTCGGTCTTTCCATCTGGCGGGAGCCAGACGCCGTACGACGATCTCTCAAGTTCCGATCAAGAGCCTAAATCGGGTTCGTCGAGTAGACCTGGCATTTCAGCCGAGTCCCTCACAGATCCGGACATGATACTCTCCCATCATCCGGCTCTTCTCATCCCATCCCAATCTTCAGACCCTTTAGGTCCTACTTCGATTATGGGGATGTTGCTCCGAGGTTCCAGTGACCTCCTATAGTGGATCTCCACTAAAGTTGTCGTTTGATCTCCTCCAGCGGATCTCCCGCTAAAGTTCTCTTCTAACTGTCCTCCGCAGGATGAGTCAGCCCCTTCGCTCCACTTCCATTACAGAAGCTTCCTCACTACTATGAGCTGATCCGACTTCGTGCACGGGACCTCGGTTTGTCCTCGGTCTTTATACATCTGGCGACAGCCAGACGCCGTACGACGATCTCTCAAGTTCCGATCAAGAGCCTACATCGGGTTCATCCCGCCTGAACACCGCATGCCACCGGGGCAGTAGATAGGTCATCCCCCACGGTTCATCCCGACGTTCGGGACCCACATCGGTTTTGACATGGACTATACCTTTCGATGCGTCTTCGGCTGGTTCGCTTTCGCTGATCTCCCCGATTCCCACCTGACAGGGTCATGCCCTGCCTTTTCCCAGATCGCTCACCACCGGGGTGTTTCCACACCAGCAGCACTAGGCGGTTTGTAACCTGCTACCTATCAGCCGGTTACGAAGGGCCGAGCATCCTTCATCTCTTGAACGACTTCTTGACACACATCCCGCCTATACACCGCATGCCACCAGGGCAGTAGATAGGTCATCCCCCACGGTTCATCCCGACGTTAGGACCCCACATCGGTTTTGACATGAACTAGCCTTTTCGATGCGTCTTCGAACGGTTCGCTTTCGCTGATCTCCCCGATTCCCACCTGATAGGGTCATGCCCTGCCTTTTCCTAGATCGCTCACAACCAGGGCACTTTACCCCAGCAGCACTAGGCAGTTTGTAACCTGCTACCTATCAGCCGGTTACGAAGGGCCGAGCAACCTTCATCTCTTGAACGACTTCTTGACACACGTATGCGATCAGACGCAACCAAGAGTGTTACGTTCGGCGGTAGGCTCAACTGAAATGCTGGGCCAACTTAATGATACTTTAGGGATACAAATCATCGAATCATCACTCAATTCAATTAGATAAAAATACATGGTAATAATAAAACTATAATATAGGCAATACTTACTTGTAATAATAATAATATACTAAAGATGCATATAAAATAGTTACTATGAATATAGATAAAAAATCAAATAAATCAAATCCACCTTTTGAAGAAACGGAGGAGGAAGGAGAAGAACCGGGAGGCGGATCACCAAAACTACCGTATGAATTTTCCTCCCATAACAAACCCCAGAAAGTCATTTTTTGTGGTGTTCTACGTTGTCCCAAACAAAGATGCAACCATTTAGAAAAAACAGAAATAGATGTATAAAAATAGACAAGGAAAATCATAGATACCGCCTGCGCTCCTCCAGGCATACCATTCCCATAAGTATGAAAAACATACAAAGCGATGGTATATAATATCAAAGACTGCAATATCCTCGCATTGATAAAACCCAAGTCAATAGAACCCGCTTGAAGACACCACCAACATTCCCGCCTTATTTGCAATCGGAGAAACACACCCCAACCCACTATTCCCACTACCAATACCCAAAAGGATCTTTCTTGTATGTTCATACGCATAAATATCAATACAAACAAGAGCATCCATAAAGGACCTGCACAAAGAAGAGAATACCATCGCCATTTTGAAAATCCCTGCATTTGATACAAACGACGGCATTCTTGCCTATAGATCTGCATCCGTAGGAGTTGATTATAAAGATCATGCCATCGATATTTTTGCCCTTTTTGAAGGGGCATAATTGTTGATTTTATAGAAAGATAAAACCAAGAAATGGATAAAAGCAACACATGTAATGTCATTCCACCAGAAAACCAACTATATAAATGAATGGGAAACATCATGAATATTTGAAATAATAATCCCATAACTATAAATGAACAAATAACTACCCATTTTGGGCTTCTGACCCCAGATCTTTTCATCTGATTTTCCATAAACCTTAAATAAACCCCCTCTCAAGGAGGATATCAAGTCCCACTTCTATAGCTATTTTTTTGAATTAATTTTTGTTATATTAATTTATATATATAAAATTATTTCTTATTCTTTACTCCCCTCGTCAATTTCCAAGCTATTTCGGATTCTATTATAACGACGTAGGATCAAAAGTTGTAGATAATACTGATCGGTCACCCAAACGTGCTTACTCTAGTTCTTATGTTTTCTATTTACTAATAAATGAACAAAATAAAAACTTTTATTAGTAAATGGGTATATTCAATTTAAAAATTTGATCGGATAGGTTTCCGGAGATTTAGAAGCTCTGTTGAGAACCTTTGATCCCACGCCCTCAGAAATCCTGGGGACTTTCAACCCTGCGCCCACTTATCATCATTCGCACCAAAACACCATTGGTACCCCATACTTATTAAGAAAAGCGGCGTAACCATGCGTTTACTTTGTCACACGACCATTCACCAATAAAATAAGCAGCCGCACCTGCTGCACCACCACAAGTATATTTTCTTAACATCTTATTAGATTTTGCCAATTTCTTTACCACCGTATTAACTGTCCTAGTCACGGGATTCAAGCTACATAAGAATTCAGCTCCCACACCGGACACGATCGCAAAACCGGCGCCACAGGCGTTGACTTCCCTCTTAGAACGCAAAAGTTCCTTTCCCCGATAAACACGGTTATCGGAAGGGGACAACACGTAAAGATTGCTTCCATCATCCTCATCTTTAACAAAAACAGCCTTTGAGGGGGATGAACCATCCACGGAAGAGAGTAGAAAACCTATCTCCTCCTCGCTCTGCTTATCCACAATAGCATGCTTCATAAAATGGTTAGACAAAAAAGAATCCCCTAAAATTTCCCTTATTTCCTCTGTAGCATCTTCCGTCGGAACCAGTTCATACAGGCTTGGGCTATATGGACCGGAAGGCCAGGCCCCTACTTCCACCCCCATATAATCCAACTTTCTCTTTAATACCGCATCATTTTCAAGGGGATTCCTCATATGGTCCGCAATCGCATCCCTCACGGTAACCGTGAAAGATTCGCCCCTGTACTCCAATATTACGACCTGGCATACGAATTACTTCCCTTACCCCTATACCAAAAGATAGCTCATGAACTGGCCCTGCCCAGAGTACCCGAGTATAGCTGTAATCCAACTCAGCAGCCCTACCAAAGTTCCCGAAGCACGGAGAAATAGCAACAACCAACAAAGAAACTTTAAGCAAAGAAGTTCCTTTCTTCATGAAAACTCAACCCCCAAACATCATTATAAGTTAGGATCCTATATCCTAAACATACATACGATCCTACATCGCATGCCAAGGAAAAATTTCAACCGCCAATTATATCTAGAAAAATTTAAATATACTGAAAAATAAGAGTAAGTTAAAACCATAAAAACACAAAAGGATCTCTGACCTAACCTCTATACTTGGAAACGGCAAACACAACCAGGATCAAACAAGAAACAGGATAAAATTGGCTTGTACACCCTATATAAGTTTGCAACACCGGGGACAGAAAAGCAAAAAAGGGGCTGTAATTCGCCCCATTTCACCTTACTGTCAAACCAATGGACAGGGGCGCGATTGCCCCCCTTATGTAAAAACACTGCTTGGCAACGTCCTACTCTCCCAGGGGTCTGCACCCCAAGTACCATCGGCGCTGGAGGGCTTAACGACTGTGTTCGGAATGGAAACAGGTGGTTCCCCTCCGCCATCGTCACCAAGCTCGTACCCTGCCATCCTACATTATGGATTTTATACAAAGCGCAAAGACTATTTTCTATTACTAGGTCAAACCCTCGACTGATTCGTATCCGTCTGCTCCACACCTCGCGATGCTTCCACACCGGACCGATCGACCTCGTATTCTACAAGGTGTCTTACCCGCTTTTCTGCGGCGGGAGGCCTCATCTTAGGGCGGGCTTCGCGCTTAGATGCCTTCAGCGCTTCTCCCTTTATGCTTAGCTATTCTGCTGTGCCCCTGGCGGAGCAACAGATACACCAGCGGCATACCCATCCCGGTCCTCTCGTACTAGGGACAGACCCCTTCAAGCCTCCTACGCCCGCGGCAGATAGGGACCGAACTGTCTCACGACGTTCTGAACCCAGCTCGCGTATCGCTTTAATGGGCGAACAGCCCAACCCTTGGGACCTCCTTCAGCCCCAGGATGCGATGAGCCGACATCGAGGTGCCAAACTCCCCCGCCGATGTGGACTCTCGGGGGGAATTAGCCTGTTATCCCCGGGGTAACTTTTATCCGTTGCGCGATGGCCCGCCCACGCGGTACCACCGGATCACTAAGTCCGACTTTCGTCCCTGCTCGACATGTACGTCTCGCAGTCAGGCTCCCTTCTGCCTTTGCACTCTCACGCACGATTTCCAACCGCGCCGAGGGAACCTTCGAACGCCTCCGTTACCTTTTGGGAGGCGACCGCCCCAGTCAAACTGCCCACCAGGCACATTCCTGTGTCCCGTCACGGAACATCAGTGAGAACCAGCGACGCACAAGGGTGGTATCCCACCGTTGTCTCCATCCAGGCTGGCGCCCAGACTTCACAGACTCCCACCTATCCTGTACATGTACGCCACCGGCTCGATACCAAGCTGCAGTAAAGATCCACGGGGTCTTTCCGTCTAGCCGCGGGTCGTCTGCATCTTCACAGACATTGCAATTTCACCGAGTCGCTCGTTGAGACACCGCCCAGATCGTTACGCCATTCGTGCGGGTCGGAATTTACCCGACAAGGAATTTCGCTACCTTAGGACCGTTACGGTTACGGCCGCCGTTTACTGGGGCTTCGGTTCAAGGCGCCAACCTTTCCCCTTAACCTTCCAGCACCGGGCAGGCGTCAGCCCCTATACTTCGCCTTTCGGCTTTGCAGAGACCTGTGTTTTTGGTAAACAGTCGCCTGGGCCTCTTCACTGCGGCTCCCCTCCCCTGTGAGGGGGACGGGAGCACCCCTTCTCCCGAAGTTACGGGGCTAAGTTGCCGAGTTCCTTAACGAGCGTTATCTCGTTCACCTGTGGATTCTCTCCTCGCCCACCTGTGTCGGTTTACGGTACGGGCGCCCACACACTCCTAGAGGCTTTTCTTGGCAGTACGACAATGCGCCCTCCTAGGGAACCTCCCCCTAGTTGGGATCACGGCTCACATCCAACGTGCGAGCGGATTTCCCTACCCGCACTAGCTCGCCGATTCCACACTCTATCTCCAACAGAATGCGACACAATCCCACCTGCGTCCCCTCTTCGTACAAACGCGTGTGGCCGGTACAGGAATATTATACACCTGTTATCCATCGCCTACGCTTTACGCCTCGGCTTAGGCCCCGACTAACCCTGGGTGGCTAAACCTTCCCCAGGAACCCTTAGGCTTTCGGTGGAAGGGATTTTGAACCCCTCTTTTGCTACTCATGCCAGCATTCTCACTCCTGTGCACTCCACGAAACCTTCCGGTTCCGATTCTCTGCACACAGGACGCTCCCCTACCATAGTACCCATGGCACTATCCATAGCTTCGGTGGATCGCTTAGCCCCGCTACATTTTCGGCGCAGGCCCACTCGACCAGTGAGCTATTACGCACTCCTTCCATGGTGGCTGCTTCTAAGCCAACATCCTGGCTGTCTTTGCGGACCTACTTCCTTTCCCACTTAGCGATCACTTTGGGACCTTAGCTGATGGTCCGGGCTGTTTCCCTCTCGACCATGAACCTTAGAGCACATGGTCTCACTCCATAACTTTCTGCCTAGGCATTCGCAGTTTAGTTGCACTCGGTAACCCGCGAGGGCCCCTTGCACATCCAGAGCCCTACCTCCTAGCCAGCTATCGTTACAGGCTGACCCTAAAGCCATTTCGGGGAGAACCAGCTATCACCGGGTTCGATAGGCTTTTCACCCCTACCCACACCTCATCCCAGGGTTTTGCAACACCCTTGGGTTCGGACCTCCATGGCGTCTTACCGCCACTTCATCCTGGACATGGGTAGCTCACCCGGCTTCGGGTCGTAAACGACGTACTCGCGCCCTGGTAGACTCGCTTTCGCTTCGGCTCCGGTCCCCATAAGACCTTAACCTCGCACATCACTTACACTCGCCGGCTCTTTCTTCAAAAAGCACGCCGTCACTCGCGGGCATTACAACCCCAAGCTCCGACCGACTGTCAAGCACACGGTTTCAGGTACTCTTTCACTCCCCGTTCCGGGGTGCTTTTCACCTTTCCCTCACGGTACTCTTCACTATCGGTAGCCAAGTGTATTTAGCCTTGGAAGGTGGTCCTCCCAGATTCCGACGGGGTTCCTCGTGTCCCGCCGTACTCAGGACCGTACCCCAGCATTTCCTATTCCGTTTCGGCTACCGGGCTCTCACCGTCTCTGGCAGACCATCCCAGATCACTTCGCCTACAGAATTCCAAACGCCTCATGGATACGTCCTACAACCCCGAACGGCAAAGCCGCCGGTTTGGGCTACTTCCCTTTCGATCGCCTCTACTCAGGAAATCACTTTTTGTTTTCTCTTCTTCAGGGTACTGAGATGTTTCACTTCCCCTGATTACCCTCCGCGGGCCTACTCACTTCAGCCTGCGGATACCTGTGCTCCACACAGGCGGGTTTCCCCATTCGGAAATCCACGGATCCCAGCTTGCCTGCAGCTCCCCGTGGCATATCGGCGCTTGCCCCGTCCTTCATCGGCACTTGGCTCCTAGGCCTCCACCGTGTGCCCTTCTTCGTTTGACCCAACCAAACGAGAACAGCTCTACGCTCTTTCATCCATAATGTAGTTGGCAAGGTACGCATGGTGGAGCCAAGCGGGATCGAACCGCTGACCTCCTGCGTGCAAGGCAGGCGCTCTCCCAGCTGAGCTATGGCCCCATATACTACATAAATACGACACTAAAAATACCACATTGAAGTCTACCAAAGGGGGAACAGGAAAATACTCCCCACCCCCCGCTAGGGTATTCCTTCACAACCGAAGAGTGAATCACATCTGTGCGCAGAGTGCCTGATAAAACTCCAGAAAGGAGGTGATCCATCCCCACCTTCCGGTAGGGATACCTTGTTACGACTTCACCCCAGTCGCGAGCCCCACCTTCGGCGGCTGGGTCCTGGCGAACCAGGTTCCCTCACCGACTTCGGGTGTGACCCACTCCCGTGGTGTGACGGGCGGTGTGTACAAGGCCCGGGAACGTATTCACCGCGGCATGCTGATCCGCGATTACTAGCGATTCCTACTTCACGCAGGCGAGTTGCAGCCTGCGATCCGAACTGAGACCGCTTTTCTGGGATTCGCTCCGTCTCGCGACTTCGCCTCCCTCTGTAACGGCCATTGTAGCACGTGTGTAGCCCAAGACATAAGGGGCATGATGATTTGACGTCATCCCCGCCTTCCTCCGGCTTTCGCCGGCTGTCTCTCCAAAGTGCCCACCCTTACGTGCTGGCAACCGGAGATAAGGGTTGCGCTCGTTGCGGGACTGAACCCAACATCTCACGACACGAGCTGACGACAACCATGCACCACCTGTCACCAATGCTCCCCCCGAAGGGGGCACGGCACTCTTTCGAGGCCTTTCATCGGGATGTCAAGCCTTGGTAAGGTTCTTCGCGTTGCATCGAATTAAACCACATGCTCCACCGCTTGTGCGGGCCCCCGTCAATTCCTTTGAGTTTCAGCCTTGCGACCGTACTCCCCAGGCGGAGTGCTTAATGGGTTTCCTTCGGCACAAAGATGCTGAGCATCCCTACACCTAGCACTCATCGTTTACCGCGTGGACTACCAGGGTATCTAATCCTGTTTGCTCCCCACGCCTTCGCGCCTCAGCGTCAGTAACAGTCCAGGAAGCCGCCTTCGCCACCGGTGTTCCTTCTGATATCTACGCATTCCACCGCTACACCAGAAATTCCGCTTCCCTCTACCGCACTCAAGATGCACCGTTTCGAACGCTTACACGGGTTGAGCCCGTGCCTTTCACGCCCGACCTATACATCCGCCTACACGCCCTTTACGCCCAATCATCCCGGACAACGCTCGCCCCCTACGTATTACCGCGGCTGCTGGCACGTAGTTAGCCGGGGCTTTCTTCACCGGTACCGTCATTTCTTCTTCCCGATGAACAGGGCTTTACAACCCGAAGGCCGTCTTCACCCACGCGGCGTCGCTCCGTCAGGCTTTCGCCCATTGCGGAAAATTCCCTACTGCTGCCTCCCGTAGGAGTCTGGGCCGTGTCTCAGTCCCAGTGTGGCCGTCCGCTCTCCCAAGCCGGCTACGCATCGTCGCCTTGGTGAGCCCTTACCTCACCAACTAGCTAATGCGCCGCGGATCCACCCAAAAGCGGCACCCGAAGGTACCTTTCCCTTCCGTACCATGCGATCCGGAAGGCGTATCCGGTATTGACCCCCGTTTCCAGGGGTAATCCCCGGCTTCT
Source organism: Pasteuria penetrans (assembly GCF_900538055.1). Classification (NCBI taxonomy): domain Bacteria; kingdom Bacillati; phylum Bacillota; class Bacilli; order Caryophanales; family Pasteuriaceae; genus Pasteuria; species Pasteuria penetrans. The sequence continues at coordinate 1,680,416 of NZ_UZAC03000001.1, forward strand.
GGACAGGTTATCCACGTGTTACTCACCCGTCCGCCGCTCGCCCCCGAAGGGGCGCGCTCGACTTGCATGTAGTAGGCACGCCGCCAGCGTTCGTCCTGAGCCAGGATCAAACTCTTCGTAAAAATAAAACAAAAGGACGCATACGCCCTTCTTTGCGCAATCCATCCATAACGAACGGTGCGCACTACACTCTAGGCACTCAATGCTATCACTCTTCGGTTGTCAAGGAACACACCCACTCACAAAGGCAATGCGCTATCAAACCCGCTAAGGTCAACAGCAACCCTACCCCTTTATTGTATTCCATCCGGATCCCATATGTCAACAACAACATGCAACAAATTTTCGTCCGGGTTTTTGCAGATGCCGAGAATCACTTCCCACGGCCTGCCCGCATAACCTACTCCCAACTATGACCTCCCCCATGCCGGGACCATAATCCAATCCGCCAAGCAGACCCGGTATTTCAACCGAGCCGCCCCTTACAGAACCGGAACCAAAACACTCACACGCTATCCAACTCTTTCCATCCCATCATCCCAATCTTCAGACCACACTTCGATTATGGGGATTGTTGCAGTGAATCGGTTCCCTTACCCCACTTCTTCCATTACAGAAGCCTCCCTACTACTTATGTGGGACTACTATGGACTGTCCGGGTCTGTGCACGAGAACCCACCAGACCATTACCCCTGGCCCCCTCATATCCGGTGATAGCTAGGAACCCCATGCGACAGGGCCCCCCAGGTTTCACAGAAAAGCCTGTGTTGAGCCTATTCTGCTATACGTAGCACGCTGCCAGAACAGTGAATCGGTCCCCCTTAACCCTAGGATAGATTTAGAATCGATGGCCATACCCTTCTGGTCTTGACCTAAACTCAGCTTTTCGATGCATCTTCGATGCATCATCATCCAGTTCATTCACGCTAATCCCCCACTAACCAAACCCACTCACGCCTCATTCTGTTGACATCGGACGCGCTAGGGGACAGTTCAGAACCCATCATCCATCGATCGGACCCCGAGGTCCCTTCCCCATCCCTCCCGACACCTGGCTTGGCACACACACCATCCCATCCTTTAGATAAGGATACCACAAGACGGGCGAACGGATGGGTCCCCTGGACGAACCCCCTGCAGAGCTACTACACATACTATCCCCGTGTTATGCAACCCTCACTGCCCATCCTAGCGTTTGTGTCACCTCCGGTGCTAATCTGCCAGGACAAAACATCGTCATCGCACCCGCGCAAAGCTTTTCCTAAGGAATTTATGAGGTCACTATATTTATTTTCATGTCTGGTCCCCCAAACCCTATCTACTAGTCGCCATCCCCATAGTGGGGTGAAGGTAAAAATGAGGGACTATACCGTCCATTTGGCCAGGAAGGAACTCAATAAACCCCCCTAGACGTCGATAATAGTCCCCCAAACATAGTTCCAGTAACATTTCCAAATCCCGATCCACTACATTCCAGAACAATTCCCATGAACAGTGTAAAGATCGAGAACGGAACTGGACAGGAGGAAATCTTTCCTCCCCACCTGACTTCAGGATCCCCACCCCACCCATAGAACACCGGGTCAGAAGACAGATTTCCTTCCATTATGGACCCAGACCCAACAATGAATGTCCCGTTCCATCCGATCCCATCGCCTCCCTTGCCGGGTTTCGATCCAGATTGACGCTCGATTCAGTCACGATCATCCCTCGCTTTTCCGATTGTCCGTTGGTTGGACCAGGCTAAGCAATTCAATCCCCCTATCCCCACGAAGTTTCATTATTACCCAAAGATCATCCATCCCCGAACGGAACACAGTAGGTAGTCCCCTTCATAGACTGTCCTCCTGTTTCGGGTGCATGTACCAAGCTAGATACAAGGAAGAAGAAGGAGGGCCCCCCGGAACCAACCCCTAGTCCAATTCATCCTAGCTACTACCGATGATCTAAATACGTTCATAGTAAGCAGTTAGAGAAAAGAAGGGGGGGCCTTCCTTGAGACATTTTCCCTTTCACCGCACTCCTATACCTACATCGGTTCGTTGTGTTCATAAGTGCATAGTTTTTTCGGTTCATACTACCCCCAGATTCACTCCATTTCTGAGTTTAAAATTTAAAGATTCCTGACTACCCCACAGGAATTTCCCACTGGGTAGCGCCATAATCCCACACATTATGAACCCCGAATTTGTACAACAAGCCCCATCTCAGTAACTTCCAGCCAGAAAAATTAAACGATAAGGGGATACTGATATTATGTCAAACTCGTCTGAAAATACAGTTCTCATAGGCCCTCCCGGGGAAAAAGGACCCCAGGGACCCCTTGGACCCCCTGGACCCTCTGGTAAACAGGGACCTGCCGGGCCCGCAGGACGATCGGGAGGACCGGCCCCTAGTAACAACAACCTCAGTACAGAGAATCTCTCCGTGGGAACCACCATTAAAGAAAACCAGCCCGTTGTGTTCAACAACGTCACCATATCCAATGGAAACTCCATCAAAATCACCCCCCCCTCCTCCGATGTGCAATTAGAACCTGAAGGAACATACTATGTCTCCTTCCTTGCAGGCTTCCCACCTACAGGTGCCTCTTTTTCCCTCTTTCTGAATGATAAGGAAATCGATGGCGCAGCTATCTACGCGTCCAATGCGGTAACTGTTCCCGCCCTCTTTTCTACCCCCCCGGGGTATATGAGCAAACTACAAGTAGTCAACACCATGGAAAACGAAACCATTCTCAATGGTATTCGCCTAATGATTTTTAGGCTTGGATAGAAATACTTGGCATAGAATAAATGGAGCTGAATCCAAAATCCCCCTTACGAGTCTACCACCCACACTATACCAAATTCTCTAAAAACATCCTTCATTTGTAAAAGGAACCCACCTGTTATTGCCCTATGTTAGAGCAATATGGGATCCAACCATAAATGAGTTCATTTCTAAATGATCCATATCCAATGAGGGCACCCAATGTCAAAAATATGCAACTACCGACACTACCTAAAACAAAAGGATGATAGAAATGCTACCTCCACCTAAAAACGCCCACAGTATGGACACAACAAAGCCATTGGGATCTACCGTCTTACCACAACAAGGTCCCATGGGACCCGATGGCGATCCAGGTCCCATGGGACCTCCAGGATCCGATGGACCGGCAGGACCTGCGGGGCGTCCAGGCATACCCGGCTATACCAACAACAACATCAGTATAGAAAACCTCAACCTAAGCGTGACCATAGGAGGCGGCGAACCCGTCACTTTTACCAATATCACCCTATCCAACGGGATTTTTACCAAGATCACAACGCCCACTGATGACATACCCTTGGCCCCCGACCGAATTTACCACGCCGTATTTGTATCCGGTTTTCCCCTAGAGGGTGCAAACTTTTCCTACTACCTAAACGGTAATGAAATCCCTGGGGCTTCCATATCTGGAGCAGATACAGTAACAGCACCAGCAATCTTCTCTACCCCCCCATCTGGTATTGGTAAATTGCAAATCGTCAATACAGCGAATACCCCAGCAATAATTAATGGAATCCGACTTGTCCTATTTGCCATTAGTTGAACCATAATCAGGATCACCACACCATGGTATGGGAGGACACCCCCGCAAATCCCCCCAAACCAGAGGAACAAACATGGTTGAACCATTCCTTCATTAAGAATTCCATTCAGACATATACGAGGGGAATTCCCAAAAGGGAATTCCCCTCAAATCGATGGAGCAAAAATATAGTTCTTATCCTGAATACAACTAATATTTTTACAAAATACATATAAAATTACATACATTAATTATTATTAAATTATAATATATAAATTATATATTAACATGTTCGTTCATGTTTTTTTATAGGTATTCCATATGAATAAACCCCGCATCACAGTTCTATAGACATTCGCTCTGAACGAAGAATTACTATGAATGTAAAAAAGGTAAAAAATAGACAGCCCATTCCCCTACCTCGGGAGAAGTATTGATCGTCACGAAAAAACAAAACCAAGGAAGAAAAGCATAAGAGCAACCGTATCCACAATACCATATGATCCTAAAAAGGATTAGTATCCAGAAGGAAAAATCATGGATAGAGAGGGATTCAGTGGAGATAGAGTGAACAACCCGTCCGTTGACTTCTCTCGTTGCGAAAAGAGCACCGAAAGGTCCATGTTCTTTCTACCATAGACATAATGTCTTGACAGATGGGAGGTGTTAACCTTAACCAACAAAACAATGACCTGGCGAACCAAAAATCGAGAAAACCGTGATCCAGAATTCAAAATGGAAAATAATCTTTCTAACGTACATAAAAAAATATTAAAAATAATATTTAAATACATTCAATCATACTAAAAACAAAATATAATAGAAAATCGATATTAAATTACTAATTATTTTTAATATATATAATATATAACAGTAGTACCTTGCAGGTAAGATCTTTCATGGGCTTAGTCTCGGATTCTCTGCTAAGGGCCGCACCATCAAGCCCCCTGATTACGCTTATCCATACCTAATAGGGAACTCTCTATGACATCCCTCATACCTTTCCCATCATCAAATTGAATGACGGGGAGGGGGAAAGGGTCCCATAGAATTTTGTCCATTTAGAACCCCAGTCTGATGTTACGTTCTCCGTACCTTCCTCTGCTGTGTTCTATCCAGGTTTCGATCCAATCAATGTTGCCTGGTCCAACTTGCGATCATCTCCTTATCTCAGACTGTACATCCAGTTGGACCCATCAGGTCTAACTCACGATCATCTCCTTGCTTCGGATTGTATGTTGGCTGGTCCAGGCAGACCATTCAACTCCCCTTCGCTCCACCCCTATTACAAGAGCTTCTTCACTACTACGAGTTGATCCGACTCTGTTCACGGGAAGCCCCGATATACCCCTTATTAGCCCTTTAACCCTGGTTGAGGCCAGGTATCCCTGCAACAGTTTCTCGTCCTACATCAGGTTCATTCCATCTGTGCACCAGATACCGCCAAGACAATAGGTAGTTCACCCCCCATGGCTTCGTTCCAAAGATAAGATCCGATACCCTTGTTTCGACATCGACTGTGTCTTTCGATGCTTTCCTAAAATGGTTCATTTTACTAATCTCCCTGATTCACACCTTTCAGGAATCTTTCTCCTGCCTTTTCCCGGTACGCTCACCACCATTGCTCTTTACAACAGCAGATCTGGGCGGTTTGAAATCTGCATACCACCTGCCGATTCCGGGGGATCCTCACCCATCCCTCATAGAACACGACACACGGATCCCCACCGTAAAAAATAGGGGCCCACAAAAAACAACAGAGGAGTGTCCAAAAATGTCTTGCTCTTCTTGCGGTCATCGTCACCATGGTCATCATCACCATAGTCGACGGTGCTCCTTTTCTTCCATCAGCAACTGTTGCCGTCCCGTTTGTACCACCCGCGTTTTAAGCTGCTGTTCCCGGATACCCGTTAAGAAGTGCTATGGTTGCTACCCGCCCCAGCCCCTCAGCCCAACAGAACCAATCGGACCAGGGGGATCCTCTATTACCGTACCTCCCCCACCATCGACGCCATTGTCCTTTCTACGCCAAAAGTTCTGAATCCTGAATTAACTTCCTTTCCTACAACAGTAATTCATACCCGAAACCCGATTGAATCACACGGAAAAGAAAAAGGGGATTTTACCCCAGAACAACCACCGATATTCCCCATAGGCCACTCATTCACCCAACAATTTATGATTCCAGATCCCCACCATAAGAACAGGGGCTCACAAAAAACAACAAAGGGGTGTTATAAATGTCTTGCTCTCCTTGCGGTCATCGTCACCATGGTCATCGTCACCATAATCGACGGTGCTCCTTTTCTTCCATCAGCAACTGTTGCCGTCCCGTTTGTGCTGCGCGTGTTTTGAGCTGCTGTTCCCGAATGCCCACGTTGTCACTGCCCACCTTGGCCCCCTTATCCAACAAAACCAACCAACCCCGCAGGACCCATTGAAACGACGGAAACAAAGGGGGACTTTACAAGAAGCGGCTTTCTATAAGCCAGTTTGGGCCCCTTGCCTGAAGAACCAGGCCCCGCAATTGTGTTCCATTGATGCCATCAGAGGATCTTCCCTCTCACTCTCAATTCCCTCGTCTACTATCGATATCGCAACAGATTCCTCTTATCAGATTGTTCCATTGAGTTCAGCTCCGATGATAGTACAGGTGTATCGCCCAATAGAACTGTATTGAACAGTGTAACGTCTACAAATGTGGGAAATCTGGTCAACGCTGTAGCCTTCTCTGTACCATCATCTCCGAACCCTGGCATTCTCTCCTTTGCAGTAGGAGGATCCGCCTCATTGCAAAGCATCTCCATTGTGGAAATATAATAAAAAATTAGGAAAATAATAAAATATTATATTATTTTCCGTAAAAAAAGGAAATAACCTGATAATAGAATGGTACCCCCATAAAAATTCTATGATCAGGTTATTTTTTCCATTACCTATCAAAAAACCCCATCAAATCAACCTACTGGAATAACTCCCCCCTAGAGTCTTGGATCGGGGGAACGCACAAAAAGAGGCACCCATCACTCCACTGTAAAGGGAATCCACTCTGATTCCTTGAGGTTTACATTTAGCCCACGCCAATTCATAACCCGTATGAAAGGGAAAGGTTCCTAGTTTTACAATCCAACCATTGGCCAAAGAGAAAGGAAAAAAATTGTCCAGCAGAAAAAAGGGGACGTTTGAAGCCATATAGAAAACCCACACAAAAACACGAGGGGAACGATCCAATCTAAGATTGGGGGATTGGATTGATTACTACGGATCCTTTTACCCCCACATCTAAAAAAAGCTCCACGCGACCCTGATCACAATGTTTTGGCCTTGGAGGAGGGTCCGAAAAAAGGGAATGTTCCACCCATAGGCATCAATTGAACGCTCTGGGGTAGGATGGGACCACAAAAGCAGCATAATGCAAGAGTATTGCGTGTGATTCTGTGGAAGGATTGACTGGGAGAACCGAACTCACTCGACATCAATGGAAAATACAAAACCGGGCACCCATTCCCCCAGGAATCTAAAATCACGTACAGGGGGTCTCCACATCACTACGGGAGAATAACGAACAACCGATGGCAGGTACCGTAAGGGGACCCACTGCCGGTTGTTCCTTTGTTTCTCCATTGGCTACCAAACCCGCCTCCTGCAACATCCACTCCAAAAAAGTTCCGTAACCTGAAACAGGATCCTGCACAAAAACATGGGTTACCGCCCCCACAAGCCGACCCTTCTGAATGATGGGGCTACCACTCATCCCCTGAACAATTCCACCTGTTTTCTCGAGCAAGCGTGGATCTGTAACCTTGATTACCATACCCTTCATGGCCGGGGAATGCTGGGAAGCTACATGCTCAATATTAATAGAAAAGGCCTCTACTTTTTGTCCCTCAACAACCGTTAAAATCTTCGCAGATCCTTCCTCCACCTGTTCAGGAAGGGCAACAGGCATGGGATAATTCCATTCGGAGGTACCGGGTGGAGCAGACCTCATGTCCCCGAAGATCCCAAAGGAAGTATTCTTCCTAACATTACCAATAATTTGATCCTCTTGGAGAAAAATAGCCCGTTTTTGACCAGGCTCCCCAGCCTGACCCCGTTGAATAGAGGTTACGTCAGAGCCCAATATACGTCCCTCGCTAAGACGAATGGGCTGACCCGTATCAACATCAGCAATACGATGCCCCAACGCGCCATACACTTTTCGCTGGGGATCATAGAAGGTAAGGGTACCAACACCCGCTGCTGAATCACGAATATAAAGCCCTAGGCAGTGCGTTTTTTCATAACGGTCAAAAGCAGTTTGGACGCGAACCTCCCTTTCCTCACCATCATGGACTGCAGTTATCACAAGGGGGACACCCTGTTCGCCAGCCTTACCCGCAGCCTCCACAATATCCTGAACCCTCTTCACTTGGTGCCCAGCGACACGAGTTATATAATCACCAACGTGGATACCTGCTCGTTCTGCCGGTGAATGGGGAAAGCCTTCATTGGTAGCCACTAAATGATGACCCACAACCAATACGCCCTTTGATAATACCTTAACACCGATGGATTGCCCGCCCGGAATTACCTTAACGGCTGGCAGTACCCTTACACTCAGCCTTTTGATGGGCACCTGTCCAAACAATTTGAGGATAAGGTCCGTATTCCCCGTAGACCGCGGAGCCAAACGAACGGGTTGGGATAAGTCCAGGGATACCTGTTGATCGTGCGATCCGTTGATCTGTACAACACTGGGATCCGTAATACTAGCAACGGCTGAAACCGGAATATGAAAATGTAGCTGTCGGGATTGTCCTAAAAAAAGCCGTAATTCGGCTGGTAGGCCGATGAAATCTTGGAATGTTCCACTGGTGCCAATGCCAAGCAGGCAGATCACGAGAAGAAGTCCAATCCACCGTCCAATTCGTTGCCGTGTCAACCTGCACCACACTCCCGTGTCCGACCACACTGTGAACCGAAGATAACTATAAATCCATTGGGGTGCCGCTCCACCCTCAGCTTTACCCTGCCCGGGCAGAGGACACGCTATGTCCCATAAATCCTGCCTAAAGGACCTTGAAAATAATTCCGGAAAATATGGAGTAATGTATCAAAATATTTTTCATTCTGGAGGAAATAAAACATTGGAATACTGTTAGGAATGGGGGCAACACTGTATTGGGGAGTTCCCTATACCATTCACCGTTCCCAAAAGGAATCATCCCACGAATAACTACAATCAAACACAAGGGTCCCTGCGATAAGAAACCATGATGTGTCATTGGATCTACATAAAAAGTGTAATATTAATCTAGACAGTATATTATTATGCACAAAAGATGTTGGTAATTTTTATTAAAAAACAAAAAATTAAATGATAAATGATTTAAATTTAAAAAAATGGATTCATTCCACGCCATCCCCCATTCAGCTTCCGATCACCAGTAACCTACACAAATTCGCAAGATCAGTAAACAAGAGCCTATTTTTCTTTCCATAGGCATACACACAATTTATAACCCAATAGGGACATAAGATACCGGTGTAATCACCCATCAGGGCATTCTTAATGAACAAAAAAAGCCCACGATTTTCCTGTCGCGAAACAGGAAAACAGGGCCATTGCAACGTGAAAAGCCGTGGGCACCTAAAATGAATTACTGATCGTGGGATCCCGAAAAATATCCCCGAAAAAGAAGAAAAGACCAACTCTCTATAATCACATCAACCAACAGAAAACCAGTTTACCGGTCACATTATCATCAGCGTAACGAAATGTATCGGGTTCGTTGCACAACTATAGACTGCATAGTTTTCTGTAAAGGGATTTGCTGATCATACCTATCCTACAAAACCATGAGCATAGGCAAAAATCCCACCCAAACTAGGGATAGGGAATACACCTGAAAGACTATGCAAAGACAACGAACGCAACGCACCTGTCTCAGAGTATGAATTTTAGGATTATTCCATTAAGGAGTGCTTCTCATGAGTTTACCTTCCCTACCTTCCATTACCCCGTTGACACGTAATGACGTCATCAATCTTATCGTTGCATCTATAGCCATGGAAGAATTGGGTCTATCTCATATTATCAATGCCGAAGGTGAAAAACTCCAATTTCTATTAGGTACACTCAAAGGACAAACCGGCAAATGCCCAGCTGCCACAATTTCTGATATCCTTAGTGTCAACCACAGCATCCTCGATACAATGGAAAGTCTGCTACGTCAGGAACTGATCCTAGATTCCAAGTTGAGTACCGCCCTCAATGCACAGGTTTTGCAGGGACCGCCAGGTCCTACCGGACCCCCGGGGCCGCCATGTGGTCCCCCAGGTACACCAGGTCCTCCGGGGCCAACAGGTCCCCCGGGTGCACCTGGCGCACCAGGTGCACCCGGTACGCCAGGTACACCAGGATCTACAGGACCAACGGGACCCGCAGGTCCTGCGGGAACTAAGGGGAGCACGGGATCCACAGGACCAACGGGACCCCCAGGAACAGGGATTTCGGGACCCACGGGCGCCAGAGGCCCCACTGGACCCATGGGACCACAAGGAGCTACAGGGCCCGCCGGACCCTTACAAACGGCCAACAACGGAACCTTTCGGTCCCTATTTGAAAACCCCTGCGTCATTGTACCTGTAAATACTATCATCCCTATAAATACAACGGACATTGTCAATTGCAATGCCATTTGTCTATGTCCCCCGTGCATCCTACTAGCCCCTTGTCAACAATACCTAGTGAACGTGTACATTAGCGCAACCTCCCCCGAAAACCAACTCATGTCGTTTGCCTTCCAATTGAATGGAAACCTTCTACCACAGAGTATTTTCTATTCTGCAACAACAGATATGGCAGCAATTTCAAATTCCTTCATAGTGAATTCGGATTCCGAAACAAGTAAACTTTGCGCCATTAACTATGGTATTAGTCCCGTTGGCATTATATTAATCATCACCACCATTGTAAAACTCGCTTAACGACTTACCATTTGGCTCAATGAAACCAACATCAACGTAAAAACACCACGCTCCCATGATCTAAAAACTTTTCTCACACGAACATTACATTCAAATTTATTTTCTTTACCAAAATATTTTCTCAAAAGTAAATTTCAAGTAAACCCCGACATCACAACCGGTCCACCCGCGTCGGGTAGGACTGGCGTCGTTTACCATTTAGGTTCCTGAATGACTATGGTCCAAACAAATTCAGTATTTCTAGATTTCAATCCAACCATCAATTCAGAAATCCAGGAAATGGGTGGTGAATCATGTAAGGGTAATGAGGGTACATCGATAAACACAAACGAACCCAGCTGAAATATTCAAACTACTTCAATCCAAATCATGGTAGGAATAATGGTAGGCCTAACCAGCTATCCCAATGCATCATGCACCATACCACCCAGATAGATTTTAATAGGTAAAGATTTTCGTTTTTATATTTACTAAAATAATTAATTTTATGAATATAAATCCAAAAACCTCATTTCTAACATTATGAAATCCTAAAAAAATTTCCACGAAACCCCTGGGGGAACTCCCGTACAAAACCAGACACCCCCCCATAAATTCCAGCTGAAGACCTAGCCAGGATCATAAAGGTGATGGCAGTATCCCATTGTGAGTAGTGAATTTATGAACAAGGTTTTCGGGAAGGATTTCCTAATCATCCCCGGGACCCTCTTCACAGATTCGTATTTACGATATTTTTATTATATTAAAATAATAAAAATACATTTGGGCCCGAGCCCCTATCCTCCCTTTTCTTAACGTATTTACTAAATACTCAACCCTGATCCTGATTTGTCAAAAATGGTGATAAATTCCTGTCCTTTTTCGCTCATCTTTATGATATGCTACCTCATAAAAATAAAAAATTTTATTATTTTATAGGTAGAGGGAGAGGAAGATATAAACTCGTACCCCAGCGATACCTGTATCGTTCTACCAGCTCCTATTTGCGAAGGACACAAGAGGGTCTCCGCTGTTCATAGCGGGTAGATGAACGACGACTCTTTAGCATGAATTTTTTTATAGGAATCGGGTGGGCGGTGACGTATTAGAAAACGAATAAGATGCTTGCTAGAGGGCACCTATCTGAATAACTGTAAAATTAAGGATCATAGTCCCCTAATTTGATAGTTATTAAGAAAACAACAAAAAAATTAGGTCATTAGCCCCTCTTCTGCTATAATGCTCCATAGAGAACGTCCAGATTCCTATGGAAAAGCAGGTATTAGAACTAATGACCTATCTTCACTCTACCACAAAAATCCCCTTGGCAGTATAGACAGCGTAATATCTTGTGTTGAAGTCGGTTTATCGGACGTACCCAAACACTGTGGACGCATTTTCCAGAGTAGGGTCCGGGACCTTTCCGAGGTTCTTCTGAACATAAACCCAACCCGGGATTTGGATCTCGAGTCCGTCCTAGGGAGCATTCAGTTTTTGGCTTCTAACAAATATCAATTACAAACCACCCATTGGGCCAAAGATTTTATAACCACAACGATGCTGCTTGAAGCGGTGATTGGGAAATTACGGAACCTTGGCTTCAGTGATATAGATATTTTTGAGTGGGATAGCCAGAACACTCAAAAAGGCTCTAGAGGAGGCAGAACCTTCACAAGGATGTGTCGTTGGGAACTACTACCTGTGGTTGATGGACCGAATGTGGATTCCACAACAGTTTGAATATCTTCCTAAGACAGAGGAGGGCTTTATCGACTATCTGAAACAAAGCTTGTCCATCATGCAGCTATGGGGAATACCCTGTACAGAAGCAGTCCGTGTCGTTGTCCCAAAAATACAAAAGGATCCCCAATCGGTACAAGCTACCCTTGACAAGCGCCTATGCCTGGTTGAAAACGGGAGGTTATCAGGATGTACTGGATGATATGACTATGCCTAAAGATCAATCTGTTGAAGAAACGGAAAAGACTACTGTCTCTATTCTCTTAGATCCGGATCATGTGAAAAATTTGAAGGATGCGGTAGCAATAAGGGAGTTCAATCACAATATAACAAAACCCGGTATTTCCCTCTCCGCCCATGGAATACCCGAGATAGAGGTAGTAGGCTTGGTGGCAGCACATCTCCCGGAAAAGCACGGACCTGTTGGGAAGAGGGTGTCGCTGACCATACTTGAATCCCGCGCAAAGCAACCTTCACCTGAAACAAGGTGTACTGCCTGCGGGTGTTGTTTGGTGGAAACGGGATACCGGGTAAACAAAGCTGGTTTTCAGGATAAACCAAGAATTATAAAACACGGAATCATCAATGACTGGCTTTGTTTATCGATTATGCGTACACAGAGATGGGAGTGCCCGTTGTGCGGGAAAGATGTTACCCATGTGTATTCCATAATTGAACCTAAGAATACTTACACAAAGGCATGTAAAAAATCAGTTGCTGATATGGCAAGCGTTTCAACAGCAAAAGCTTCTGCGAAGTATCATGGGATTCCAGAAAAGACAGCTTATGGGATGTTGTTTGAGGGATCCCTTCCTGAACAAGGACAAGGACAGAAGCTGGAAGAGGAGACCCTGAAAAGATATCAAAACCGGTAAGTCAGTCCAGAATAAATACAGAAACTTTTGCATTTGATCATCGAGACAGGGAACAAAAATATAGTAAAATCAACAGATCTTGATAAAATTGATAGTTCGGACGAACTCCCGCTGATGGATCGAAGTCAGAAAAATATCATTATGTACGATGGAGAAAGAAGAGGTGTGATGTTATCCCCCTCAGGAACTGAAACGGCTCTGTGCCCTGTGTACATATGGTATCGTTTTGCATCGATGATACCGCCGTACGTAAAGGGAATGAGTACGCAACCCTATTTCATGATCCGATTCATAAGACTGTATTGGCCGTGATCAAGAGGAGAAGTCAAGAGGAACTCGAAAAGAATATCAAGGAGTTCCACCCGGAATTGCTTGGGCTGAAACCAGCTGCCGTTATTATTGATCGCGCTAGGTCCTATCGTAATTTCATAGAAAAAAACCATTGTGATGCGGTGATCATCCATGACAGATTCCATATTATTATGAACATAAGGAATTATGCCCTACATCCAATGGTAACGGGCTTTTTCAAGAATAAAAAATTCGTTGATTCTGTTGATCAAATGCTTCTGGATTTGCTTCAAAAAAGCCTTTATAAGCAACTTACACCCCAGGATGAACTGGCACTGCAGGAACTACTCCAATACTTTCCTGACCTCAAACTCCAATACGAGAAAATAGAGAAAACCCGCTCCCGTTTTCGGGAACAGTATGAAAAATCTATGCTATCTAGGGATGATGTTGATGAATGCATATCATATATTCTCTATATGTATGAACACCTCATATCAGAATGTTAAAACATGACTAAAAATAAGAAAAGAATTTTTTTTAAAAATAAAGCAGGCAATCCCCGGGGCCTTGAGGAACCGTTATTGGGAAACCATGGATTCACAGGTGAGAGCCTTCATAAAAAGGGTTTTTGAGTATACTTCCTCTTGGTCTCATTTGAAGAAAGCTTACTAGTTTGTGACTGCACTGGGGCATTGTTGGTATGACAATGAGTTCCATACGATCCAGGAGGCTCGAGACACTCTGCGTGCCCTGATGGAAGCAGGACTACAATCCCGGTGCATGGGCATTCAAAACGCGGCAAAAAGTTTAGAATCCGGCGAGGATTATATCGCCAATTACCACCTCTATAGAATGACCAATAGCGTTGCAGAGGGTAGAAATTATTTCATCAAGTCCATCATGCGCCGGTATTTTGGGATTAAGAATGATAAAAATTACAAAAATATAGTGATTGTATTATCCAACCGTCCTCACACCCAAACCGCGTACAAAGTTCCCGTGTTAGATCCTGGGCCTCATAATAATTTTTTACATATAGAAATACATGGGTAGTTGGAAGAGGAGGATATCCCTGCCCGTTTCGACATTCCAAACTAAGGTACTATGTTGTACAGTGTGGGCGTCCCAATTGGGCCCATCCCCCTTTGCCACTGTGCATACCGCCCGAACGTATAGGACAGGTCCGTTGTCGTTCTCTCCCTCTGTGACTTTTCCCGGGATACCATACCCCTCAGATTTGGCGTGTACTTAGCCGCAGCTGTCCATGATGAAAAGGGAGAAGCCTATCAACTGGTTATAGGGCAGTCCAGCGACCTCAAACGATCTGTTTGCCCATCCGTTCCTCATATGCTACTCCATAATACTGCTTGCCTGATTCATGCAATAATTTCACACCCCAAAACCGCTGTTCATTCACCCGCTATGAACAGCGGAGACCCAGTTTGGCCAAGATCCATTATTATTTCATCCAGATAGCTTTGCCCATGGTCATCGAAATCAAAGAATCTAAATAATATACGTAATATTTTTAAAATTACGTATTTTTTACCACGCTCCGCATTTTAAGTGCATAGGATGGATCCTATGCAGGGAAACGCGATATCCGTTTCCTTAGAGTTGGGCGAAAGAGACAAAACCAACCAAGGAACGAAATATTATTATGTTACCACTCTACCAAAAGGCGTAACCTTAGGTCCATAAGAAAGGTGCTCCCACGAGAAATTGCACGATCAGTATGGGTTTTCTTTTTTTCCGCCCATTCTACCGTAATATACTACATTCATTTTATAAAAACATATAAAATAAGTGTAAAGTAATAGAAAACAGGAAACTACTATTTCAGATAGAAACGTTGATTATGAACATTTTCCTTATAAAATCACGCATACAAGCTAACCATACGAAGCCCATTACAGTATACATATTTCATACCAATACAACTAGTAACCAACTCAAAAACATCCAAAAGGGGATTTCCCTTTCTATTCTTCCATAGCTGGGAATAATTACTATGATAATTCTATACGGATAAGAACCATAAATTCAATTACGCCAACCACAAGACTGAAAAAAGCAACATTCTCGACACGCAAACGCATATCGCATGTACACAGAAACAAGCAACATAAGTAAAAATAATATTATATATAAAAAATTATATAAAATTAATTAAAAAATGCTTCACTCCATCGCTAACCCTCTCAGATACTACATCACGCTCGATTATCCATTCCATTACACCAAAAAACACAAAAGATAAGGGGAAAAAGTATACGACATATGGGCCTAGGCTGACTCGAACAGCCGACCTCACGCTTATCAGGCGTGCGCTCTAACCAACTGAGCTATAGGCCCACGAATTCCTCCGCAACCAAGGATCCAACACACATGGGGAAATCGACCCCAAATACACCAACAAAAGTAACAACCTTCTCATCTACACACCTTACAAACTCTCAAGAAACGCAGAATATGGGACGATCTACACACTTACACGCCCATGATCCCATCCAAAACCAATCTATAACCTACTCATCACACAGCTGGCCAGAACCCCCCATCAAAATGGACGATCCTCTACCAAAGCACACATACCCACTCAACAACAGTACCACCCGACCCCGCATCCCATTCGAACAGGAAAACAAAATACCCCCCCAACCAGGAAGACACCCACACAACGTGGGGCGCACACCCAAACACCGACCCCCACCTGTATACAGCAGGCATACCACTCAATCTTCGCTCCGGATCAGAACCAAACCCCCGACGCCCGATAGAGGAGGGGACACTGCAATCCTATCCTAATAAAGATCCTCACAGGGACTCCACCGCAGGATACGACACAAAACGAAATAAGGAGTAGGGCCTACTACAACCGTGCACCCACAACCCGACACCACGATCGCCTAAGAAGCCCCACAGAAGGAACTCGCCCCTTCAGATTCAAATCCCAGGGGAAACAAAAAAACCTCGCAGAGAACAGGCTAACAAAGAAATTAAACTTTGTCAATCCAACAACCCCACAAAGAACGCACTGTACTACCCAAACAGGAGCATGCAACCACCCACAAAAGCCGCCCCATCCGATATTCCCCATAAAAAACCCTATCATTGTTATGATTCCCATTCATTCCCATCACTCCCTCCCACGAAGTTAAGGCCAACGTGGTGGAGCAAACGCAAAAAACACCCGTATCAAACTGTCAACCTCGCCTGGTTCTGATCAACACCCACGTCCTTGGAGGTCAACACCTCAATGGCACCAACGCCCCTTCGCAGGATCTTCGTAAAAAACTGCCGAGGACGTAAAACCCCAAGCATATGACCAACTGCTGCCATAGGATCAACCGCATGGCCACACGTATAACAATCCAACGCAGCAAAACCACTCTCTGGATAGGTATGAATCGAAAGATGACTCTCCGATAACATCAGCAAAACCGTAGCACCCTGTGGCTGAAATCGTTTCGCCTGCGCCGACAAAACGGTCGCACCACAGGCCGAAGCGGCCTCCCGCAGATGAACCTCCAACCGCTCAACATCATTCAATAGATCGCAATCCGCACCCCAGGCATCCAGGGCCACGTGTGTCCCGAAAGTAGAATATCCCATCTTTCGGCCCCCTTCCTAGCAAAAAGTTGGTGTGAGCCAAATTCCGCTAGGATCTTCCCATTCACCACGGGGGAAGGTTAGTCCAGTGAGGTCCCAACCCTTTGAGTGAATCCTGGATCCTACTGAGCTCAATGTCACAGTGTCTAACTTAGCACAACTTTCCTACCTACCGCAACCAAAAATCAGCACATCCCTATTTCCTAAAAAAAGTGAGGCTTGCCAGAGCCCCCGATAAAGCTTTACCCACGTATAGCAAAACCCACCATGGGGAGCCCTTCCACCCAGCTCACACACAACACAAAAAAAGAACCACCTGTTTAACACAGGGACCCTCCGCACATACTGGCAGAGGGAGGTGGGCAGACATGACCTACTATGTGGTACAGGATGCTAAGGGAATTCCTCCCTCTATCCTCCACGAAGACAATTATTTTGCCTGGTACAACCCGTTCAGAAGGGATCACCGTGTGGAATACCGCGGCAGCATCAATCGGTGCTACGACTTCATCGCCCGTTATTATCCTACTAACGCATTACAACAAGCACAAAAGCCACCCCAGCCCCAATAGATGGCAGAAATTACAGAAAGTTAAGCTATATTTATCCCCATCTACACCCCGACAGAACCCCGTTCCCACTCTGTGGACCCACCCCAGGATTAAGATGTCAGGGGGCGAATACGCGGCAGGAGACGACGATCCCCTTCCGCAATCTTCGCCTCCCAGGTAGTTGGGTCCTGAGCCGAAAATTGGCTTACAAAAGCCATCACCTCACGGGTTAAGGAGGTCGGTGTAGACGCCCCCGCTGTAACACCCACACGCTGGCAAGGAAGCAACCACTTTATATCAATCTCATGAAGATCCGCCACACGATAAGCATCTACCCCAGCACACTCCCTAGCCACCTGTACCAAACGGTTCGCATTATTACTACGCTCATCCCCCACTACAAGTACCAAATCCAAACCCACAGCCTGTTGGGCCACCGCCTCCTGCCTCTGTTGGGTGGCCAAGCAGATTTCATTATGAACTTCGGCTTCTGGATATCGCTCCAGGATACTATCGACTAGTTTCTGTGTATCCCATTGACTCATTGTCGTCTGATTCGTTACCAGGATGGGCCCTTCGGGTAAAACAAGCCCCTCAACATCCTCCTCCCTCTCCACCAGATATACCCGCTCAGGGGGGACTACCCCCATGGCACCCTCAGGCTCAGGATGCCCCCCCCTACCTATATAGAGAACTGTATATCCATTCGCAACCTTTTCACGAATCAAATCATGGGTACGCGTTACATCGGGACAAGTCGCATCCACAACATGTAGACCCTTGGCAATTGCACGATGCCGTACGTCCGGTGCAACACCATGAGCGGTAAAAATCACCGTACCCACCCCAATGGAATCTAAAAGTTCTGATCGATTGGGACCATCCAGGGTCTGCACACCCAAACTCGCCAGGGACTCCACTACATGTCGATTGTGCACAATCATCCCCAGAACATAAATGGGCCGCGGCACAGTGGGATCCTGAGCCACTCTTTGAACGAGAACCAGGGCATCTACAACACCATAGCAGTAACCACGCGGTACAATGGGTACCATCTCCATACTATTCGCACCCCTCTCCCCTTCAACTACCTCTGCCTATTACGATACGACTTCAACTTCCTTCCGTTCATTTCCACGGGACTGTTCCCATTCGGATGAAGGCAAAATGAATGCACCGAATAGGGCAAACAACCATAGTATACCCCGTGATCCAATGCAAAGGAAGTGAAGCAAAAATGGAAAAACATCCCGAAATCAATACAGCAGGCGAAGAAGGCGGCGGATACAAACCCCCTGCTATGCTACCCCAACGACCCGAACCTGCGCCTCTACAACCCTACCACCCTCCCTACTGTTGCCCACCACCATGTCCACCGCCATGTCCGCCGCCATGCCCACCACCATGCTGCTGCCCACCACCATGTCCACCGCCATGCCCACCACCATGTCCGCCGCCGTGCCCACCACCATGTCCGCCGCCGTGCCCACCACCATGCATGCCACTCTGCAGCATCCACGGTTCCATGCCTTCTATCTCCCACCATCATCATAAATGCCACCACAAACACCATCGGCCTAGTTTACTACCCTGCTTGACATGTGATCCCTGCCTACTCCAACACGCCTATCATCAACTATGCCAACAACACAAACATGAAAAACGCATGCTGAAGTGTTTTATTCGTTATTGCATGAAACGCACCCAATGCTGCCCACCGTACGAACCCCAACCCTATAGCTACCCACCACCATGCCAGTGTGATAAACGATACCGCAACCCCAAAGGGGGACACGTAGGGTACGGATCATCATCCCACCGTATTCCATCCTCGAGCTCTTACCAACATGCTACCAGTGGAATAGAGAGTAGCTAGCTCATTGCTTTGCAGGTTGGGTTCATGCAAATTGGGCCATTATACATCATACGTATGTAATGATAGGCGAACAAAGAACGGAGGGCGCCGGACATGCGTACCCATATAGTCCCATATACCACACAACTGCGAAATTCCAGCGCCCGCCCCTTAGAAAAAATCCCTATACAAAATGAAAATAGTAAAATATGAAAAAAAAAAAACGAAACTACTAACACCGTATCCCCCTCGGTCCTTTCCGTACTAAAAAATTAGGAGATCAGATTCCATGCTATCTACCCGCTACAATAATACGAATCAAAAACATCACTGTCATCTCAATTTTCTACCCTGCCTATCCTGTAATCCCCACTCTATTCGGTTTGCCTACCACCAGCTATGTCATCATCAAAAACATGAAAAAAATGCGTTGAAATGCCACCAAAAACATGAGAAACATATGCTTAAATGCCATCAAAAAAGAGAAAAACACACACTAAAATACCAACAAAAACATGAAAGACACGCGTTGGCACAATTTGCCCGGCACTGTATGAAATGTGTGCCACGTCACCAATGCGATTGCTGTCCATGGCCCTCCTACCCACACAAAAAAAGATGTGGGTGCCGCCCCTCTAAGGAATACCCCGAATCATCATCATCCAACATGATCCCATTCCTTAGTTCCTATTCATACGCCGAGGAAGGAAGAGAAAGTAGCTAATCCCCATCATGGTGTCCATGCAGATCATGATAACAACAACCGTCACCATTACTAACCACATCATTTTTCACGCTCTAATAGATATAAACAAAATTTTTAAAATAAAACCGTATAAGTAAATATAGATCGGGGGGTGGTTCTGTTTTCGCACCAGCACCCATCATTGTATACCTACCATGGTGACAGTACATTCATGTATAAAATTGATGAGTGGGAGAACAATCGGGAAAAACGCCAGATACACACGTACCCACATAGTCCATGGACTATCCACAATCCCGGCATCTGGCGCTCCCCTACTAGGATGATTCTCCCATCGAAGATTAGAAAAAAATCCCCTACAACCAGGAGCTATCCCCCAACTTTTTTTCCCGCTTCTGGTGCTCCAACGATGCACCAGAAGCCCCCTCTTTATACCTCTTCTGGGCCAGGTACATCTGTTCCACGGCTTGCCGATAATCCTCACTCAGTTCCAATTTCTCAAAACAGTTCGTGAGTTCGTAGTAACTCTTGGCAAGACAATCGTAGAGTTCTGCCTTTCTGGCCACCTCCACAGAATCGCGGAAATATTGAATAGCATCAGACGTACGCTTCATCTGTTCCATCAATCGACCCATGGATAACAACGCATGGTGGGCTGATCTGGAATCACCAAATTTCCTCGATAGCTCTAAGGAAATTTTAAGAGATGAGCGGGCGGAATCCCACTTACCCTGCAAAATATAAAGATCCCCCAAATCGATATGAATCCTCACCACCTGTTCGCTCTCCAAAATACGATCAGAGAAGTCACGGGCGAATTCAAAACATGTCTCTGCATCCCCCAAACGATTCATCCCTAAATAAGTCTTGCCGAGGATTGTCCAAAGACGGAAAGTTTCCTCCGAATGACCCCCACGAATGGCCAACTGTATGCCTTCACGCGCGCAACGGATAGCATCATTGAATAGTTTCAAAGTACTGAAAAGCTCCGAACGCATGGCATGCATATGCAATACCAATTCTTGATTTTGAATGGAACTCATGTTACACCATAGTTCATCCAAAACACGAAACGACTCATCCATGCGACCCAATTGTTTCAAATAAAGAACCTTGCCCAATTTCAATTCGTGGATAATTTGATCGTACTGATTGTCCCCCTTTTTGAAAACCTGCAACCCCCGCTCTACATAGGAGAGGGCAGCATTCCAATCCTCCTGCTGCTCATGGCAACGTGCTAAATAGTTGTAACACATTGCCTCTAAGTTGATCTTACCTGATAAGGGGTCTTGGGAAGACAATCGGATGGATTCACCAAACTCCCGCTCTGCCTTCCTAAATTCCTTCATAAAAACATAACAACAACCCCTCAACAAGTGTACAACAGCTTCACAAGGGAGAAAACCGCCATCATAGTATCTCGATAGAGCCGCCTGAGCTTGACTGATATTACCCGTGGAAATCATTGTTTCCATCGCAATGATCCGCAACTGAACACTCTCCATGTTTTCCGTGTCCTGCTCCAGTAATTGTGGGATATCACTCATCTTAATGCCCATCTTCTTCATTAAATATGTGACTTTTTCCTGATTCACATGCGGAATACCGCGTTCAATATTACTGATCGTGGCTGTTGAAATTTGTTCGTCGGACAAATCCTCCAATCGTAAGCTTCTTTCCTTCCGCTTTTTCCTAATGAATTTCCCAATTTCATTGATTTCAAGAACATTCATTTTGCTACATCCCCTTCTATATTTAATTATATAGTTATAATTTTTTTATTTTAAATTTTTTCATTTATACTTGGGAGGTTTCATAATAAATTCCGGCGCATCATTTCCTTTTACCTCCTACCCCCCTTTTTACTCCTTATCCTCGGAGTGAGATAATTGGTATATCATAGGAAATGCACACGTTGAACTTTCCTTACGACCCCCGACAAAGTTATAATGTTCTAATTTAAAATAATGACATATCACAACGGTGAAAAAAGGATGGCAAACCCATCCGCCAAATTGTAGTCTACGTAATCAATTATATAATTATTTTTTTCATTTGAAAAGATCTTTATAATATTATTTTTTTTATTTATTTTATAAAAAAATCACCCCATCCCAGGGGTGATTTTGCGCTATTCAATAAAATCCTCAAGCAAACACGGCGCGCAACGCTGGATAGCCACTTACTCTCCCCAGGATAAAACTCGTGACTACCTTATCGGACCGCAGATGAACGCGGGGCAGACTGTACAATACCTTCCCTGTAGAGGGTTCCTCCATAGTAAGTTGGGCCGGCCCAGCGGGTAGGAGTGCATAGGGTGTAACCTGACCGGGATTCACATTGATAGCCCAACGTTGTTCGGTTTGGATAATGATTCGCAAAACAGGTGCATTGGGAGAGAAATGGGCAAATCGAAGTTTCAAGTGTCCAATTATTGGCTCTGCCCCCTCTTTCATCCACTGCCAAACTGGCTTACTATGTTGATGAAGCAACGGATCCCGAACCACAACAACCTGCTTGCTGTTTTCCAGTACAACCCAATTTGCTTGTAATAGGGGCCTTTTTCTATCCTTTGCAAAAAATAAGATAAAATTATGCGGTTGGGGTCGTACAGACAACGTAGCAAGGCGTATGGGCTTCCCAAAAGGCACCGAGGAAAACGACCCTTTATCATCAACCACCAAATCAAATCCCCTATGTGCCCAACGGGTTGCCGCATGTAGAAACCGAACCCTTCCAAGGGATTGCCTGTGGACTGAATTTTTCGCATATTGAGACCAATTGACCATTCTCTCCATGTGTTTCAGATACCGTTGATGGTGGGAATCGGCTACCTCGATCTGCTGTTTATGTTGATGATAATCGGCCAGTAACTTATATCGGAGGGCCTTCTCATAATCATGCCTCCACATCTCCGTTGGCTCCTTTCCAGGCATTAACTGCAACACCCTGGGGGATTGGGGAATTTCCCGTGGGTGTCGAAAGCCTCCTAACAGTTATAGCTATGCGCCCCACGATTGATTTTGCCCATGAGACCCTATAAAGGAACTAATTGAATGCTATCATCATACCCTAATAGAGATTATTTTCATCATGAAAAGGGGGATCACGGTGCACAGGACGACACTCGCCCTCTGCATGATTGTCAAGGATGAAGCATCCATCATAGCCGAATGTTTGGAAAGTGCCCAATCTGTTGTCGATGAAATCGTTGTAATCGACACAGGTTCCACGGACGATACGATAGCAATTTCGCGTTCCTACGGTGCCAATGTCTTCCACGATCCCTGGCGTAACGATTTCTCGCGAGCCAGAAATCTTGCGAAAGAAAATGCCACCAGTGACTGGATTATGTGGCTAGATGCCGATGAGATACTGGACAAAGCAGCCCACACGGAATTGCGGAAAAAAATGGATAGGGGTTTGCAAACACACAAAAACCTAGAAGGTATATATCTTAAAATTCTCAATTATCTGAATTCGGTTGATGAAGAGGAGAAAGAAACAGAACATATACTGATCAATTCCTCGCTACGAATGGTAAAAAATCGACCTCAATATCGCTTCGTCGGACGTGTACACGAACAAATTCTACCCAGCATCACAACAGGAAATCCTGAGGTAGTAATAGGAGAAATAGACGTCAAGATCCATCACCGGGGATACTTATACTCCCGAATCAACGATAAAGCAAAAATTGAGCGGAATAAGAAACTAATCCAGATATCCTTACAGGAAGAACCCCATAATGCTTTTCACTGGTATAACCTAGGGGTAGAATTTTTCCGAAACCGTGAATTTGCGGAAGCCCTAGTAACCTTCCAAAAATCCATGGAACTCCAACACCCAAACGAATCTCTCTGCTACACTCACCTTCGGAAGTATGAGTTGGTTTGCTTGGAGGCACTAGGAAAAGAGAACGAACTCATAGAACAAACGGAAGAAACCCTCCGGTTGTTCCCAGATTTCACCGATATATATCATATCAAGGCCAACTATCTCATAAAGAAGGGGGAAATAAGGACTGCCCTCGCCACATTCAAAAAAGCACTCCAAATCGGCCCCCCCCCTCCAAGCCGGTACGTAACCATTCAGGGGATTGGATCCTATCTCACCTGCCTAGCGATCGGTGAATTGTATGAGAAATTGGGCGAATACGAGGAGGCTTTGTCCTATCATGGGGAAGCCCTCCAGCGAACGCAAGGAAAACTACCACAGGCTATACGGGGAATCATCAATATTTTTTATAAAAGAGATAGTTTGAAAAAATTGCCGAATTTCTTGAAGAAAGAAAATCTCCTATGGGACGCACATGCAAAAGAAATATGGAGGAAAATTATTCAATCCCACACAACAGAAAAGGAAATAATAGAACTACTGGATGCCCTACCTGTCCTAAGCACAATTCATAACATCCCTCGGGGGAAACAAGAAAAAAAAATATCACACGAAAAAAGGGGGAAATAGAAGGGGAATATCAATGGCAACCCAAGTTCCAAAACCCATAACCCGTCTGGGGATTGGACCATTGTTCAATAGAGAGAATATTTTGTAATGGGATCCTGTATTCAACGTCTGCCTAAATGTAAACACTATCCACTACATTCCAAGATGAACCCAAGAGTCCCCATACCTTAACGGTTTACAAGGTCAGGAAGACCTAAAGGGGGGCTCTATTTGTTTATGATGAATCAGGCCGGCATACGAAAAGGGTGTATACATTCCCCTAAGGGGGTTTTTAGCACTACTTTTCATCCCTCCAGGCGAACATTTACAGTGATATCGCTCTTTCGGTTGTAATCCCCCCCTGGTTGATTTTCTTGGGTTCCCCATCCTCCGGAAATCGGTATAATCGTGGTGAATTATAACCATTGACATACATAACAAAAGTTAAAATTACATATAATTTAAAAATTATAAAAAATTATAATAAAAGTAAAAAAATACTGTAAATGGTAATCATAATAAAAAATTTATAAATATTTTTAAATTATATAGTAAAACTTCCCTAGTACCCATTTCCTACATCGTCTAAGAGGTCATGGTTTATATATTTATTAATAAAATATTATTATATAAATAGAGAAAATGGATCTATAGGGTAAAGTGGGATCAATTTATATTTTATTATATATTATATTAAAAAAATTAATAAAAAATAGATTCAGAGATGGGTCATCAGACGACGCAGGGAGGACAAAGAAGGGTCCCCACGGGGCCCCGACACCAAATTTGGAATACAACCTACATTTCCCCACTCTTATCTTGTATTTCACTTTTCTATCTCACCCAACCCCATTGATCATCATGCATATTGTGAAGGATGGGACCGTGCAGTTTCTTGTGGGGAATGCCCTATCTATGAATCTAGTCTCACCTTTTCGTAAAGCAATTGAGTGACATAATAACATTTTGTTATGACACTGTTCCTGTTTTGGTATCCCAGGAGTATTTATCTTATTTCATATGAATTTTTATAAAATTTTTACTAGGTCCTTGCGCGGAAGACGAACATTGTGTTGTAGTAAGATCCATCCTGTTTATGGTACGTACAAAAACAACAAAAAATCCGTAATGTTGACAACATTACGGATAAGATGGAACAAGGTTCCATTACCATTACCATGGACAAAGCGATCTGATCAACAAATAGGGCACGATCGCACGATCTGCAGTGAAAAAGAATGAAGCGTTATTATGTAAAAAGGGGATGACTCATGCCCCCTACCTCTGATAGAATATTGATCATCAACAAACAATAAACTCAGAGGAGGGAAAACATGAGCATCCACACCCATAATACAACATTATCAGGAAAAATCAATATCCAAAAAGAAGAGTCATGGATAGCTAGAAATTCGATGAAGATAGGCGACCGATCCATTGACTCCCCGTATTGTGGAAAAACACTGAAAAGTACGTGTCCCTTCTGTCATAGCCATAATGTCTTAATAGATGAGAAACTGATTCTAACCGATAGGACCATAATGGCAATAGCAAACGAGAAGCTGGCCCTAGCCAACGAGACAATGGCAATGGCAAACGAGAAGCTGGCCCTAGCCAACGAGACAATGGCAATGGCAAACGAGAAGCTGGCCCTAGCCAACAAGGCAACGGCAATGGAAGCAGGGAATAAGGACACAAAATGGTCTGCGGTAGCCGGTGAGATTGGGAAATTACATAGTACGAATCCTTCCCCTGCCCCCCAAGAAACGGAACACAACCCACTGATCGAGGATTCTCCATCCATAACTTTGCGTGACGGAAAAGATAAAGGTCCGGGGAATGCACGATCCGAAGGGGATGGATATCATCAATTGCACGATCCAAAAACTCGGGATCGATTCTTACGTGCTCAACGTTTTTTCGATGATCTCAAGGAGGGAATTACCTCATGGGGTCCCAAGGAGTGGGAGGAATCTAGGCATCTGATTGAGAAACTGCTATTATTGTGTTGTCCATCGAACCACAAGGAAAAGACGAAGGATTCCCTTCCCCTGGACGATATTACTAGCCTCATGTTCCATCACGACGGTGGTAGTATTTTGGTGCGGGCGCTGATTGGATTGTTAAAAAACGCATGGATCCCAGAGATAGACCCTCTAACCGACCCAAAGAATTGGAAACCCGTTGTCGAGGACCTATGTAACTTACGCATGCGTGTAGATCGAACCCTCCATTGTCTGAAATATCCCCAGGATGAGGGGAATGGGGTCTATCATCGCGGATATAGCACACTGTTTGGGGAACTAGATCTAGAGGTTCCTAGGACAAGATGGGAATTTTCACCGTACTCGTTACCACGTTATCAGAGTGCAAAGAATACCCTCAAAGATTTCGTTTATCGTCTTTATCTTCCGGGCCTCTCCTTGCGAAAAATTAGTAAACTATTGGAGGAAGGATTCAACCTTCGGACGCCCCCGGAAACGCTTTCGCAGTGGTTGCAACCTTATTACAACGATGCTATACAATATTTCGAAAGGGATCTGAGCACGACAGTATATACAGCCATAGGTATGGATACCCTCTTTGTTCCCATTCGGGAGGAGGGTCGTTATGTTTCGAAGGCGATCGCAGTCAGCACGGGTATCACGGCGGAGGGGAGGCGGGATATAATAGGGATCACCCCCTCGCCTGATGAGAATGTTGAATCCTATGATCAGCATATAGGGAAACTAAAGGAACGGGGCCTGAATGTCAACGATATACGTATCGTTACCACAGATGGGCATAGGGCTTTTCCCTTAGTTGTACGCAAGCATTTTCCTCACCATACGGTTCACCAACGATGTTACGTTCACGCGATTCGTAACATCATGAATGCAGCTCCTAAAAGTATGAAGAAGGAAATGGCTAAGGACGCTTCTTACGTCTTACGGTCTGGGGATATGAGACAGGCACTAGAACGGTGGTCTGAGTGTGCAGGGAAGTATCGGTTTGGAAATAAGGCGACGTGCGAAGCATGGGAAAGGCTCAGTCCTAAAAAAATCTCCCTGAGCTTACAAGCGGCATCCATAACCCAAAACCCCATACTTCTGCCCTATATACTGTCCACGAACTACACGGAATCGCTGAATGCTTTGTTTCGTGAGAGAACGAATAGCAAAAAAGGTGGATTCGTTGGTCTTGAGGTAGCGATGAAGGAATTGATGCTTACCGCTTTCTATTGGGTGGGGAAACAAAAAGAAAACCCCAACCCATTGCCTGTCGAGGATCTTCTTTCGATCCCTGCTGACTACGAGTCCGAAATTTCGAACGGAGAACCTCTCCCCACCACGGCTTATGACTTTCATCCCCTCTTATACACGGAACAAGGGCAGGGTTGTATGGACGATGTCCATACCCTTGATTTCTAGCTAGCACCTTTCGGGGAAAATCCGTCTAAGGCGCCACGACGGTTTTTCCCCGGGAAACTCCCTCCATCCGACGAGTTCTTCCACGGAACGGAGGTACCATATTCCTTCTCAAGAATCCCACCGCCTAGTTCTGGGGGTAACCTATGTGGTACAATTCTTCCAGCATCAGACTGGGTATCCGCCGCCCATCTCAATATCCATTATACCCCTAAATCTCGCAACGGTCTGTCCAGCCCATTATTTTCTGAATTTACAATAAATTAGTGATTAAAGGAAACACCTTATAAATATAAGATAAATACCCCTGGGATACCAAAACAGGAACAGTGTCATAACAAAATGTTATTATGTTACTCAATTGCTTTACGAAAAGGTGAGACTAGATTCATAGATAGGGCATTCCCCACAAGAAACTGCACGGTCCCGGAAAGGATGGGGGGAAAATGAAGAAAAATAGCTATAACATGGAATTAAAGAATAAAATAGTTAGAGAAGCTTTACATAACGGTAACGTGTCCGAGATTGCCCATAAACACGGACTCATCCCCAGAACGGTCAGGAGTTGGGTGAAGCAGTACGGGGTGAAGGGGGATCTCTGGGAAAGAACTGAGAATGATGCAAAGAAGGTGTCCCTGAGTGAACAGGATGTTTCTCATAAAACCGTTCTCGAATTAAGGGAACAGATCTACCAGCTAAGGAAACAGTTGAAGAAACAAAAGGAGGAGGATCAGCTCAGAATCAATATTCTGGAGGACCTTGTAAAAAAGCAGAATCTCTGCCCCCAGAATCGGATTGGGTGATATCCCTTTTTCGGTTGTAATCTCCCCCTGGTTGACTTTCTTGGGTTCCCCATCCTTCGGAAATCATATCATCGTAATGAATTATAACCATTGACATACATAATAAAAGTTAAAATTACACAATAATTTAAAAATTATGATAAAACATAAAAAATTACTGTAAATGGCAACTATGTAAAAAAATGGAAGTCATACCCATACTCAGGGTAGTTTGGTTTTCCTGAAAATAAATGTAAGAATATTCTTTTTTTAGTTTGGGTGCTACCGCAGAAAGGAACGATCCGACAAGTACCGCCCAGAGCATTGGTTTCCAAAATTTGGTTCCCTCCCCGACTTATAATAAAATTTAATAAATATAGTAAGTTTGTTTGATAGTACTTGCTCCTTCATTCAATGTATCGCCGGGGAATAGATCAGCACGATATTTCATAATAAACAGTTTATTTAGATTATTATGTATCAAACCATGGTAATTAAATCTTGTTAGTTAAAAAACATGGTAAGAGATATGGAAAAGCCATCTATCCTTGTTGTATAATCTTCCTTATCAAAATAAAAAAATACAAGGAGACTAGAGGACAGATGGCTTCCCAACGTTGTAACACAATACCCAATGACTACGAAACAGAGGAAATAGAACAAAGGGAAACTTACTTGCAGAATCGTCTATTATCCATGGTGGATACGAATCAACCTTCTGATATAGAATTTGTTTTCATCCTCCTTGGCCTGTTCTTCACCGAATATGCATCCTTATATAGGAAGAGATACAGTGGTTACCACAATACCATTGGGAGGCCATGCATACATATACTCACACCATTGATTTTCGACATAATCAAGGAGTTTTTACGGTGTAGCGACCGTATGCTGATCATTCAAATTCCACGCGAAGGCCCTCTTTTTGAGGCATTGGGTGGTAAAGAAGGTAGACCACTTATGGGTGAAAGAACACTATATGAGAGTCGAAATCGCCTCAATGTCTATGAGGAAACCGAAGGCTATAATGTGAAGGAACAGTTCTACTCCGACTTCACCCAATTTTTGATGGGGATCGTGGGCATGGATCCCAGTATTTATCGGATGGATTCAACCCTTATCGATAGCTGTATCAGGAAACTGAGCCGCAATATGTTGATTTTCTTGGTGATTAGGATTTCGGTTCGTACGATGGCCAAACTTGCCCTACCTCTTCCTTCCGAATGGGAGATCTTCTTGCAACCAGATTGCGGGATGGCCGATGTGAACGAAGCCCAGGCCCATTCTTATAGGTCCCTCCTCCTTCTACCAGCGGATCACCCAACGGACAAGATGAAACGGAGGGCAACACTGCTAGAGATTTGCCTAGCCCTCAAACACTTTGGGAACCAGTACAAGGAGTTTCAATCCGCCCCAGTCCATATACTGTTGCAAAGGGTGATAGGAGAGCAGACAGAGGGAGTTGAACAGGAAGGGCAAAAGAGACTCATGGTGCGTTCCACCTCGCCATCAGGCAGTCTGCAAAGCCCCTTTGATCCAGACGCCCAGTGTCGTATCAAGGGTAAGCAATTGTGTAGAGGGTATGTTTGTAACCTTGTCGAGGCTCGTGATGAGGTGAAGAGATTGAGTATACTCACCCATGTGAATACCCAAGGGGCACTTCATTCCGATAAGGATTTTGGAGTTGACTATATATCCAACCATGCACCAGAGGACAACAAGACCTTGTATTTCGACGGAGGGTACAACTGCCATGAGGTAAGGGAGGCGGCTAAAGAACGTACTATCGATATACACCCAACCGATATGTTGGGAAGAAAGGAAAATCCCAGTAAAAAAAGGGTAAGCGGGTTCAAGAGGGGAAAGGATGGAAAGATCCATCGGTGTCCTGGTGGCAAGACCCCCGACTCATCCACGTACCAACCCGGAGAGAAGGGCAAGGGTAAGATAGTGGCCCGCTTCCATGAGGGGACCTGCGGGGGATGTAAATTTGCCGAGCAATGTGCAGCCAAACCTCTGAAGAGGGGGGAAAGGGTTCTGCGCACCACAGATCAGTCCTATTCAACGGCGGAACAACGAGACAAAATGGAGCAACCGGGGTACAAAGAGAAGGATCTGCTTATAATTTATCCCAGGCCGTTCGTTATCTTCAAAAGAAGATCAGGAAGATAAGGATAAGATCACCCATAACTACATAGGGTTTAATATATAATAATATTTAAATAAAAAATAAAATTCGACTTTATGTCGGTTTCTTTAGTGTGCGCAAAAGGGGCGAGATAGGAACCGGTTCCTATGATTCCACGGTGATTTCGGTGGTTCAAAAAAAATAACCGATCGCACGAAATTTTCAGGTGCAATCCCCCAGAAAGGGGTACCTTTCCACCCCAAAGAACTTACGCTGGAAATACCCAAACAGACTGTTTTTATATCCATTAACAATATAAACATTTCCAGATAACATCATTTAATCTACAAAAATATTTTAATAAGTTTGATACCTTTTTTCGCGGTAGCACCAAGGCTTACAATAATCTGCACGCTCTCATCGGGGTAGGATTACAGCACGACCACAAGAACATTAGAAAAGGTGCAGAGAGCCTACAGAGGGGGAAACAGTCCATTGCAAATTACCATCGAGGAGACAAGGTTACCAATGCCCTTATAGAGGGAAAGAACTGTGCCACCAAGCTTGACTTTCGCCAACGTTTTGGGGTTAGGATTTGGAGGAACTATGAGAACCTTGCTATCGTATGTCGCAATAGCCACCTGGAAAACGATCAGGGGGTAAATTGCCGGAATGTTTCATAAGATTAATATAGTGTTTAATAAGCATAAAATAAAATAAAAATTCATTAAATAATTTTGTATACATAATAGAAAAAAGCACATACTTTTGTTTCTATTTATTTTATAAATTAATAGAGACAGATGCTCTTCGGCATGGGCTCGTGTACAATAAACTGAATAAACAAACTAATTATGGAGAAGAATGGGCCCCACCTAATTCATCCTTAAAATTCAGAGTAGAAAAAAACCGCCCAAGGATATTCCGGGTCCGAAGTTTGGCCAAGAGCCGCGGTTTGTAACCCGCTACCTATCAGCCGGTTACGAAGGGCCGAGCAACCTTCATCTCTTGATCGACTTCCTGACACACACACCCGTTCGGATGCTGCCTTCGGCGCGCCTGAAATCGGCCAATTATTGCGAAAATTATATTCAGTATGCTATATTTTCAGCTAGGGGGGCCCATAGCCGGGGAAGTTTTAGGTAAGTCTGGTAACCCTTATAGGCGAATAACAAGAAAAGGGGAGGTGCGATGGCTATTGTACTGGATTTTTAAATCCTGGAGGTATATTGTTAGCCCTTTATGTTCCGTTTGCGTTTTGATGTTTACACTCTCCAATTCTGTTTACGGGACCGAAGGTGGGGTTCTTGGGTCAGATGGAGTTAAGGCTGGTAATGATAGAAACGCGCAGAAAATACCAGGGCGCCCCGCTGCTGATGATGATAAAACTTCGGTGGAGTCACCTTGTTTAGAGGCTGAGAAAGCAACTGAGGAGGTGGTCTCGTGGTTGGAAATGAACAAAATTGATTCGTCAACCAGTATGATTGTTGGTAATCTGCATGCCCAAATGATGGAATTGGCGAGTCTTGTAGATGAAGATTTGCGGGTAAGTGAAAAAGTGGCCCATGGTGTACAGATGAAAGTTAAGGAAGATGCCCCGGATAATGTGAAAGAATCGATAGAAAAGGCGTGGGGCGGTTTATCTATACAAGTTTTATCTTACGACCTACATAAGGAGGGGGTCAAAGTAGGGGACATTGTTAAGCTGCCGTCTGTTGGGGGAGTTTATGGGGAAAGTCGTCATCGCCGGGAAATTGATTCAAATTCAGACCCATCAGTGGATTCTGAGGAGGAACAACCATTTACTGTTTTGGCTGAAATTTCACAGGAAAATGGTAGGAAAAAGCTCTACTTATTTAGAGAAGATGGGAGTTTTGAGTCTGCTGAACAGGATCAGTCTATAGTTTCTGGGGGTTATGGCGGCAATATGGCTGATTTTCAGGAGGGAGGGGCAGATAGAACCCGTGTGAAGAGGAATCCCTATTCCTGTAGCGGTATATGTGGATGGTTATTAGGTTGGGCATGTGGTGCAGCAGGTTACAAATGGATTCTCAAGGTTGTGCCCCGTTGTGTAAGGTTTTGTTGGAACACGTTTGCCTTCGTGGTACCGGCAGCTGTTTGTTCTGCCGCATGCGTTGTAATACACGCGGTGATATGTTACTTGGTACCGGCACATTTATGTGAGCATGGGTGTGAGGCATTCGGTTTTTCTAGGTAATTAAGGGGGACATCAATTTAACCAGCGGATATGTGTCGGTGGTTCTGCATTAGTCTACCCTTATAGTGTTGTATGGTGGGAATTCCCCATGGGTGCGTTGCACAAATACAAATTGCACAGGTTTTTGGACGGGGAGAAGTCCTATCTGATGAAAATTCCTTGTGGATAGACAATAGTTCCGCTCCATTTGGGTAATGGGGATCTCAGAAAAACTATGCAAAAACGATTAACACAACGGATCCCCTAAAACATATGGATGAGAAAAATAAGTGAATTTTATCCAAAAGGGGTGTGAAGGCTGCGTGCAACAGGGTTTCTCTAACCCCCCTTCTAGGGGAAAAAGTTCCTCACACGCGTGGAATGTTGTATTACGATTCGGATTTTTGGCTTTTTTGTTCCATATGCTAATGCTTCTACACATTAGCCTCTATGGTGTGCAATTTGGATCCCTTTTATCTTCCTTTTCCCCACACTTTGGTGCTTTGGATTGGAGCTTCCTATTATTCATTTTTATGATTACAACACATGTATTACCGTTATGGGGTGTCGTTCGGAGTTATTTGTTGTATGTGTATAAGAGAATTGATTTGATACGTACCCACCGGTTAAAATGCTTAGAGATAGCGCAGGAAAGGGGTGTAACTAGGCTACAATGGCATGTTGTTTCATGGGTGGGATTTGTTTGGTTTTTGATTACTATGGCTTTTTCCGCATGGGAGCAAAAATCCTTCACCGCATTAACCCTAGGAATTGTGGGTTGGTGGGGAAGTTTGCATTGGCAGATTCTTCGCGAACGTCATTGGTGCGCCGGGGAAATTAAGGAGGAGGTGGATATTCGTTCCTTTACTGGGATGAGTATAGCCTTCTTATCTCTATATGTAATACCTATATACTTATATATTCATTGGTATTATATATCTTATAATGGATTTTTGGTAATAATCGCGGCGGTATATTCATTTAGGATATTCCCTACTTTTGCCCATTTTTTGCTTGGTAAGCGACCCTTTCTCCTGAAATCCTTTGCTAATAGGGAAGGGAGCAGCGAATTATCCATTACCTCTATATTTTATGACGATTTCGGAAGAATGTACCTTGTTACTGATTTGCGAAAAAAATCAGAAGCTTGGTTTCACAAATATAAGTTTTTTATAATATCATTTTTTTGTATTATAATAATTACATTTATTATTTCTATAATTAATTATTAGGGGTCTATGGGCCTGAGGATAGATCCAGTTATGATGATTTTCCCGGTGAATGGGATAGCCAGAATAACCTAAAATTGGGATTTGATGGTTATTTATGTATTTCATAAAAAAATTTATGTATTCTTATATTCCTATTTATGTAAATCTGATCGCCTCAATCATTTTGCCCTCAATGTCAAAATAAGTCGTAATTGATGAATGGTTTAGACATTATTGTGGTTGCTGGTGTGACCATAAGTACTATGAGAAGATCGGGGACGGTCAGATCTTTCTGTACGGAACCTCCGTACGTCAAAAAACCCGCTCCAGTAAGGAGAAGGGTTTTATTTGTTTAAAAATGTTAATTGGGAATCCAACCCGAACCCTTGTATCTATCTTTCTCTATACCTTTCAGGCCGGGACCGTGCAATTTCTTGTGGGGAATGCCCTATCTATGAATCTAGTCTCACCTTTTCGTAAAGCAATTGAGTAACATAATAACATTTTGTTATGACACTGTTCCTGTTTTGGTATCCCATGGGTATTTATCTTATTTCATATGAATTTTTATAAAATTTTTACTAGGTCCTTGCGCGGAAGACGAACATTGTGTTGTAGTAAGATCCATCCTGTTTATGGTACGTACAAAAACAACAAAAAATCCGTAATGTTGTCAACATTACGGATAAGATGGAACAAGGTTCCATTACCATTACCATGGACAAAGCGATCTGATCAACAAATAGGGCACGATCGCACGATCTGCAGTGAAAAAGAATGAAGCGTTATTATGTAAAAAGGGGATGACTCATGCCCCCTATCTCTGATAGAATATTGATCATCAACAAACAATAAACTCAGAGGAGGGAAAACATGAGCATCCACACCCATAATACAACATTATCAGGAAAAATCAATATCCAAAAAGAAGAGTCATGGATAGCTAGAAATTCGATGAAGATAGGCGACCGGTCCATTGACTCCCCGTATTGTGGAAAAACACTGAAAAGTACGTGTCCCTTCTGTCATAGCCATAATGTCTTAATAGATGAGAAACTGATTCTAACCGATAGGACCATAGTGGCAATGGCAAACGAAAAGCTGGCCCTAGCCAACGAGACAATGGCAATGGCAAACGAGAAGCTGGCCCTAGCCAACGAGACAATGGCAATGGCAAACGAGAAGCTGGCCCTAGCCAACAAGGCAACGGCAATGGCAGCAGGGAATAAGGACACAAAATGGTCTGCGGTAGCCGGTGAGATTGGGAAATTACATAGTACGAATCCTTCCCCTGCCCCCCAAGAAACGGAACACAACCCACTGATCGAGGATTCTCCATCCATAACTTTGCGTGACGGAAAAGATAAAGGTCCGGGGAATGCACGATCCGAAGGGGATGGATATCATCAATTGCACGATCCAAAAACTCGGGATCGATTCTTACGTGCTCAACGTTTTTTCGATGATCTCAAGGAGGGAATTACCTCATGGGGTCCCAAGGAGTGGGAGGAATCTAGGCATCTGATTGAGAAACTGCTATTATTGTGTTGCCCATCGAATCACAAGGAAAAAACGAAGGATTCCTTTCCCCTGAATGGCGTTACTAGCCTTATGTTCCATCACGACGGTGGTAGTATTTTGATGCGGGCGCTGATTGGATTGTTAAAAAACGCATGGATCCCAGAGATAGACCCTCTAACCGACCCAAAGAATTGGAAACCCGTTGTCGAGGACCTATGTAACTTACGCATGCGTGTAGATCGAACCCTCCATTGTCTGAAATATCCCCAGGATGAGGGGAATGGGGTCTATCATCGCGGATATAGCACACTGTTTGGGGAACTAGATCTAGAGGTTCCTAGGACAAGATGGGGATTTTCACCGTACTCGTTACCACGTTATCAGAGTGCAAAGAATACCCTCAAAGATTTCGTTTATCGTCTTTATCTTCCGGGCCTCTCCTTGCGAAAAATTAGTAAACTATTGGAGGAAGGATTCAACCTTCGGACGCCCCCGGAAACGCTTTCGCAGTG
Organism: Pasteuria penetrans; assembly: GCF_900538055.1. Lineage (NCBI taxonomy): Bacteria > Bacillati > Bacillota > Bacilli > Caryophanales > Pasteuriaceae > Pasteuria > Pasteuria penetrans. The sequence continues at coordinate 1,716,760 of NZ_UZAC03000001.1, forward strand.
GTTGCAACCTTATTACAACGATGCTATACAATATTTCGAAAGGGATCTGAGCACGACAGTATATACAGCCATAGGTATGGATACCCTCTTTGTTCCCATTCGGGAGGAGGGTCGTTATGTTTCGAAGGCGATCGCAGTCAGCACGGGTATCACGGCGGAGGGGAGGCGGGATATAATAGGGATCACCCCCTCGCCTGATGAGAATGTGGAATCCTATGATCAGCATATAGGGAAACTAAAGGAACGGGGCCTGAATGTCAACGATATACGTATCGTTACCACAGATGGGCATAGGGCTTTTCCCTTAGTTGTACGCAAGCATTTTCCTCACCATACGGTTCACCAACGATGTTACGTTCACGCGATTCGTAACATCATGAATGCAGCTCCTAAAAGTATGAAGAAGGAAATGGCTAAGGACGCTTCTTACGTCTTACGGTCTGGGGATATGGGACAGGCACTAGAACGGTGGTCCGAGTGTGCAGGGAAGTATCGGTTTGGAAATAAGGCGACATGCGAAGCATGGGAAAGGCTCAGTCCTAAAAAAATCTCCTTGAGTTTGCAAGCGGCATCCATAACCCAAAACCCCATACTTCTGCCCTATATACTATCCACGAACTACACGGAATCGCTGAATGCTCTGTTTCGTGAGAGAACGAATAGCAAAAAAGGTGGATTCGTTAGTCTTGAGGTAGCGATGAAGGAATTGATGCTTACCGCTTTCTATTGGGTGGGGAAACAAAAAGAAAACCCCAACCCATTGCCTGTCGAGGATCTTCTTTCGATCCCTGCTGACTACGAGTCCGAAATTTCGAACGGAGAACCTCTCCCCACCACGGCTTATGACTTTCATCCCCTCTTATGCACGGAACAAGGGCGGGGTTGTATGGACGATGTCCATACCCTTGATTTCTAGCTAGCACCTTTTGGGGAAAATCCGTCTAAGGCGCCACGACGGTTTTTCCCCGGGAAACTCCCTCCATCCGACGAGTTCTTCCACGGAACGGAGGTACCATATTCCTTCCTTCCAGCATCAGACTGGGTATCCGCCGCCCATCTCAATATCCATTATACCCCTAAATCTCACAACGGCCTGTCCAGCCCATTATTTTCTGAATTTACAATAAATTAGTGATTAAAGGAAACACCTTATAAATATAAGATAAATACCCCTGGGATACCAAAACAGGAACAGTGTCATAACAAAATGTTATTATGTTACTCAATTGCTTTACGAAAAGGTGAGACTAGATTCATAGATAGGGCATTCCCCACAAGAAATTGCACGGTCCCGAAATGAAAGACGCTATAGAATACTTATGTGTAAATATAGAATCACATACGAATGTTGTCAAGTTTTTTAGTAATCCAGAAATTATTAGGGTTTTATTGAATACTAATAGGATTGAGAGTATGAATAGGCTCATAAGCCGCTGGGCTGATTGGAAAGGTGGATTTCGCAGCACAGAGGAACAAGAGAGAGCAGCCCACATAGCTGGACTGAGGATGGAAAAATCCCCCCTTATTTTCCCATTCAAGGAAGGGGATCTAATCCTTGATGAAGAAATTTCTGATAAGGAAAAATGTTTTGAGTTTAGAATAGGGCGTGTCGAGAAAAACTGTCGGAGTCTTATGGAGATATGTATAAAGGGATGGAAAGGAGATTGCCAAGAATTGGGGAACATCCTTGCCTCGTTGGCAAAACAAACTATTGAATGTTGCAATGGGCTATTATGGATACGGCATAATCAGCTTTTGTTATAGAAAAAGGCTACAATGGTTTGATACGTCCTGGTGGTATCCGGCTTACCACCGTACCAGATTCCCCGATGTCCTCTCGAGATTGCCCCCCAAACGTTGCCCCATATCGTGTTTCTGGAATTTCTTGATTTCAATGAATGCTGTTGGGGTATCACCCTACAAAAATTTTCACGGTCTCCTGCCTCACCTTGCTTTTGACTTTTACCCCAGCGTATAATGCTTAAGAAAGTACTGTTATGGTCCCAAGAAGTTTGATTGGTTACTGAGTCTACCCTTCCCAGTTGGGAATTTGTTCCCTTAAAAAAATATTATTAAGGACCGTCGTATCATAAATAAACCATCCCATAAATGTCGAGTAGGGCTGGCATCTCAGCCAACCCTCTCACAGAACCACACGTACTACTCTCGCATTATATAGCTCTTATGATCCCATAGGATTTTTCCCACTTAGAACACCAGTCTGGTGTCACGTTCTTCGTACCTTCCTCTGCTGTGTTCTATCCGGGTTTCGATCCCATGTTGCTCGGTCCAACTTGCGATCATCTCCTTATCGCAGATTGTGCATCCAGTTAGACCCATCAGGTCTAACCCACGATCATCTCCTTGCTTCGGAATTGTACGTCGGCTGGTCCAGGCGGACCATTCAACCCCTTCGCTCCGCCCTCATTGACAAGGGTTTCTTCACTACTATGAGTTGATCCGACTCTGTTCACGGAAGCTCCTCGGTAACCCTTAGCCCTTTTTTTACACCTGGCCTTAGCCAGGTGTCCGTGCGACAGTCTTTCGTGGTTCCCTATAAGGGCCTAAATCAGGTTCATTCCATCTGTGCACCGGATGCCGCCAGGACAGTAGATGGTTCACCCTCTATGACTTCATTCCAAGGATAGGTCCCTTGTTTCGACATCGACTGTGACTTTAGATGCTTTTCTCCAATGGTTTGCTTTACTAATCTCCATGATTCATACCTGACAGGATTCTTTCGCCCTGCCTTTTCCCAGAACGGCTCACCACCTTTGCTCTTTACCCCAGCAGCACTAGGCGGTTTGTAACCTGCTACCTATCAAGGCCGAGCAACCTTCATCTCCTGAACGACTTCTTGACACATAATTCCACATCGGAAGGATGATTTGGACTTACCGTGAATAATATACGACTCTGCAGGGAAGTTTATCTTTCTTCTATTTCCTCTGTTTCATAAGTTAATGTTGGGAAGCCGTCTGTCCTCTAGTCTCCTTAATGTTTTTTGTATGGATAAGGAAAAATATATAGAAAGGATCGATAGCTTTTCCATTATCTCTTACCATAACCCAAATAGCACCTTCCCCCACCTTTAGACACACTCAGTCATGGGTGATGGATTAAGCAGGCTCTTACCTATGTGGTTATGAAAATTATGCAGATGATTCCAACATCCTACCCTGTTTTAAAGTAAGGAATCCGTGTTGTGGATGTTAAAATTTTCCTTCATTTACGTCTGATACTCCGAAGACAGAATCCGGAGAGATTTAAAGTGTTACCCTGCTATCGGAGTTGGTAACAGAAAAATAAGGGTTATTACATATAAGTTGTCACCCATTCTCGGGAAAATTCCCGGCCTTATTCAGATGGCTGGAGGGGGAATATATCATTCTATTAGCAATGCTAACAGTGCTGATAAAGAAGATTTTTACGGTGTCAACTGGTTTCGTTCTTCGGGGTATCTTATATGTTGCAATTGGCTTATTCTTTATGTTGCCTTTTGTACCAGGCCCCGGGACGCCGTTTCTCATTGTGGGGCTTTTTTATTTATCAAAAAGATACATATGGGCAAAGACTGCATTATTCAAGGTGTTGTACTGGTTAGACAGGTTCTTAAAACTGGGTAAGCGGTGGAAGGGCAGATTGTGTAATCGTTATCCTCATGCTTATCACAAGGTAGCCTCCATATCACACAGGAGCAAAGGTGTATATCATCATAGACTTTCCCCTTGGTTTAGTAAAAACTTTCCAAAATTTTTCACATCATGCAAAGAGATCTGTAGAAATATTCAAATTGACAAACATTTGGAAAGTGCACGTCGTGAGTACACTCAAAGCAAGAGCAAAAAAAATGATGACTAAACGACAACATTAACAAGTATATTCTACATAATTATAAAAAAGAATAACTGGTGCCTTTTCCGAAAAAAATATCAGACTTATTAGAGTATTTTTGTAAATTAAATGACATGTTTTGGAAAATGTTTATATTATTAATTAGTATGCGTAAGTACTTCGTGTGTAAGTACTTTGGGGTTAAAAGGTACCCTTTTCTGGGGGAGGGCAGCATCCGAACGGGTGTGTGCATTTTCTGAGGGGATTTTTAGTCCTACCTGTTTGATCCCTTTGGGTGACCTTTCCCTGTATTTTTTTAGGCATAATTATTTTATTAATTTGTATAGATAGAAAATTCGTTCCCGTCTTCCGGCCTCCTCTCATCCATTCTTATTATGAATCCTATAGGGATTGGGAAAAAAAGGCGATTCTTAGGGGTTAGGTGAGATAGAAAAGGGAAATACAAGACAAGAGTGGGGAAATAGATAGAGGAAACATACGCTCAGTTTTTTGAAATGAAAACCTTAAGATAGGAAGGTTGATCTTATGATTCCAATTGGTTTGGATATAAACAGAATGGAAAAAAATATTGAAGAACGTATACAACATTACGAACAAAAGGGTTTGTTGCTACAGGAATCCATCCCCCATGTAGTGAAAGAGATCGAGGAAGATTCTGAATGGGGTCCTGGTTCCATGGGGGTGGCTTATACTTTTATAGCCAATGATCAGTTTAAAAAACAAGTTTTGGGTGGCCGAGAGAGACACCAAAGAGGTCCTGATTTCCCGAAAGTAGCTCGAAATGGTTATAAAAAACGTAAAAAACGCACCAGCAAAGGAATTGTGGTTTACTATGACCCGCAGCCAAGAAAAGGTCATTTCCGATCTGCGGTTACTAAACCCTACAAAAAATGCACGAAGTCGTGTGCAGATATCCTTTCCTCCTTACGTAAGGCTGGTATGTCCATAAAAAAAATATCCAAATTTTCAAATGATATTCTTCGATCAAAAATCTCATGCTCCATTGTATCAAGATTACTTATAGGACATCTAAATGAATAGAATAGGGGATTCAATGAGGAACCCATAAGAAACCCGCATGAAATTAGGACCGTAAAAGTGGATGCCTACTACAAACCCGTTCGTGGATTCGGGAAAGTAGCTGTCTATGTCATAAAGGCGAGTAGGAAAAACACATCAGGGATCAAAACGGATGAGGTTTTATCCAGTTTGGTCCATTTCCCCGAAACAGCTGAGACTTGGCGTGAAGCCCTCCAAAATGTTTACGATCGCGGTCTACGGATGGGTGGTCCCGATACTCCTTTTATTGCTGATGGTCACAAGGGAATTAGAAAGGCACTGAGCCAGGTATATCCCGAAGCAGGTTTTCAAGGGTGTCAGTTCCACAAAATGGTGAATCTTTACCAGACCTTCAAAAAGGATCAATCGAGAAAAAAAGGAATAAAGTGGGAACCCATCCGAAGCCGGATTTATCAAGACATTTTTCACGTTCTTGACAAAAAGGAGGCCCTTCGTGGCTTGATACGCTTTAGTGATGACTATCAATCCAGTTTGCCCAAGCCTCGTTGAAGGGTCTATGGGCTTCCTTTGATGATGTGGGGACGGTCAGATCTTTCTGTACGGAACCTCCATACGTCAAAAAACCCGCTCCAGTAAGGAGCATGGTTTTATTTGTTTAAAAATGTTAATTGGGAATCCAACCCGAACCCTTGTATCTATCTTTCTCTATACCTTTCAGGCCTCATTGGGTATGATTTAATATATATTCATAGATGCATTTATATTATTATTTTTATTTGATAATTATGAATATGATACAAGGATTGCCCCTATCGTGTCAGATTCAGATGTTGATGATCCCCATAATGTGTACTTGTGAGGCCTGTAAAACCTTGTTGGGGGTTCCCAAAGGCCCGGTAACACTTGCACACTTACATTGCAGTGTTAGGGATTCCGTCTCTTCCATTAGACCCAGGGGATTGGGAAGTTCCACTGGCACCCATATCATACCCCGGTGGTGTATCAGACCTTGTGGAACCTAGGGAGAGACCAGCGGGAAATCGCTAACAGATGCGGTATCCGGATCAGGACTGGGCCTAAATTGTACAGACCCTTGCGCGGGGAATCCGAAACCCAGGGAGGCAGTGGCACCTGTTTTCGGAGATCCTTGTATACTCATGGGACCTTGATAAACCGGGGGACCAACAGGGGTACCCACAGTGACGCCCCCGGAATCTAATCGAACCTACATTCAGGAATTCCGTACATCACCGACGGGATCCCCTAGATTCTTCCCCCGAAGGGATCGGTCATATCCCACTTTCCGCTGTAAGATTCAAGAGCGGGTAGTCTGTGGTCCCTAAAAATTCCCTATTTGCGTCTTTTCGATTAACAATTGTTTTTATGTTTTTAATAAATAGATAGAAATTTATTGTTAAATCATATTGTAAATAGCACAAAAGGCATTATAGGGGTGCTTTTTCTCGGAATCGTGGTTAGATATATCTTCAGAATAATTTTATTTTAATCAGAGGGTTCCCTCTGGAGGAATCCATAGGTCAGCAAAACGTCCCTCCTACACGAAACGGGAATCTCAGTAGAACCTAAAGCTCTCCCTCCCCCTGTTTTTGGTCTCTGTTTTTGCCTTTAGTCCCTTGATCTTTTGTTTTGATTCCCTTGTGTTTTTGTTCTTTTCCCCTTGCCCCCTGGCCTAGGCCAGGGGGTTTTCGCGCCCCTACCCCTCCTCCCCCCAACTCACCATTGTTGTTTGTGTTGGCCTGGCCCATTGTGTAATGGCGCCTGGCTTCCCCATCGTGGGGGCTCCAGAATGGCGCTGCTCTGCATGGCCTTCCTTTATCCCTCTCCCTTGTGGGGAAGGGGGGGTTCTTCTATGACTGTCGTTGCCCTTATGTAGCCCTATGCGACCCTATAGTCCTTCTCACTTTTACATACGCAATTCCCGCTATTGCTCTTGGGAAACAGTCGATCCTCTACTCAAAAACTCTGTTCCATGATCCCTTCTGGATCCTCCACGATATGCATGATGATCAACAGGGTTAGGTGAGATAGAAAAGGGAAATACAAGACAAGAGTGGGGAAATGTATAGAGGACAACCGCTTGGTTTCTGAAATGAAAAACTTAATATAGGAAAGGTTGGTTTTATGATTCCAATTGACTTGGATATAGACAGAATGGAAAAAAGGATAGAAGAACGTATACAACATTACGAACAGAAAGGATTATCGCTTCAGGAATCCATCCCCCATGTAGTGGAAGAGATCGAGGAAGATTCTGAATGGGCTCCTGGTTCCATGGGGAGGGCTTATACTTTTATAGCCAATTATCAGTTTAAAAAACAAATTTTAGGTGGACGGGAGAAACACCAAAGGGGTCCCGATTTCCCAAAAGTAGACCGAAATGGTTATAAAAAACGTAAAAAACGCACCAGCAAAGGAATTGTGGTTTACTATGACCCCCAGCCAAGAAAAGGGCATTTCCGATCTGCGGTTACTAAACCCTACAAAAAATATACGAAGTCGTGTATAGATATTCTTTCCTCCTTACGTAAGGCCGGTATGTCCATAAAAAAAATATCCGAATTGTCGAATGATATTCTGCGATCAAAAATCTCACGCTCCACTGTGTCAAGATTACTTATGGGACATCTAAAGGAAGAGAATAGAGGATTCAATGAGGAACCCATAAGAAACCCGCATGAAATTAGGACCGTAAAGGTGGATGCTTACTACAAACCCGTTCGTGGATTCGGGAAAGTAGCTGTCTATGTCATAAAAGCAAGTAGGAAAAATACATCAGGGATAAAAACAGATGAGGTTTTATCAAGTTTGGTAAATCCCCCCGAAACAGCTGAAACTTGGTATGAAGCCCTCCAAAATGTTTACGACCGTGGTTTACGGATGGGTCCTGATACCCTTTTTATTGCTGATGGTCATAAGGGAATCAGAAAGGCGCTGAGCCAAGTATATCCCGAAGCAGGTTTTCAAGGGTGTCAATTCCACAAAATGGTGAATCTTTACCAGGCCTTCAGAAAGGATAGACCGAGAAAAAAAGGAGTGAAGTGGGAACCCATCCGAAGCCGGATTTATCAAGACATTTTTCATGTTCTTGACAAAAAAGAGGCCCTTCATGGCTTGATACGCTTTAGTGATGACTATCAATCCAAGTTGCCCAAGCTCGTTGAAGGTTTATGGGCTTCCTTTGATGATGTGACAACGTATCTCGATTACGACCTAGCGGATGCTGTTCAGAATCGTACAACGGGTTCCTTAGAAAGAAATCACAGAGAGGCCAGACGTTATACGAATGGAGTGAGCTGTTATCCTACCCTTGATTCATTCCAAAGGGTGATTGATTCCGTGTATAAAAATTTCAACTTAGAGCAGGCAAAGAAACTTAGTGGAATGGATAATCACTCTGTGTCCGCATGGGGGCTGGGAGAATTCGCTATCCCTGCCATGTATCCCCTATCTTCACACTAAAAAAAGAATATTCTTACATTTATTTTCAGGAAAACCAAACTACCCTGGGTATGGGTATGGCTTCCATTTTTTTACATAGTTGCCATTTACAGTAATTTTTTATGTTTTATCATAATTTTTAAATTATTGTGTAATTTTAACTTTTATTATGTATGTCAATGGTTATAATTCATTACGATGATATGATTTCCGAAGGATGGGGAACCCAAGAAAGTCAACCAGGGGGAGATTACAACCGAAAAAGGGATATCACCGAAATCTGACACCCCACGAGTACAGAAAAATTATGAAACAAGTCCCATCTGGGGAACGATCTAGAGTTGTAAAAGTGATCTAAATACAATATTAAACTTTCTATTCAATATAAAAATAAAAAGACATATTTTGTTTATCATTAATCTATATGTTTAACATAATAAAGACATTATAAATGAAATTATTATTTATTTAACTCATTCTCGCCATTATTTCCCCCCTCTATTCATTATCCCCCCACATACTAACGGCTTCGGGTGGTATCAACTTGTTGATAACCACGCGAGGCAGTTGACTGCGTCTGAGAATGGATGGTAGAGATGGTGGGATGCACGGTAGAGAAGACACAGGGACGAAACAATCCCTTGAACCGTTCTCCGGTATTCCCAAATGGGTTTTCCCATGGGTATTGTTGTAGCTGCTTACACCCCGCGAGCGCGGGAGATTGTGACATCGGTTGATGAATTGGGAGGCAGTGGGAAAGGGATGATCACGAGCCTAAGGGAACGAACAAGTTATGAATGATAAATATAGGAGTTACTATATAAAAAATGGGGATTGATCCTGTTCCGCACCCCCACTGGGAAGATGTTGAACTATTGGACCGTGGTGGACCAAAAACCGGGGGTTGAACCGGTCTATCTCTGGGATCCATGCGTTTTTCAACAATCCAATCAGTGCACGCACCAAAATACTACCACCGTCGTGATGGAACATAAGGCTAGTCATGTCATTTAGGGGAAGGGAATCCTTCGCTTGTTCCTTGTGGTTCGATGGACAACACAGTGATAGCAGTTTCTCGATCAGATGCCTAGATTCCTCCCACTCCTTGGGACCCTACAAGGTAATCCCCTCTTTGAGATCATCGAGGAAACGTTGGGCACGTAAGAGTCGATCCCGAACTTTTGGATCGTGCAATTGATGATATCCATCCTCTTCGGATACGGATCGTGCATCCCCCGGATCCTTATCTTTTCTGTCACACAAAGTTATGGATGGAGAACCATCGATCAGTGGATTGGGTTCCGTTTTCGTATTCAGACCCCTCCCCGTTACGGTTTCGTATTCTTGGGAGGCAGGGGCCACCGGATTCGTACCACAGAATTTCCCAATCTCACTGGCTCCCGCAGCCCATTTTGTGTTCTTATTCCCCACCGCCATGGCCATTGTCTTGTTGGCTAGGGCCAGTTTTTCGTTTGCCATGGCCATTGTCTTGTTGGCCAGGGCCAGTTTTTCGTTTGCCATGGCCATTGTCTTGTTGGCCAGCAGGGCCAGTTTCTCGTTTGCTATTGCCATTGTCTTGTTGGCCAGGGCCAGTTTCTCGTTTGCCACTGCCATTGTCCTGTTGGCCAGGATCGGATTTTCGTTCACTATTGCCGTTGTTCGGTTGGCTAGGACCATATTTTCGTTCGCTATTGCTGTGGTCCTGTTGGCTAGGACCAGATTTCTGTCCACCATTGCCCTTATGGTCCTAGCGGTGAGAATCAATTTCTCATCTATCAAGACATTATGGCTATGACAGAAGGGACACGGACTTTTCGGTGTTTTTCCATAATACGGGAAGTCAATGGACAGGTCGCCTATCTCCATCGAACTTCTAGCTATCCATAGTTCTTCTTTCTGGATATTGATTTTTCCTGATCGTGTTGTATCATGGGTATAGATGCTCATGTTTTCCCTCCTCTTAGTTTATTGTCTGTTGGTGATCAATATTCTACCAGAGGCAGGGGGCATGAGTCATCCTCTTTTTACATAATAACGATAACTTTCATTCCTCTTGTTGATCGGATCGCTTTGTCCATGGTAAGGGAACAAGGTTCCGTCCTATCCGTAATGTTGACAACATTACGGATTTTTTGTTGTTTTTGTACGTACCATAAACAGAATGGATCTTATGTGACACACCATGTTCGTCTTCCGGGCAGGGTCCTAATAAAAATTTTATAAAAATTCATATGAAATAAGGAACATCCCCCGAGGATACAAAAACAGTAACAGTGTCATAAAAGAATGTTATTATGTTATCCAATTGCTTTACCAAAAGGTGAGACTAGATTCATAGATGGGGCATTCCCCACAAGAAATTGCACGGTCCCCTTTCTTCCCAATCCCTATGGTTCATGCTGTCTTCTGGTCCGTTCTTTCTCGCCGTTTTTGGTGATAACGGAGACAGAAGAGGGTGGATATCCGATAAGCAGCCCTGTCATCGGGATAGCAGCAAGCTTTATTCATACATGGTGCTGGTGCGTGAATTAAAAATCAGTTTATTTGGTTTTTTCTGATATTAATTACATTTAAAAATAAGATGTATCGATTGATAACAATTAATGAATTTATTTTATATAATATGTATAGATAATTTGTAATGTAAATAAAAAATTGAATAGTATGAATGTTTTGGACCGGATACAATGAAACATAACGCTTATGGTTGGATTTATACTATGACCATGGGAACTCGGTTTTTGAACCCATGATTGTGGAAATGAATTCCATATTCCGCACATCTTAGCACGATAAATAGACCGGCTTATATTTACGATTATTTTATGAATATGAAATTATGATGTATAGTAATCACTATATTGCATACCTCCTTCTTATTCTTATAAATTTTACTATATATTTCGGAGACTTGGGATGTGTTATATGCTACACATTTTGCGAACATTGTCAACCTAGCTCTCTGTTCACCACGCACCTTAAGTCGGCGGGCGCCATAGGCATTTTTTAGTGCAGAGCAAACGCCCTCAATGGCCGCACGACGATTCCCTGCTTCTCTGTATTTGGACTGCTTCCATTGATCCCTTTGTTCCGCCGCTGAGTACGTTCGGTCGGTCAATCTTATGGTTCTTCCCCCCGTTTTGTTGGGTTTGCCAATACATGGTGCTGGTGCGGTTAACAAGGCTCACAATTGTTTCTTGGGGTTCCAATAAAAATAGAAAGTGGGCTTTTGCGGATTTATAAAAATAACTACATATACTTCTAATAAATTATATTATCCATAGAAGCTCGGTTCTCCGATTATGGTTAGGCTACCGATATTTATAATAATATTCTTAAATATACAAACAAATAATTAATTATTGTGAATCAATACATTTTATTTTGAAATATAATTAATATTGAAAAAAACAAAATCAACTGATTTTTAATTCACGCACCAACACCATGGTATGTGGAATTTGGGATAGGGGGTTTCCCCTATGAAGGGGGAACAAGAAGGAACGGACGGGGCACGGATGATGGGTGTGGGAATTCAGAGTGGGGCCCCTGTTTTAGTACGGGATCGATCATTGTTGGGATAATCTCGATTATGGTAAACTCCGGAGGCGAGGAGGCTTGGCTATATGGTATCTCGGCAGGAGATTGCTGCAGGCGGAGTAGTATACCGCCGGAATAAGGAAGGCAGGATAGAGGTTTTGCTGGTCACTGATTCCTATGGGTACCTTTCGCTTCCCAAAGGGAAGCGGGAAGGGCAGGAGACACTGTTGGAGACAGCGTTACGGGAAGTGAAGGAGGAGACGGGTTTGGAGACCCGTTCCCTAGGGCACTTGTTGGATATACGTTATGATTATCTCGAAAAGAATGATCGCATGGTAGGGAAGGAAGTGTCCTTTTTTCTTTTGGAGTGGATAGGGGGGGAAGCCACACCGCAAACCAGGGAGATTGCCTCCCTCGAGTGGTATTCCGCCGAAACGGTCTTGCAGCAACAAAGACAGCGCGGGTATATTCTCCAGGGCGTGGTTCTTAGTCGGGCCCTTGCCCGCATGGCGCTTCTTCATGGTCAACAGCCGTCTTTGGGGGCTCGTTTGGATCACACCCTACTCGCGCCAGCAGCTACACGCTCCGATATCGTGGCATTGTGCGATGCGGCGCGTAGACACCAATTTGCATCCGTCTGTATATTGCCTACCTGGGTTCGTTGTGCCTCCGAGGTTCTGCGGGGGAGTGGTGTTGCAGTAGGTACAGTCATCGGTTTCCCTTTGGGATCCACCTCTACAACGGCCAAGGTTGCGGAGGCGAGAACGGCAGTCCACGATGGTGCGAGTGAGTTGGATATGGTTCTCAACCTCGGCGCTTTTAAGAGCGGGGAATACCAACAAGTCGTGGACGATATACACGCGGTAGTTGGTGTGGCTAAGGGTTGCCTGGTGAAAGTGATTCTAGAAGTGGGTTATCTGGACGCAACCGAGTTGAACCGGGCGTGCCAGTTGGCCGTGCAGGGTGGTGCCCATTTTGTAAAGACGGCAACAGGTTTCGGGCCCCGTGGGGCTTCAGTAGGGGCCATACGGGCCATGGTGGATGCCGTGGGGGATAAGGTGGCGGTGAAGGCTTCCGGTGGAATTCGCGATTCAAAGTTTGCGTATGAACTTTTGATGGCAGGTGCGGATCGGTTGGGAACGAGCGTGGGTGAGAATATTATGCGGGAAGGGGTGGGTTGATCTGGTGCAGTCCTGTTTATTTTGCCAAATTGTTAGGAACGAACTTTCATCCCGAAGGGTTTATGAGGATGGGGAGGTTTTAGCTTTCCACGATACCATGCCTGTGGCTCCTACCCATGTATTGGTGATTCCCAAGCAACATTTGTCCTCCTTTGTGTCCTTAGATGAAGCGGAATCGTCCTTGGCGGGTAAACTACTGCAGGGGGTTCGTGCTACTGTACGGGCTCTGGGCTTAGAGGAGGGGGGGTTTCGTATTGTAGTCAACGTGGGGGAAGACGGGGGTCAGACGGTACAACACCTCCATTTTCATGTTCTGGCTGGCCGTCCCCTTGCGTGGCCACCCGGTTAGGTTTTTGACATCCTTCCATGGTTTATGGTAGAATGGATAAGGTATTTTGTCGATCGTTGCCATGAAATTGTGGCCGCTGTGCTCCGGGGGTAGAAACCGTGGAAAACAGTTGCATGCAACTCTTGCGGTACTCTCTCCTTGATTCCCGTATTCCTAATGGTGGAACAGAAGGTAGAGTGGGCATCGGATCGGTAAAACGGCCGGCGATATTTTGAGGAGCTCGCTGAACATCATGGTATTCTTACCTCGCCAGCTGATCGGTCCTTTGGAGGGAGGGAACAAGGTTGGTTGAGACACGCGTAAGGGGCAATGAATCTCTAGATAGTGCCCTGCGCCGTTTCAAGCGCTCCTGCGCTAGGGATGGTGTTTTGTCTGAAGTTCGGCGGCGTGAGCGGCATGAGAAGCCGAGTGTGAAACGTAAGCGTAAAGCAGAGGCGGCGCGACGTAAGAAGCGATAGGAAAAAACCTCCAGGTTGAGGAAATTTGTCCCTTTCACCTGCAAATCGGGGGAAGGGTTTTGGTGTTGTGTAGGAATGAAATCATAACTGGTGTGTGGATGGCCCCTGGTTGTTCTCATGTGGGGTCCCGATGGTTTGTATTGGGACTGGGGGAATACCTATGAGACAATGTGCATAGGGTAGGAAGAAAAAGGGTAGGGTGGGCATACTTTTGTACTCAGCTTTTTCCTCTCCCTGGGTGCGTGTAGGGATATGGTTCCCCTTGTTGGGGGCGGTTCTCGCGGGTTTTGATACAGAGATGTTGTGGTTTGTAGATGGGGATGAATACCTACGGAAACGGATTACCCAGCATGCCAGGGCCCATTATGTTCCTCCCGAGGATGCCTATGTTGATAAGATCTGGAAGGCTGTTCCGGGTTTGAATGGTTATCGGATTGATGAGGAGGCTACCTTTCAGCGTACAAAACAATCCAGAGGTCGGGGAATCGTGAACGTATGGCGGAGTATTCCCCCCGTGGTGCAACTTCATAGTTTGTCTGCTTTGCCCGTGTATCGGGGCAACCCTCGAAAGAATGCAGTGGGTTTGATGTTCAATGTGGCTTGGGGAACGGAACATTTGGATGGAATTTTGCGTATTTTGCAACATAAGGGGCTAAGGGCGACCTTTTTTCTGGACGGGTTTTGGTTGAAGGATCATCCTGTAGAAGCCCGGCGTCTTCTCGACGGGGGGCACGAAATTGGTAACCATGGTTACAATCATTCGTTGCTGGAACAGGCTGATCTGGGGAAAATTACCCGTACCATGCAGAGGACAAGGGCTTTGCTGCAGGAGATGCTTGGTATTCGAAGCTACCTCTTCGCCCCCCCAGCTGGTAGTTTTGATCAGCGTACCGTGGATGAGGCTCGTCGTCAGGGAATGGTAACGATTCTGTGGAGCTGTGATACTGTGGATTGGCGAAAGGATGCCACACCAGAGAGGATTATCAATCGGGTGGGTGGGAAAATTCAGTCAGGTTCGTTGATTCTTATGCACCCGACACCCAGTACGGTACGTGCCTTACCAGCTATTCTTTCCCTAGCCCAGGATCGTCATTTGCGTATGGGGAGTGTAGGTGAGGTTTTGTCTAGTGATTACTATCTTCCGGCCATGGATCCAGCCCATGGGGTGAAAATGCACGAGAATAGCTCTGGATGATGGGCAGTTTTCGTGCGTTTTTGATGCTGTGGACAGATTTTATTTTTATGGGGAATAATTTCCCCGTGGTTCACTCGTTTGGAAACGGGACGCGGGATACGGATCACTCCACCCTTGTGTTTAGAAGAAAAACATGGTACACTTCGTCTTGCTTCTTGACCCGTTTTGCCCTCCCTTCGGGGTAGGGTAGTTCGGTGGACGATGATTTCGCACGCGTACGTGTGTAGGGGTGTATAGGTGCTACCATGAGGATATGGTAGTAGATTGTATTGTTTTTCCGTGCGCGGAGGTTCAACCTAATCTACCACAGGAAAGGTGTTTTTGTTCATGGCAGTCGTTTCTATGAAGCAGTTGTTGGAGGCTGGCGTCCATTTCGGTCATCAAACGCGTCGTTGGAATCCGAAAATGGCGCAATACATCTTTACCAATAGAAACAATATTTATATCATTGACTTACAGAAAACGGTAAAGATGATGGATCAGGCCTATCAGTTTGTACGGGATGTGGCGCGCTCTGGTGGTACCATCCTTATGGTAGGTACAAAAAAGCAGGCGCAGGACGCTGTTCGGGAAGAAGCGACGCGTTGTGGAAATTTCTTTGTCAATCACCGTTGGCTGGGGGGGACGTTGACCAATTTCCAGACGATTCGTAAACGTATTGATCGGTTGCAGAGTCTGGTAAGGATGGAGGAGGAGGGAACCTTCGGTCTCCTTCCCAAACGTGAGGTTGTTCTTTTGTTGAAGGAACGCAATCGTTTGGAGAAGTTCCTCGGTGGCATCAGGGATATGCGTCGTTTGCCTGATATGGTCTTTATCATCGACCCTCGTAAGGAGAGGATTGCTGTTGCCGAGGCAAGGAAGTTGCGCATTCCTATTGTTGCCATTGTGGATACCAATTGTGATCCTGATGAAATTGATTACATTATCCCGGGTAACGATGATGCCATTCGTGCTGTTCGCCTCTTTACGGGTAGGATTGCTGATGCCATGTTGGAGGGACGTCAGGGGGAACAGCACGCGTCCTCCGGTTCGGGGGGGTCAAGATCCCAGTCTCAAGCTGTGGCTTCTGCCAGCCCATAGGGAATTTCTTGAAGAGGGGGTGGGGGCCCGGGTTTGAGATCCGGTTTTCCCGTTCCCTGCGTGCAGGGGTCCACAGGGGGTTGTTTGAGATTTTTTTTATGATAAGGGGGGGTGTTTAGGTTTGGCAGCTATATCAGCGGAGAAGGTGAAGGAGTTACGTAAGAGGACAGGTGCGGGTTTCATGGATTGTAAAAAGGCCCTGGAGTCCATGCAAGGGGATATGGAAAAGTCGGTTTCTTATCTGCGTGAACGAGGAATTGCTGGGGCATTGAGGAAAGGGGATCGTGCAACGCGGGAAGGTATTGTTGATTCGTACATACATGGTGAGGGCCGCATTGGGGTGCTTGTGGAGGTCAATTGTGAGACCGATTTTGTTGCCAGAACGAAGGAGTTTCGTTCCCTTGTGCGTGATGTAGCCATGCATGTCGCTGCTATGCAGCCCCAGTATGTACACCATGGTGAGGTTCCCGCCGAGGCCCTTGAACAAGAAAGGGAGGTTTTGAAAAAGCAGGCAATGCGTGAAGGGAAACCACCTGCGGTGGTTGATCGGATGGTGGAGGGTCGGTTGCGTAAGTATTGTCAAGAAATTTGTTTGTTGGATCAACCCTTTGTTAGGGATAATAGTAAAACGGTGGGTGATTTGGTGAAGGAGAAGATTGCGCAATTGGGTGAAAATGTTACCGTGCGTCGTTTTGTCCGCTTTGTCGTGGGGGAAGGAATGGATGGTGAAACCTAGTTTTGAGTTAGCGCGGGAGAACACGTAGGCTCGTGTTGTCCTTTTTTTGCGGTTGTGGGGGGTGAATCTTTGAAAAAGTCCCTATACCAGAGGGTCATGCTTAAACTGAGTGGTGAGGCCTTAGCTGGGTCGCAGGGTTGTGGCGTGGACCCTGTTGTGACGGCTTCATTGGCAAAGCAGATTCAAGATGTCGTGGCTCTTCGGGTGCAGGTGGCTGTTGTGGTGGGTGGAGGTAATTTTTGGCGTGGTCAAATCAATGCGGAACGCGGTATGCATAGGGCTACGGCCGATTATATGGGTATGCTGGCAACCATGATCAATTCGCTTGCTTTGCAGGATGCACTGGAAAAGATACAGGTGCCCACACGTTTGCAGACGGCAATCGAGATGCGGCAGATTGCAGAGCCCTATATCCGTCGCCGTGCCGTTCGTCATTTGGAGAAGGGGCGGGTTGTTATTTTTGGTGGTGGTATTGGTAGTCCTTTTTTTTCCACGGATACAACAGCAGCCTTACGGGCGGCCGATATTGAGGCTGATGTCATTTTGATGGCTAAGCACAATATTGATGGTGTTTATACGGTGGACCCCTCACGAGATCCCACAGCCCGGAAGTATGATATGTTAACGCATCGACAGATTTTGAACCAAGATCTGCGTGTAATGGATGCAACGGCCTCCTCATTGTGTATGGATAATAATATTCCGTTGGTCGTTTTCGATATTGCAAGGGTGGGAAATATTCGGCGTGTGGTGGTAGGTGAACGGATTGGTACGATGATCAAGGGGGAAGTGGATCATGCAAGCCATTGAGGAACGAGCCCGTGGGCGAATGGAAAAGGCATTGGAGGCACTGAAAAGGGAGCTCAGTACGTTGCGTTCCGGACGGGCTAATCCCGCCATGTTGGATAGGGTTAGGGTGCCCTGTTATGGGGGTGAGTCCCCCCTTCATCATGTGGCAACAGTTTCTGCCCCGGAGGCACGTTTGCTGGTGGTTCAGCCTTTCGACCGCGCTATGCTCCCTGAAATTGAGCGTTCCATTCTTAAGGCTAATTTGGGTCTTACGCCCAATGATGATGGACAAACGTTACGGATTCCTCTACCGGCCCTGAGCCAGGAACGGCGACAGGAAATGGCTAAAGCAGCCCGTCAGATGGGTGAGAAATCGAAGGTTGTTCTCCGGGGTGTGCGGAGAGATGCTATCGAGGAAATAAAAAAGTCCGAGAAAAAAGGTACCCTCCCAGAGGATTCGTCCCGGCGTGCCCAGGAATCCATACAAAAATTGGCGGATGGCTTCAAGAAGGATATAGAGTATATTGTTGATTCAAAAGAGAAAGAAATAACCAATGCATGAAATATTTTTAATTAGATTTGGGCATAGATAAGTAGTCCCGGACGTGGGGTAAGGTTGACTTCGGAGGAGTGCTTATGTGGGTATCGTCCATGAAACGCTGGCGCGATCGTAAGGGGGACGAGGAAGACGATAAAAGGTTGCAGGAGGATTTGCGTTCCTCTCCACTGCCCACCCATGTCGCCATCATTACGGACGGCAATGGACGTTGGGCGCGGCAGAGGGGTCTGCATCGGACAGTAGGGCACAAGGCCGGGGTGCAGCGTGTTCAGGAAATCGTTCGTGCGGCCCATCGGCTTACCATCCCCGTGCTTACTTTCTACGTTTTCTCAACGGAGAATTGGCGACGGCCTGCAGATGAAGTCGATTTTTTACTCGGTTTGCCCTCTAGCCTTTTGCGATCGCATTTATCGGAATTGATGGGGTTCAATGTCCGTGTGCGGATCATTGGCGACCGGACTACATTGCCCCAGAAGACACGGGAGACGATAGATGAGTTTGAGGGATCCACGGGTGGAAATACAGGCATGATTTTGAATTTTGCGGTCAATTATGGATCTAGGGATGAGATTGTGCAGGCCGTGCGGGCTATTGCAAGGGATGCGGCGGCGGGTAAAATTTCCCCGGAGGAAGTGGATACCTCCTTATTTGAACAGAATTTGCTCACGCAGGGATTGCCTGATCCCGATCTGATCATTCGAACGAGTGGTGAAATGCGGGTGAGCAATTTTTTACTTTGGCAACTTGCCTATAGTGAGCTGCTTTTTGTTGATACCTTATGGCCAGATTTTACAGCCCAACAATTTCATTGGGCGCTTTGGGATTTTCAGCTTCGTTCGCGTCGTTATGGATCTGTGGATTGAGCGAAGGGGGCGCTGAGAGGGTTGGAGGTTGCAAAACGAACGTCGTCATATAGACGTTTATTTACGGGTATCCTGGGGGGCACCTCTTTTCTTTTTCTGCTGTGGTATGTTCCATGGGGGTATACGGTTGTCCTTTTGCTCCTGGCATGGGTATCTCTCCTAGAATTTTTGTATGCGCAACGCGGTACGATTGTACAACCTCTGTCCTTGGGTCCATTTTTATTTGGTAGTGGGGTTATCCTGGTTCTCTTCCTTCACTTTTTACCACACTATTTTATATATATCATCGGTTGTGATTTTTTGAATATTTCGGAGTACCCCTACGTTCTGTATTTTGCCCTCCTTTTCTTCCTTCTGCTGAGTGTGGCTAGCAGTAATAGGGTTGATTTTGCCCATGCATCCCAGATCCTGGTGGCAGCATGTTATTTGGGTGTAGGCTTTGGGAGCATGGCGTTCTTCCTATGGGAGGTGGGTCCGTTGTTCTCCTTATGCGTTTTTGCCATGATATGGATCAATGATACAGCTGCCTATATTATGGGACGAAAATGGGGGCGAACGCCGTTGCTACTAGGGATTAGCCCGGGTAAAACGGTCGAGGGGGCGCTGGGTGGAGTAGGTATGGCCTTGGTGATGGGTCTTTTTCTTATGGTTTGGTGGCCAGGGTTGTTTTCTTTTTCAATGGTCGTTCTAGTGGCTTTAGCGGCACCTATTGGTGATTTGATTCAGTCTGCATGGAAGCGTTCATTTGGGGTGAAGGATTTTGGTTTTCTCTTGCCGGGTCATGGGGGTATTCTAGATCGTTTTGATAGTATGTTATTGTCTTTCCTTATGTTGTATTTGTTGAGGGTGGTGTGACCCTTATGGAACAGGTTGTTGTACTGGGTTCAACGGGTTCGGTAGGCAAGAGTACTTTGTCTATCCTGGCGGAGAATTCCGACCGTTTCCGGGTACAGGCGTTGGTAGCACATAGGAACGCTACGGAAATGATAGGACAGGCACTTCAATTTCGGCCTAGTATGGTCGTTATGACAGATTCCCAAGCGGCGGAGAGAGTACGGTGTGGGTTGAGTGGAACGTCCGTAAGGGTTCATTCGGGTACAGAAATTTTGGACGGGTTGGTGACGTCCCCCATGGTGGGACGTGTGATTGTTGCTACCTCGGGGCTCGTAGGGTTACGGCCCACCCTACGAGCCTTGGAGGCGGGTAAAAGGGTGGCTATTGCTAATAAGGAGATCCTAGTTGTGGCGGGGCACCTTGTGGGTCAAGCTGGGGGTAGTTTACATACGGGGACGCTCCTGCCTATCGATAGTGAGCATGTGGCGCTGTTGCAATGCGTACAGGGGGAACAGTGGTCCTCCATTCAACGCATGGTATTGACAGCCTCAGGGGGTGCCTTGCGTGATCTTCCTACGGATCAATGGAGTCAGGCAACCCCGCAGCAGGTGTTACAGCATCCCAATTGGTCGATGGGTGCTGTGATTACTGTCAATACAGCTACCATGATGAACAAGGGTTTTGAGATCATGGAGGCCCATTGGTTATTTGGGTTAGGGTATGACCGACTGGATGCTGTTCTCCATCCGCAGAGTATCGTGCATGGTTTGGTGAGTTTTTGCGATGGCACCTGGCTTGCCCAACTCGGTCCACCCGACATGAGAAGTGCTGTTTTGTATGCCCTTACTTGCCCGGAGAGGGTACCGATTTCTCTCCAGCCCCTCGATTGGACGAACTTGGAACTTTCCTTTTGTACCCTTGACCCCGCTCGTTATCCTTGTTTTTCCTTGGCTCTGGAGGCGGGTAGGCGGGGGGGAACCTTTCCCGCCGTGTTGTATTCAGCCAATACGGTTATGGTGGAGACTTTTTTGCAGGGGAAGTGCCCTTTTTCCTATATTTGGGAAGGGGTGAATGAGGCTTTGCAACGACATATTGTCCAAGAGGATCCTTCGCTGGAGGCACTGGAGGAGATCAACAGGGAGGTGCGTTTTCAGACTCTATCCTGGTGTCAGGCTAGGTTATGAGGTTGCATCCCAAATTTGGTGTCTGGGTTTTTGGGGCCTTTTTTTTATCCTTTTTGCTTCGTTTGATGACCCGTTTCAGGGTCGGTCTATTCCTCATTCACTTTTCTATTTTAATATAGGGAGGGGTGCGAACAGCCCCCTCCTATTTACGTCTATAAGTATTACTACCCCAAAATTTGTTTTACTGATATCGATATTGTGTAATAATATTTATGTAAATAAAATATACATATATTTCATTGTGGAGGGAAAATAATGGGGGAGAATGGATCTATAGAGTAAATAGGGTCAATTTAGATTTTATTATATATTATATTTAAACAATTAATAAAAAAATAGAAGATTCAGAGACAGGTCATCGGACGAACAAAAAAGGGCCCCTACAGGGCCCCGACGTCAAATTTGGGATGCAGCCGGGGAATCATGAGGTAATGTTCTTCGATTTCTTAGGATCCACATTCACAAGCTCCGAATGAATGTAACCTGGGCAGGTAGGGGTTCCTGAGGAAGGGGGGTATTTCTCAAAAAAAAGAGGGGCTACTGACGTAGTTCTATGGTATTTTTAGGAATGGAGCGCTTTTATCGAAGTAAAGATAGCAGCTCCGCACTTTTTTGTTTACCTTCGGGTCTGTAGCATTCATTGTTTCTGTATCATTTTGAGAGTTATTCTTCGTCCCAGGGTAAAGAGTCATTTTGTTCTAGGTCTTTTTCGGAAGAGTTGTTTTGTTCTAGGTCTTGTTCGGATGAATAGTTTTGTTGTGTTCCTGGGCCGGTTGGTTTTATTGGGCAGCAACAGCAGCACTCTTTCACGTGTTTTTGTTTTATTGGGCAGCAGCAACAGCAGCACTCTTTCACATGTTTTTGTTTTATTGGGCAGCAACAGCAGCACTCTTTAACGGGTTTTGGTTTTGTTGTGTGGCAGCAGCAGCACTCTTTAACGGGTTTTGGTTTTGTTGTGTGGCAACAGCAGCACTCTTTAACGGGTTTTGGTTTTGTTGTGTGGCAGCAGCACTTCTTAACGGGTACCCGGGCACAGCAGCTTAAAACACGGGCAACACAAACAGGACGGCAACAGTTGCTGATGGAGGAAAAGAAGCATTGTCGACCATGGTGATGATGATGACCGTGGCAAGAGCAAGACATTTGTGGACACACCCTTTCGTTGTTTTTTGTGGACCCTTGTTTTTTTATAGTAGGGATCTGGAATTATAAATTGTTGGATGAATAGGTGGAATACGAGAAAATCGGTGGTCGTTTTCTGATGATCTCCCTACCAGTTCCCCCTTCTCTCCTTGTTACCCAATTCGACTGCGGGGCGGGCACGGGGGACCCCCGATTAGGGGATTTAAAAGAAAAGGGAATTTACTTCATAATTTAGAATGGGTTTGTAGGATCCTCTGGGACATCGATAGTGGGAAAGAGGTATAGGAAGCATCATAAGGAGTCTTCTGTGGTTGGGGAGAGGGAAATAAAAATATTATCTTATATATTGTATATATTAAATATTTATATAAATTATATTTAATGTTACTTTGCTAATATATTCTGTTTATAATATTATTGAATGTATTTATATATTATTTTATTAATTTATTTTTAAAAATTTAATAATATTATTTTTTATTCTGGGGAAAGCATCGAGAGGTGCAGTTGATGTCGAAACAAGAGTATCGGGAACCTATCCTTGGAATGGGGACTTGGCAACATAGGATCAGAACCCGTACGGACACAATGCACGGCGGGGAGAGGCATGGAGAATGTGACACTAGATTAGGGTACTGAATGGGCAAAATCCTATTTTTTATTTTTTATGTATTTTACAAATACTTGTGTTTCCGAGTAAGGAATATGAATATTTTAATTTTTTATAATTATATGTTTTTAGACAATATTATATTATCTAGAACTATATCTCCATTTTCATGCTGCATCTTATGGGTATCATTCGAGAAGATCGGCCATTCAGGCCCTCCACAGTCCTGTCGAAAGAACGGTTGGATCCATTGCTCGGGGAATCGATTTCGATATCAAAGAGTACTTTGATCCTATTTCGCATGACATGGTTATGCGAGTTCTTCAATTCTTTGCGGAGAACAGAGCGATACTTCTCTATTGTGAAAGATGGCTAAAGGCGTCTGTTCAGATTCCGGATGGAACGAGCCAATCAGTGACCGAGGGTACATCGCAAGGTGGGGTTATCAGTCCACTGTTGGCCAATTTATTCTTGCATCGTGTAAAAGGCTGATGGATGAAAATCCATCAGCCCTCTATTTCATTTTCATTCGGGAGGTACATGGATGATATTATATATTGCTGTCATAATAAGGATCAGGCTGAGTATCTGCTTGGTGAGCTCAGGATGGGAATGTTGCAATCGCATGTGTACATTCGGGGTCCATGTGGGATAGGGAGCAGTAATAAGGGGTAATGATAACGGTAGAAATCATGAAGGAATTTACGAAAAGAATATCCCCATAGGGTAACCCAATTGTGTTTGTAACCTCATCATCACATTTTGATATTTTTATTATATCGGTTATACTATAGGTACTGTCCTATTCCCCATAGTATCCTAAACAGTGATAGGATGACTGATTACTTTTGTAAGATCTTTTTATTGGGGAGTATCGTGGAGTATAAGAAAAAAACGAGTCCTCAATCGTCATAAGGAAGCTCTACACAGTATATATGCTCTTTTTTGCGTTGGGATCTTCCGTCTCTTTCGGTTTTTTCCATTATCTTCACGGTTGTTTCTGTTCTTAAATAAATTGGTGTTTCTCCATCGGATTAGAACACGGGGGGATTTTTGGGTTCTGAATATGATTCCTCGTAGTGATTCAACAATAAAGTGGGGTAAGAATCCCTGATATAGCATTACCACAGCGCTCATAGAATGCAATGGGCCCCCACGGCGGGAGATGGGATGATTGAAGTCAGGAAACCCCTGAGGAAAGAATCCTGGGAAAACTTCATCCGTGGTGGACATAGAAAGGAAATAACCCCATGCTTATGGAAATAACCAAAACAATATGGGATGATCATCAGGCCGCAGGGTGGGAATTTACAGGAATCGGGGTTTTCTTCTTGATCTTGGCACTTCTCTTCCTCGGATTTTTCCTTTTATTTTCCCTTATCTTTTCGCGTATTACCCTTAGTGGCATAATGGCTGCTTATTTTTGTAGTATTTTTCTATGCGAGGCTTCTTTAGGATTGGGTTCAAAAATGTTTTCTAAACGATATAGGGGAACCCTATACCTTTTAAGAAGTATTCCCCTCTGTATTGGTGTCTTTAAGTTGGCGAGGAGATTACCCGCTAGGGCCGTACCCCTTGGGAAGAAGGTTCGTATCCATCTCAACCATAGGGGGGAAGTGGAGGAATTATATGGATATGATGGGGACAAAAAAGAGATCCCTAATGCCAAATCCGATCAAAATGATGTAACAGGTATTCTACGGTCTATGGAAGAAATCAGCGATCAATGGGTACTATCATTCCAACCAGAGGGGACAACGGGAGAAACCGATGTGGAAAGGTACCCGATAGCCGTAGGTGCGCGGTTGTATGGGGAAAATGGGAAGGTTCCCACCTATGTGGTGGTTCCTAGTCGTCACTGTCTAAGAGATGATCATCTGTATCCTATGGCATTTGTTCTCTGTTTTATCTTTTTTGAGTTCGCTATCTTCGCCTTCCTGTTTTTTTTGATTTGCCATAAAATCAACGGCACACATATCATAAAAAGATAAGAAAATTAACATCGAATTGAACGATAAACACTTATTTCTACGTATTGAAAATTGTAGTTGATGCCAACGATGATTGGGAGGGATCGCATGTCACAATATAAGTTTTGCGTGCATCTTGTGCCTGGCAGGACGGAGTATAGGAGGGAATTGCACATGACCTAGGCATTTCCCTATGAAACAAGGGAACCCATCGTGCAGACGGGTGTGTCATCGATCCAGGGGCAACGTCCGTCCGGGGCGGGGAATCCGTGGGGGCATAAAAAAAGAGGCCTAAGCTGCCGGGAAAGATAGTATAGATGGATGGATGATGTCAGGGCATTCTACCGGGCGTGTGTCAAGTAAGCTGTAAGCTGTATAAGCGATGAAAGTTGTGATTGGCCCTTCGGAATCGGTTGGTAGGTAGCAGGCTTCCACCTACCTGACGCTACTGGAAATACTCCAGTGGTGGGCGGTTTTGGGAGAGGCGGGGCTAGAATTCTCGCCAGGTGGTGATTTAGGGAGCCCAACGAGAGTGAAACAACGTTCGATAACGCAATAGGAAAGAACCGTTCATGTCGTCGAGTAGGGCCTGGAATCTCAGCCAACCCTCCCCGGCGATCTGTTGTCCAGGGTGTGTGGGCTACCCGTTGGGGATCGTAGTTATCTATGTTGCGTACAGGTGCGGATCGGTATCGGTCCTCCGTAGTAGAAAAGAAGTCCTGCTATGGATGAGAATGGAGCTAGGGAACAGAAGGGTTCAACGGATCGTGTGCTAAGCTGTAGGTGCAGAAAAGATGAGGGTAGGTTTTTTGGAAAGGTAAGTCTTCGGAATCAATCGACGGGGTGCCCAATCAATCACCCTGGCGTGGTCATGGTAAGAGCATAGGTCGTAAAGCAGCTAGGGAAGAGGCGGGTCTATGACCTTATTAGGTGATGAATGCACATTGTAATTATGATTTATATTTTATCATGCATTAAGGTGGGGTGATGGATAAAAAATAGACCCTAAAACGGGTCATCGGATGATGCGGGGGGAAAAAAAGGGCCTCCCGGGAAAACCGCAGGCTTGGGATGGCAACCAACAACCTCGTCTCCCAAAATCTTGTACCATTGGTTCATTCATTGCCCGTATTGTTGAAACAACCCTGCTCATGTATTTTTTTTTGCAGACCATGGAGGCGTTGTTGTTCTGTCCGGAACCTGGACTGCACACGCCCAATCAATTTTTGTTGAACAACGATATCCTCGCGAAGGGATCGGAGATGGCGTTGTTCTTTTTGTAACCATAATCGTACATAATGAACCAATTTTTGCTGAAAGAGGATCTTCTCCCGCAAAGCCTGGGGTTCCTCGGAATGGTTGGAACCAGTCAAAAAATCCGGGGATGACAGGGGCACAGCGGGTTTCTCTTGTTTTTGTACGCCCCATTGGATACGTTGGGTTGCTGTTGGTCCCTCCATTATCACCTTTCCTACTGTTTCTGATCCTGATCTGCCCACATTCTCAATTTCCACTTCCACTTCATTAGCGATCCATTCCGTCCATGGATCCCCCGTATTACATTCCTCTTCCTGACGACATTCGACGGAGGGTGAGGAGGACTCCCCATCCCCCTTGGGTGGTACCTCCCATTCGGAGAATGCTACCCCCTCCACTATTTCAGTTGATTTGCCGTTCGTGTTTTCATTGGTAACTGCGGGGGTCTCTATATCATCCCTCCCCGTAACTGAGTCAAATCTACATGCGTCCTCAAGGGTTAGTGGAAAAAATAACTCAGGTATATTTTTATTCTTGAAATTCTTGGAAAATAAATTCATAATCACCCATTCCCAACTACAGGATTTTTCTTACCCCACATACAACCAAAAATCCCACGGGAACATTATTTCCAATTCCGGATCACCTTGGCCTGTGATCACCCCCCAGGGGGGTGGAATCCATATTTCATCCCCGGGGTAAGACTAAAAACCCCCGAGGAGAACGAGGGAAACCAATATCCCAAGCGATCTTCATGGGGAAGGGTTCCGTGAAATCCCCTTTCGTATCGGCGGATCCCTTATGGTGAGGTATCGCGGTTACTTGCAGGTTATGTTATAGATCCATGTCCGTGATACATAAATTCAATTATTGTATCCATTGCTGAAATGGGGAGAATGGTGCGTTGAGTTAGATGCGGAAAGTATGAAGATGGGTTCTTCGGAACCGACATTAATAAAAAATATAGATCCAAAGGTGGATTATCAAATGACGTAGGGAGGACAAAAAAGGGTCCCCCGGGGCCCCGACCAAAAATAGGTTCAGAAAATTTACAGACGAACCCAGGGACAACCGTTAGGGGAATACAGGACGGCAACAAGTGTGTACGTTTTCGGAAATTTCAAAAATGAGAGGAAATCCCACCTTTCAAGAATTCACACCCACAACGGGATGCTGCCGAACACGGAGTGCTTTGGCTCCCTAAAATATATTTTCCCACGTGTCCTCCTTTTCTTACCCTACACAGGACGGTAGTAATAAAATTGTCCACCCTCATTTGTATTTTATTTTTTAATATATTTTAAAATATGGAGATAACATTAGAAATGAATAAAATAAATAAGGGATATGCGTTTGCTATATTTTTTGTCGTTCCTACATTATGGGGCCCTTCCCATAAATTTGCAGCTTCCCCCCCAAAGAGGCTGGCCTGGCCCGATATCCAGAATCTATCATCCCCATATTCGTTGCCCTCACGCGGGGATATATTGTTACACAAGGAAAACGATCTCGAACGTGGTAAACCTAGGGAAACAAGGTTTCGTGTAAAAAGGGGAAGTTCTAGGGCATCAACAAGTTCGACAGAATCCCCATCGTCCACAATGTACGAATCCGCTATGGATGATAGATCTCTTATGGATGGTAGATCCCTTATGGATGGTAGATCCCTTATGGATGGTAGATCTCTTATGGATGGTAGATCCCTTATGGATGGTAGTTCTGAGGGGCAAAGGATTGCCAATGAACAGGATCAGTTGACTCAGGCCATCCAGAGGGAGGAAGTTGCCAGGGATAGGGCTTATCGTGGGGAGAAGCAACAGGGGCAAGGGATTGCCAATGAACAGGATCAGTTGGCTCAGGCCATCCAGAGGGAGGGAGTTGCCAGGGATAGGGCTTATCGTGGGGAGGAGCAACAGGGGCAACAGCAACAACTACAACAACAGGAACAATTGCAACAAAGGCAACAACAGCAACGTTCGGCAGATCATGGTAATCAGCTGGAATTGGATCCGAATCCATCCACTTCGGGTACACAACAGATGAAATATAAGCAACGTTCGGCAGATCATGGTAATCAGCTGGAATTGGATCCGAATCCATCCACCTCGGGTACACAACAGATGAAACATAAAGAACGTATTGAACATGATAAGGAAAAGATGGAAGAACTTGTAAATAAGTACCTTGATGCCTCCAAAAATGGCGAAAAGATCAGTGTGCGTAAGTTTGCTCGTGAAAATAGCATACCTCCTAGTACGCTCCGTGGGTGGTTGGGGAAACGACAAGAGCAAATACTGCAGCAACAACAACTGCAGCAACAACCATGGTACCAACAGTGGCAACAATGGGAAGGATGGCAACAACAATCATGGCAACGACTGGATGAACAAGAGCAGCAGCAACGGCGACAATTGCAACAACGGGAACAACGGAACCAACTGTTTGAACAGCAGTGGGAACAACGGAACCAACTGTACGAACAGCAGCGGCAAAAATATGAGGAACAATGGCAACTGCAACAACAAGGGACACAACAGAACCAGCAGCAGCAACGGCAAGGACAGCGGCGATTGGGACCAACACGGCAATTGGATCTGAATCCATCTACTTCGTCGGGGGCACAACAGAACCAGCAGCAGCAACGGCAAGGACAGCAGCGATTGGGACCACCATGGCAATTGGATCCGAATCTATCTACTTCGTCGGGGGCACAACAGAACCAGCAGCAGCAACGGCAAGGACAGCAGCGAGGGCATGAGCAGTAGTGATTGGGATTAACACGGCAGGAACTGGGGCAACAGTGGGATCAACTTTGTGGTTCCGGAGGGGGATCGCGTAGAGGTCTAGGTTGCAAACTAACGAAGGAGCAATGGATGGACAAGAAACTAGAGAAACAGAATAGTGGGGTAGTGCTGATAAGTAGTATCGGTGGTGGGATCGATGCATAAAGAGGGGTGTGGAGGGGCTCAGATGACGTGAGAGGGTTTGGTTGAAATATCGGATTGATCCGACAATGAAAGGAGATTACAGTCCTATAATCGGTATAGCCGAAAAATCCCTAAGAAACCCATTCGTTTTGTGATTTTATCAATATAATAATTCTATTAAAGGTATTCATTAGGATGTACAAGTTGTTGATCCGACGATTGTGGTATAAGATGAATGATCCGGATGGGATCCTTTCCCCAGAGGGGGATTTTCCTATGTGGAGTAAAAGAATAATGAAAATAGCTCCTTTTTTCACTATTCCCTTGGTTTCTCTTTCTCTGAATCTTTTCAATTTCAAACCGGCTAGTGTATCGTATTCAGGACCATCCGTGGATGTGGGTAAAGTTCCGGGAGATGAATGGTGGGGAAGGGATAGTGATAGCCATTCATTCATTTATCACCTGGCTCCCGTGGAGATCGTTGAGGAGGGGGTGCGGAGGTATCCCCTTGGGGATACCGTTTGGTGCGATGCGGGGGATACGGAGGATTTTTCATCATTTCGTTAGGTTTTACTCTATGCACTATTATGTTGGGGAACGGTGGATAGAGATGGGAAAAACCTGGGCAGAGGGTCCCTTGGGGAGGGACAAATCTTGCCTAGGTTTTTTTATCTTCTAGATAGAGGGGTTTTCAGTATGGGTTTGTGAATCTTTGTCCCATCATTAAAATAGCGCTAGCTGGTTGCTAGCTGGTAGGGTATCCAGACAACCTGCGTTTCGTAATGCTTCCACGACTGCACTCGTGGCTCTCGTGCGCTTCTGGAAATCGGCAATGGATAGGAATTCCCCGGCTTCACGGGCTTTTACAATGTTCACGGCCACGTTTTCTCCCAAACCATGGAGGGCTATGAGCGGGGGAATGAGTTTGTTTTCCTCTGCGACAAACGTTTTCTCCTCAGAACAATAGAGGTTCATAGGTGCGAAGGAAAATCCTCGGGCCATGAATTCAAGAACAGATTCCCAAAGGGACTGTTGCGCCTTTTCCTTGGCTGTTGCTTTATTTCCCTGGGTTTGGAGTTTGACTAATTCTCGTCGTAGATGATGTTCCCCTTTAGAGATAGTTTGCCAATCGAAATCCTGGAGCAGTCGGCGAAAATGAACAGCATAGTAGGCTAAGGGGTGATGCACTTTAAACCAGGCTATTCGCATAGCCATCATGACATAGGCCGCTGCGTGGGCACGGGGGAACATGTAGTTGATTTTATCACAGGACTCGATATACCAATTAGGAACGCGATGTTGGCGTAAGAGGGCGGCTTCTTGTTTCGTAACCCCTTTGCCTTTGCGTACCTTTTCCATGATTTGAAATGCCAGTTGTGCCGTGCAACCCCGGCGCATCAGGTAGGACATAATGTCATCGCGGGTGCATATGGCCTCCGATAGTGTACATGTACCTTCGCGAATTAGTTCTTGTGCGTTACCGGACCAAACATCCGTGCCATGGGAGAGTCCGGAAATACGAATCAATTCAGCAAATGTAGAGGGACATGTATCCTCCAACATTTGTCGGACAAAGGGTGTGCCGAACTCGGGGACACCGATGGTTCCCGTTTTTACACCACCGATTTGATCTGGTTGGATGCCTAGGGATTTTGTTCCTTGGAAGAGAGCTAGTACATCGGGATCAGCCAGGGGAATCTGCAGGGGATTGACCCCTGTGTAATCCTCCAACAAACGAATGGTAGTGGGGACTTGATGTCCCAAGATATCCAGTTTTAGCAACTTCCCACTGATGGAATGGTAATCAAAATGCGTGGTTCGTACGCCCG
This sequence comes from Pasteuria penetrans, assembly GCF_900538055.1. Taxonomy (NCBI): domain Bacteria; kingdom Bacillati; phylum Bacillota; class Bacilli; order Caryophanales; family Pasteuriaceae; genus Pasteuria; species Pasteuria penetrans. The sequence goes on from NZ_UZAC03000001.1 coordinate 1,747,598, forward strand.
ATTTACGGTCATCAGCAGGGTATTGAATGGGTGTAAAGGAATGTACATCCATGTCTTGTGGGATTACTATCAGTCCACCAGGATGTTGTCCTGTTGTTCTTTTGATATCCGTGCATCCTTGAACAAGTCGCTCAACATCAGCCGTACGGAGGGCCAGTCCCTGTTGTTCCTCGTATTTTTTTACAAATCCATAGGCTGTCTTAGATTTCACCCGTGCAATGGTGCCAGCTCGGTAAATATGATCTTTACCGAGGAGTTCCTCTGCATAGGCGTGAGCACGGGGCTGATAGTCGGAGCCAAAGTTGAGATCGATGTCAGGCGTTTTGTCGCCCTCGAAGCCTAGGAAGGTTTCGAAGGGTATTTGTTGGCCATCCTTTTGTAGAGGATGTTGACAAGTGGGGCAGGCACGGTCTGGCAGGTCAAAACCCGATTCATAGGAACCATCCACAACGAATTCGCTGTATTGGCAGCTCTGGCAGCGCCAGTGTGGGGGTAACGGATTTACCTCTGTGATGCCGCTTAGGGTGGCTACAAGGGAGGAACCCACGGAACCACGTGAACCTACCAAGTAACCGTCATCCAGGGATTTTTGGACCAATTTTTGCGAGAGAATATAAATAACAGCAAATTTGTTTCGAATGATACTGTGAAGTTCATGTTGTAGACGTTGAGATACGATTTTAGGTAGGGGGTTACCGTACCAAGTATGCGCCTGGGTATAGCAAAGCTGTTGCAGTTTTTCCTCGGCGCCCTCCATTTTGGGTGTTGCGGTACCCTCAGGGAAGAGAGTGATTTCCTCGATTCTCGCGGCGATGGTATGAGGTCCTTCGACAACAACCTGTTGCGCAACTTCCCGATCGAGGTGTGCAAAAGCGGATAGCATTTCCCCGGTGGTACGGAAATGGGCGGGGGGTAGGGGGAGGTTGACCCGGAAACCCATTTGATTTCCAACAACGATGTCGCGGAAAATAGCCTCCTCCTGATCGAGGTAGTGAGCGTTACCTGTGGCTACGACAGGTTTCTGCAGTGTTTTCCCGAGGTCGATTATGAGGCGATGGGTAGCATGGAGTTGTTCCTCGGAATGGATAACGCCTTTTTGCAATAAATGGGATAGAGAATCAGGGGGTTGGATTTCTAAATAGTCGTAAAAATGGGCAATTTCCTCCGCTTCCTCCCTTGTTCGATGGAGGGCTGCTTCGTGGAGTTCGCCTTTTTCGCAACCGGATCCAATGAGTAGACCTGCACGATGTTTCGTGAGTTCACTCTTCGGGATGCGGGGAACGCCATGGAAGTGAAGCGTATGGGAGTCGGAGACCAATTGGTAAAGGTTCCGCAGACCCTGGGGTTGGGCCACAAGTAGGGTGACATGGAAAGGACGTATTTTGCGAAAATCGGTGCGTGGAATGGAATTGAGATCGAGTAGCTGGTGACTACCATGTTCTTTTTGGGTCGTTGTGAGTAAGTGACCTAGTACATGGGCCGTGGCCTCCGCATCATAGATGGCCCTGTGGTGTCGTTCCAGCGGTATGCGTAGGTGATCGGTTAGGGTGTGGAGGCGATGGTTTTTCAGTTGGGGTAGGACACGGCGAGCAAGCTCAACGGTGTCAAGGATGGGATTTTGCAAGGGAGGCAATCCCAACCGGCGGGCGGCTTCCCGGAGAAAGGCTGCATCAAAGCGGGCGTTGTGCGCTACGAAAGGATCCTCCCGCAGAAATTGGAGAAATTGTGGAAGAATGTCTTTTAGGCAAGGAGCGTCCCGGACCATATCGTCGTTGATGTTGGTTAATTCTGTTACGGTTTTTCCCAGGGGATGTTGTGGGTTGACAAAGGATTGAAAGCGATCGATGATCTTACCTTCTTTGTATCGTATCGCGGCCAATTCAATGATGGTGTCATGGCTAGCTGTCAGGCCCGTTGTTTCGACGTCGACAACGACGTAAGTGGACGAAGCTATGGGGGCGTCCCCTGGATTTATGATTACCGGGATGCCATCGTCCACTACGTAGGCCTCCATACCCAGAATGGCGCGGATACCCGCACGTTTCGCTGCCTCTACAGCTTCAGGAAAGGCTTGTACACTGCCATGGTCTGTGATGGCAACGGCTGTATGTCCCCAGGAGGCCGCTCTTTCGATGAGATGATGTGCTTCCATAACGCCGTCCATGGTGGACATGGAGGTATGTGCATGTAATTCGATGCGACGGATGGGGGCGGTGTCTTCGCGTATATCTTTTGCAGGAATGATTTTCCCTTGCTGAACCATTAGGATGTATTCCTTCATGTAGTTGTCCACCTGCATAGTGCCCTGTAGTTTGAGCCATTCATTTTCCTGGACCGAGGACCAGTGCTTGGTTACCTCCTTGGTGCGTAGGAAGGTCTTGCAGATGAGAGAACTGGTATGGTCTGTGATCCATACAATGATCAGTTTTTGTCCGTTCCGCAGGTCTTTGATTTCCTTCTTAAATACCTTTCCTAGGACGGTAACAGGTCCCTCATTGGGCAATTGATCTAGGGGGAGAGTATTTGTTTGCTTCCCCTGCTTTTTCTGGGGGGGTACAGGGGGATGGGGTTTGTTGTGGTCGTGAGGGAATGTTTCTTCGTTGGGGGAGGGCATGAAGACGTTCGATTGGCCATTATGTAGAGGGGGGGGATCGGGATAGGGGGACTGTGATGGGGTAGATTCCAGAAGGGGTTCCTTGGGACAGGATGCAGGGAAGGAGGGTGAATCGTTGGAGTCAGATTGGGGTGGTGCCTTCGTTTCATTCGTTTCATTCGTTTCATTCGTTTCATTCGTTTCATTTGTTTCATTCGTTTCATTTGTTTCATTTGTTTCATTCGTTTCATTCGTTTCATTGGGTTTCTTAGTGGAGGAGGAAAGGGGGGAAAATGTGAGGGTAACTTCGATGCCCTCCTTGCGAAAACGATCGCTTATTTTCTCTTGGAGGGCCTTCTGCATGCTTTGATCTATGGTCTTGGGGGCGAGGATTTCTAGGGTCCATGCCGGGTATTTGGGGTGAACGTAGATATGACGTAGGAGAGTATTTTTCCACTGGGACCGCCAAGCGGCCGATAAATCGATGGTATCACACAATTTTTCCCAGGCTTTCCTCGGTGTGTCGTCACGTGTCTGTGGGGTGTTCATTTTCTTATCGTGGTTAGAGGGGGGGAGGGGGTTCATCCATTGTCTCCTCCTTCTGGGGATTTTTTCTGAAACCGTTTATGATTTCCGTGTTCATGGTATCATAGGAAGCTGAATGGCCTCAATGATGGTATGAATTAGTTTAGTATATAATAATTTTTATAAAAATAAAAAGGCACTTTCAATATTTTGGATTGAGTGCCTCTTTGTGTTTTCCCATTCCTAGCTCAGTTGTGGGGCATCAGGGGAGAAGAATGAGCAAAAAATTGATTCCTTTGATTCCCATATTTCTGAATTGAAGAACGCCAGGTGAACCAGAGGGTACGGTTATAGAGAAGGGGAAGGATACGTTTCCTGTGGCTGATGTGGTAAATTTTCTTGCTTCCTCACCGTTGAGGAGTATCTCTACAGACACAGTGGCAGATTCCGAATCGCAATTGCATCCTGTGAAGGTACCCATGTAGCTGTGTCCCGATGTTAGGATCACAGTTGTAGTAGGTAGGGCGGGGAGGGTGATAGCGGAACCGCTGATATTGTCGATAGTGCATAGGGTCATAATTTGTCCCGTCGAGGAGGGGGAGAAGGTGGCTTCCAGGAGACTAGAAGCAGTGGGGGCAGGTGTGGGGGAAGAACAGGGTTTCGGACAATGGAATTCGCAACAATTGCAACAGGTACAACAATCGTGGCAATGATTACAGCAACATCGGTTACAGCAATGGCAGGGGCATTTTCTTGGGAATACGATCTTCGAGCAACAAACTTGGGAAAGGGGGGGGCAGTGGCATTGTTGTGAGTCCCGCATTAGGTATTTCACCACCCTGATAGAGGTCGATCCATAGACCTTTTATCTAGTCTCAACGTGTACTCTTTATAGTATGCGTATGGGAGATTGCTGGATAGGTAGTATTTGTCCCCAATTCATGGTTTTGGGTGTAATTCCAGGATTTTCTGATTCCTTTCTGATTCCAAGAGGGGGGCAAACAATCTCCTTTTCCCAATAATATTAATAATTGTATTTTTATTTTATATTGTTTGTCTATATTATGTAATATGAATTTATATATAAAGAATGCTGCCCCCGATTTCATGGTTGGCGTAAGCGGACATTGAAGATTTTACCAAGGAGAAAGTATCCTGATTTGATATTGTTATGTCCATTTTGTTCTTCTTCCTATTTTGGTCATATTTGGAGAGGCGGTTCCTTATAGCCAAGCAAACCCCAATTAGCTTTGCAATCCTATGATCCTTTGTTGTTACCCCTCCTTTTTGGGGGGAGAGGGGGCTGATGGCCCAATGATTGCCGACTATCGATGTCTGTGAATTTGCACCCCTTTTCCAGAAAGACCTTCCACTCCGTGGGGAGGGGAATCAGGAGTTCAGCCGAGATACAAACCACATTTTTTGGCTACCAGATAGATCATTTCATTACGTGTTAATTTCCTTATGTTGCTGTTGATTAGCGTGCTATCCATTCTACGGCAGGTGGATATCATACCTACTATTGACTTTTGGAAGGTGGTGAAGTGCCGAAAGGAACCCTGTGTAATATTGCATCTTGCTTTTTCCTCGTATGCCAACAACCGTTTCCTGCCGTCATATAATGTCTTTCTACCTATAAGGGGTTTTTCTTTCTTCCCTTCCAGAGCTCCAAAAAATAGTCCCTTCCGAGGAATACGTTCGATCCATTCCCTGTCTGCCCATCTAAAGGTCTCTTTAATGAACTCCAGGATTATGGTAATCAGCATATGTTTCCTTGTACAATGAAGAATATTGCCTGTAATACTCGCAAGGGATTGCAAGTTTAATTTCTTCCTTGGTGGAACACCAGTACCACTTGTCCGCGAAGTATTCAATCCATTCCTTCACCCCTTCCAAGTTCAACGGTTCCATGGTACAATGCCTTGGGACCATCTGTTATCAATCTCCTTTTTGTATGTGGGTATAAAGAGGATGGTATAGGAGTAACAGATGGTCTTCAAGTTTCTTTGAGAGTATTTTTAAGATAATATATAGAAGTTATTTTGAATGTACATAGGGAGAGAGAGTCACATCTTATTTAGTTTATATATTCATAATATTATTATAAATATTGGTAGCCTAACCATAACTGGGGAACCAAGCTTCTATAGATAGTATGATTTTATAAAAGTTATGTAGTTATTTTTATGAATCCGTAAGAGCCCACTTCCCATTTTATTCGGATCTCAGGAAACAATTGTGAACCTTTTTAACCGTACCAGAACCATACATGGTTCACTATTATCTATGCTTTTTTCCCAATCTTCGTGGTTTATGCCGTTCCCTGATCCCTTCTTTTCCTCTGTTTTGGGTGAATAGTGAGGGTAGAAGAGGACCGTTATTCGATAGGCATTCGCCTCATCACCAGGATCACAGCGGGTTCCATCTGTACTACGTTTCCCGTTGGTTTTCCAGGATGTTTTAGTACTCCGATTCGACTTCTGATGGAGCAAGGTCGTGCCTGCGATGGGTGGTGATCCTTCGTAGGCCCCTTCGTACTATTCCTGCAGTTTTTCGGAGCCCATTGTTTTATAATACCCGCATATCTCCAAGTCGGCCGCGTAGGCTGTCTCTGGATCGAGGGATTCCAGAATCCCCCTGTGCAACCTCTTAGAAAGTATCTCCAGTTGCATCCCGCAGATTCGTAAAAAAGATGGGTTATACACCTGAAGGGGGTTTCAAAGATGAGGGGAAATACCCTTGAAAACCTTGTTCAGAAATTCACAACCCCCCCTCGTGTCCTCTTTTCCTTACCCTACACAGGATGGTAATAATAAAATTCTTCACTCTTATTTATATTTGATTTGTTAATATTTTTTAAAATATAGGGGGAACATTAGAAATGAATAAAATAAATAAGGGATATGCGTTTGCTATATTTTTTGTCGTTTCTACATTATGGGGCCCTTCCCATAAATCTGCAGCTTCCCCTCCAGAGAGGCTAGCCAGGCCCGATATCCAGAATCTATCATCCCCATATTCGTTGCTCCCACATGGGGATATATTGTTACTCAAGGAAAGCGATCTCGAACGTGATAAACCTAGGGAAACAAGGTCTCGTATAAAAAGGAGAGGTCCTAGGATATCAATAAGTTCAACAGAATCTTCATCAATAAGTTCAACAGAATTTTCATCGCCCACAAGGCACGAATCCCCTATGGATGGTAGTTCTCTTATGGATGGTAGTTCTCTTATGGATGGTAGTTCTCTTATGGATGGTAGTTCTCTTATGGATGGTAGTTCCCTTATGGATGGTAGTTCCCTTATGGATGGTAGTTCATCGTTGGGGGGAAGTTCTGGGGGGCAGCAACAGGTGCAACAGCAGCTACAACCAACTTCGTCGGGGATGCAAAAGGGGCAAGGGATTGTCAATGAACAGAATCAGTTGGATCGGGCCATCGAGTGGGAGAAACTTGTCAGGGGTGGGGCTTATCGTAATGAACAGGATCAGTTGATTCAGCAGGCCATCGAGCGAGAGAAAGTTGCCAGGGATAGGGCTTATCGTGGGGGGCAGCAACAGGTGCAACAGCAGCTACAACCAATTTTGTCGGGGACACAACAGTTGGCGGCACAGCTGCTACAACAGAGGGAACAACTGCGGCAACAGCATGCGGAACAAATGAAGCAACAACCATGGTACCTACAGTGGAAACAAGTGACAGAACGGCAACGACAATCATTGCAACGATTGGGGGAACAACTGCAGCAACGGGGGGAACAACTGGAACAACTGGAACAACAGCACATGAGAGAACTGCAGCAACAACCGTGGTACCCACAGTGGAAACAATGGGGAGAACAGCGGCTACAAGCATTGCGACGACTGGAGGAACAACAGGGGGAACAATGGCAACAACTGAAGGGTGCAGTGGGTATACAGTGGACACAACAGGACTGGCATCAACAACAGCAACGTTCGGAAGATCATGGTAATCATATGGAATTGGATCCGAATCCATCTACTTCGGGTATACAACAGATAAAACACAGGGAACGTACGGGACATGATGAGGAGAGTATGGAAGAACTTTTAAGTAAGTACTTTGATGACCAAAAAGATTATGAAAAGATCAGTACGAATAAGTTTGCCCGTGAAAGTAGCATATATCAGATAAAACGCATAGGACGTACGGGACGTGATAAGGTAAGGCTTTTAAATAAGTATGATGTCCAGGAGTATGATGCCTCAAAAAATGGCGAAGAGATCAATGTGAATCAGTTTGCTCACGAAAATAGCATAAATCCGAGTACGTTCCGTAGATGGTTGAAGGAACGACAACGACAAGAGCGACTACTGCAGCGGAAGATGGAACAAGTGAAGCAACAACTCTGGTACCCACAGTGGCAACAATGGGAAGAATGGAAAAACCAATTAGTGCAAAAAATAGCGGAACATTGGCAGCAGGTATGGCAAACACAGAAGGAATCCTATCTGGAGAAATTGCGACAAGGGCAACAACAGTGGGAACAATGGGAACCCATGGTGCGACAAGATGTGGCACGACGAAGGGAACTAGATCGATGGAACCGAACGCGCGAAGTGATTCAAGAAAGCCTGCGGCAACAACCCTGGTACCCACAGTGGAAAAAACTGGGGTATCGAGATCACGATGTCTATAAATGATTGAAGTAAATGTGGATTGAGTAAATGTGTAAATATTTTGAAATTGTATAGGACGACTGTCCCGGTGCCCATTTTCGGCATCGTTTCGGCATCGTCTTAAGAAGCTCCGATGGTATAGTGGGGCTCGCTGTAGAGGTGCTGGCAAAATTTTCTGTTGAAAAAACTCTTGACCCCGGGGCAGCGGGTGGGTAGAATGGTTGGTAGGCTGTTCGGTGGTGGTGCGATGTGGTGGTTGGGATGCCCGTGTTTTTGGGATCTTTACCTTTCGTTACATACTCCCTGACAACCGGAGAGAAGTAGTGTTTCGTACACTAGGGTATGAACTGCCGTACGTACGGTGGACTTCCGCCCCGGGATTTATCCCGGTGTTGGGTGGATCCTGTGTGGGCGGAATGAAGTTTCTTGTTTTTTCATGGCGAGTTTGATCCTGGCTCAGGACGAACGCTGGCGGCGTGCCTACTACATGCAAGTCGAGCGCGTCCCCTTGGGGGCGAGCGGCGGACGGGTGAGTAACACGTGGATAACCTGTCCAGAAGTCGGGGATTACCCCTGGAAACGGGGGTCAATACCGGATACGCCCCCCGGATCGCATGGTTCGGGGGGGAAAGGTACCTTCGGGTGCCGCTTTTGGGTGGATCCGCGGCGCATTAGCTAGTTGGTGGGGTAAGGGCTCACCAAGGCGACGATGCGTAGCCGGCTTGGGAGAGCGGACGGCCACACTGGGACTGAGACACGGCCCAGACTCCTACGGGAGGCAGCAGTAGGGAATTTTCCGCAATGGGCGAAAGCCTGACGGAGCGACACCGCGTGGGTGAAGACGGCCTTCGGGTTGTAAAGCCCTGTTCATCGGGAAGAAGAAATGACGGTACCGGTGAAGAAAGCCCCGGCTAACTACGTGCCAGCAGCCGCGGTAATACGTAGGGGGCGAGCGTTGTCCGGGATGATTGGGCGTAAAGGGCGTGTAGGCGGATGTATAGGTCGGGCGTGAAAGGCACGGGCTCAACCCGTGTAAGCGTTCGAAACGGTGCATCTTGAGTGCGGTAGAGGGAAGCGGAATTTCTGGTGTAGCGGTGGAATGCGTAGATATCAGAAGGAACACCGGTGGCGAAGGCGGCTTCCTGGACTGTTACTGACGCTGAGGCGCGAAGGCGTGGGGAGCAAACAGGATTAGATACCCTGGTAGTCCACGCGGTAAACGATGAGTGCTAGGTGTAGGGATGCTCAGCATCTTTGTGCCGAAGGAAACCCATTAAGCACTCCGCCTGGGGAGTACGGTCGCAAGGCTGAAACTCAAAGGAATTGACGGGGGCCCGCACAAGCGGTGGAGCATGTGGTTTAATTCGATGCAACGCGAAGAACCTTACCAAGGCTTGACATCCCGATGAAAGGCCTCGAAAGAGTGCCGTGCCCCCTTCGGGGGGAGCATTGGTGACAGGTGGTGCATGGTTGTCGTCAGCTCGTGTCGTGAGATGTTGGGTTCAGTCCCGCAACGAGCGCAACCCTTATCTCCGGTTGCCAGCACGTAAGGGTGGGCACTTTGGAGAGACAGCCGGCGAAAGCCGGAGGAAGGCGGGGATGACGTCAAATCATCATGCCCCTTATGTCTTGGGCTACACACGTGCTACAATGGCCGTTACAGAGGGAGGCGAAGTCGCGAGACGGAGCGAATCCCAGAAAAGCGGTCTCAGTTCGGATCGCAGGCTGCAACTCGCCTGCGTGAAGTAGGAATCGCTAGTAATCGCGGATCAGCATGCCGCGGTGAATACGTTCCCGGGCCTTGTACACACCGCCCGTCACACCACGGGAGTGGGTCACACCCGAAGTCGGTGAGGGAACCTGGTTCGCCAGGACCCAGCCGCCGAAGGTGGGGCTCGCGACTGGGGTGAAGTCGTAACAAGGTATCCCTACCGGAAGGTGGGGATGGATCACCTCCTTTCTGGAGTATAGTGTGCCCTTTTGTACGGATGCTTTCTGGCTCTCCGGTTGTGAGTGAGTATGTTTTGTCGGGATGTGGCGGGTTCGTTTGTTTTGGGTTTCGTCCGTCCTCGTTTAAGGAAGGAGTTTTCTGTGCGATGGGGGTTGCCTATAACCCCCTCTGGTATCGCCGAAGTTTTGGCGTGTAGGTCGTATGGATGTTCCCTCGCCTTCCCCCTTCTTGTGTTGTGTGGGGGGTTGTGCACATTCCCCAATAGCTCAATTGGTAGAGCGCCCGGCTGTTAACCGGTAGGTTGCAGGTTCGAGTCCTGCTTGGGGAGCCATGCTTCCATAGCTCAGTAGGTAGAGCGCTTCCATGGTAAGGAAGAGGTCACCAGTTCAAATCTGGTTGGAAGCTTTCGTGTGGGGGTTCCGTGGGATCTTGGTTCATTGTGTGGGGTTTCCCGTTTGCTTTTTGTCGGTTGGGTGTTGTTGGCAGGGTTTGTTGTCCTTCGTGGAGGGATACCAAAGTGGCTAAATGGGGTGGACTGTAAATCCACTGGCGTTCGCCTTCGTAGGTTCGAATCCTACTCCCTCCATTGTTTTTTCTTTTCCTGAACCCCCTTGTTTGTATGTTTTGTATAGGGTCGTGATAGGGTTTTCCGTGTCCTGTTTTCGCGCGGAAGTGGCTCAGTGGTAGAGCATCGCCTTGCCAAGGCGGGGGTCGCGGGTTCGAATCCCGTCTTCCGCTCTGTTCCTTCTGGGATGGATGGGGGGATGAAGTGATGGATTTGTTTTCGTGCGGAAGTGGCTCAGTGGTAGAGCATCGCCTTGCCAAGGCGAGGGTCGCGGGTTCGAATCCCGTCTTCCGCTCCACGTAACTATCCGTCCTTTGCGGGTAAGGCAGAGGACGGTTTTTTTGCTGTATCTTATTTCTTATAGGTCGAAGTACATAATCCTTTGGAGGCCAAGGGAACTAGAAAGAGGGCGTATCCTATTTTGGGGGCAATTCATGCAATCCCCGTGGTGGGCTTGGGATTCATTGTTCAGGGATAGGTTTGTTGTATTTGGCCAATCCTTACTGGATATCATTATTGTAACTTGGATTTTCTATAAAATCTTGCACTTATTGCGAGGTACAAGGGCCTTTGAGTTACTTAAAGGTTTGACCTTTATTGCGCCTATTATAGTGGTTAGCAGTATCGATTCCTTGCGGCTGGAAGCCCTCCGCCATGTTGTGGGGATATTGGCACCAACAGGGATAACACTTTTGATGATCCTCTTCCAACCGGAGTTGCGGCGGGGCCTAGAACTATTGGGTCGTGGGGGTGTGTTGGGGTGGTTCAATCAGTTCAAGGGCCATACTGAGGGTCAGGCGGTTCGTTCGATTGTTCGGGCGGCCGTTCAAATGGCCGAACGCCGTATCGGTGCTTTGATGGTGATCGAAAGGCAGACGGGTCTTAGTGATTATGTGGAGACGGGTGTAACGGTCAACGGACAGATTAGCACGGAGTTGTTGCGGACGATCTTTGAGCCAACTACGCCCCTACATGACGGTGCTGCTATTCTGCGTGGGGACAGGCTGTTGGCTGTGGGCTGCTATTTACCACTTTCTGATAGCATCCATTTAGGTACGGCCCTGGGGACTCGGCATCGGGCAGGTATGGGATTGTCGGAAGTTTCCGATGCGGTTGTTATCATTGTTTCGGAAGAGACAGGATGTATTTCCCTTGCGTTGTCAGGGGAGATGTATACGGATTTGGATGAAGAACATTTGCGTGAGCGTTTGTATAGCCTATTGGAAGCACAAAGGAATGTGGGGTTGAGATTTTGGCGTGATTCCCAAGGTTTTCATAAAAGGAGGCAGAACCATCGATTGATCCGGGTTCCATCTGTTGAAACGTCGGAAGAATCCGATCAGAGTAGGGTAGGGTTTGATAGAGATGAACCCTCACGAGGGGATGGGGTTCGCCCGGTTCGTTCCCCCATAAAATTCTTTTTGTTACAGCGATGGTGGAAGGGGGATCCACCTGTTCCCTCGTTGGGGAAGAAAAAGGACAGGGGGAAATCTAGGAGAGACCCCAATGTTTCCAACTCGCCCCCTCCTTCCACTGAGGACGATTCCGATGGAAAGGGTGATTCCGGTCCGAGTAAGAAGGGGGATGTTGATCCCGGTTCATGAAAAAGTGGTTGCGGAAGGACGGGATACTTTGTTTTCTTGCTCTGGCGGCAGCCTGCGGGTTGTGGGTGAAGTTTTCGTCCCTTTCCCCTTTTTCTAAACACAGCAGATGGGAAATTTCCGTCCCCCTAGAGGTTCGATACGATAGGGATCGTTTTGTGGCAGGGAGGGAGATTCCTACTAGTGTCGAGCTTATAATCCAGGGACCCCAGTATTCCGGGGAGGATGTGATTTCCAATTTGAGTTGTGTTGTTGATTTGAGGGGACAGGGGGAAGGATGGCATAATTCCGCCGTGAGGTATGTTTGGCCTGTCCTCTCCAAGAGGGAAATTTCCGTTGTGGGTATCAAACCGGATCGTTTGAACGTTTATCTAGAGGGAAAGCAAAGTAAGACGTTTGACGTTACACCGATAGTGATTCCCCCATTAACGGAGGGGTACAAAATGGGTGATGCGGTTGTTCAACCTAGGCGGATTACGGTGCGTGCTGCCCGTTCCATTTTGGGTAAGATTGCATCCGTTCGCGCCCGCATACCGTTTCAGGAGGGAGTAGGGTCCTGGGAGGGTTCAGAGGCTCCTTTGGAGGCTGTGGGGGAGGATGGTATGCCGATTTTGGAGGGTGTTTCCATCATTCCACAAAATGTTGGTTTTTCGGTTGCTGTAGAAGAACCATTTCGTGATTGTGGGCTTAGGATAGGTATAGGGAGGTACCCTGCGCCGGGATACGCGGTGCAACGAATCACCCCCAGTGTAAGAGGGGTGAAGATCTATGGTTTAGAAAGTAAATTGGTAAGTTTGCCGGCAAGTATACCCCTCAATCTCGATCTGGACAATCGACGAGGGGATGTTGTGTTGGATCTAGAGATCCCAACGGGGGATAGTGGTTTGCGTGCAGAGCCCCGCTGGGTAAGGGTGAAGGTTACCCTTGTTGGGGCGGTTCAAAAGCAAATTTCCAATATTCATGTGAAGACGGTGGGTTCACCGTCCGATGGAACAACGGCTGTTTTTCCTAATTCCTATGGTGGTGTGACCATCCCTAATTTGAGTGTGACCCTGTCGGGTGCTCCAAGGTTTTTGCGGACCATTACAGCCAAGGATATAGAAGCCACTGTGGATGTGAACGGTTTGAGCGAAGGTATTCATCAGCTACCTATTCAGGTTCAGATCCGAAAATACCCATGGGTCCAGATCCTAGACCAAACAGTAACAACAGCCCAGGTTCAGATCAATCGTAGGGGTTCATGAGCGTGGGAGGGGGCCATGCATGCAATATTTTGGTACAGACGGTGTACGTGGTGTTGCTAATGAGAAATTGACCCCAGAGTTGGTGTATCGGTTGACCCGTATCGTTGCTCATAAACTGTCGGAAAAGAGGGATAAAGTTTTTTTCGTTGTGGGACGTGACACCCGTTGGTCGGGCCCCCTTTTGGAGTATGCTTCTTTGGCGGGTCTCCTTTCCTTGGGGGTTGATGCTGTTCAGTTGGGGGTAGTTCCCACGCCAGCTGTTGCTTTCTTCGTTCGGCATTTGGGGGCGTCGGGTGGTATTATGTTATCTGCATCCCATAACGTTTTTTGTGATAATGGCATAAAATTTTTTGATAGTAATGGTTATAAACTGATGGAGGAAGTGGAGGAGGAGATAGAGATTGCCTTGCGGCAGGTCGACAATTTGCCGCGGCCTGTCGGACAGGGGATTGGGCGGGCTATGGTGAATGACCGTGCCGATGCATATCTCGAGAATTTGATAGCATCCTGCCCCGTCCACCTAAACGGATTTCATATTGTAGTGGATACGGCCCATGGATCCTCCACCTTCCTTGCTACATCTCTGTTCCGACGTTGTGGGGCCAGGGTTACCGCGATTGGTGATCATCCAGATGGTGTGAATATCAACGCGGGATTTGGTTCGACGTGTCCGGCTGCTCTTCAGGATGCTATGAGGCGGGAGGGTGCTGATATAGGGTTTACCCTGGATGGGGATGGGGATCGTTTATTAGCGGTAGATAGGGATGGATCCATTTTCGATGGAGATGATATCATTGCCATCTGTGCACCTGCACTGGCAAATCGTGGTCTTCTGCCCTATAACACAGTGGTTGTAACCGTTATGAGTAATGGTGGTCTCAAGGAGGGTTTGGCTACACAGGGTATCAGAACGCGATTCACCGATGTGGGGGATCGTTGGGTGGTTACGGAGATGCGAAAGGGCGGATTCGGTCTGGGCGGGGAGCCGTCAGGTCATATTGTTTTTGCCCCCCATGCTACTACGGGGGATGGCTTATTGACAGCCCTGCAGTTGTTACGCGCGGTCCAAGATGCGGATCAGTCCTTGGGACAATTGCGCAAGTTGTTGTTGAAATGGCCGCAATGCCTAGTCAATATCCCCCTACCCCCTGGATCCGCTGAGGTTTGGCGTGATCATCCGGAGTTTGTTGCTTGCCTCAGGGCGGCGGATGAGGCATTGGGTGATGAGGGCAGAGTATTAGTACGCGCCTCGGGTACGGAACCTGTATTGCGCATCATGGTGGAGGCGAAGTCGGCGTCCCAGGCCGAGGATTGGAAACAACGATTAGTACAGGTGCTCCAAGGGGTGATTTTTCAGACCCAGCGATCCAATGGATGTACGGGGTCATAAGAAAAGAGGGGACGGCGTGTACTATGTGTGGGATTATCGGCTATGTAGGAACGAAGGCTGTGCAACCCCTTCTGCTGGAGGGTTTACGTCTTCTGGAGTATCGGGGTTATGATTCCGCAGGGATGGTTGTCTACAATGGTAAGAAATTAGTATATGCCAAGGCCGTAGGACGGATTGAAGGATTGGAGAGGGTACTGGGGGGCAAGAATCAATCCCTACATGGTACCTGTGGATTGGGGCATACGCGCTGGGCTACACATGGGGCTCCTACTTGGGAAAATGCACATCCGCAGCTGGATAGGCAGGGGAGCTTTGCCGTGGTTCACAATGGTGTGCTGGAAAACGAGGTTGAGCTTCGTCAGTCCCTGCGTCGTGAGGGCTGTTCTTTCGTTTCCGATACGGACACGGAGGTCATTGCGCATTTGTTTGCGCAGTGTTGGAACGGTGATTTTCTGGCTACGGTTTGTGCAGTGGCTCGGCAATTGAGAGGTTCCTATGCATTGGCTGTTTTATCCTCCTTTGAGCCGCAGCGTATCATAGCGGTTCGTTTTCGTAGTCCGCTCATTGTAGGATTATCGAAGGGGGAACAATGGTTAGCTTCTGATATCCCTGCACTTTTGCCCCATACTCGACAGATCCATGTTCTAGAGGATGGTGAGGTGGCAGATCTGACACCGGGAGGGGTGCGGTTGTATCGTATGCATGACCGATCGAGGGTCACGCGTGAGCCACGTGTTATGGTCTGGGAGCCAACGATTGCAGACCGTGGGGATCATCCCAATTTTATGCATAAGGAATTATTTGAGCAACCCGTTTCCCTTCGCGCGACGCTTCGTGAACGGTTGTTTGCTGATCGGGTTCAGTTGGAACCGGAGTTACCCATTCCTTTTTCTAAGGGGGAAACCTGGTCCGATATACACATTGTGGGTTGCGGTACGGCGTATCATGCTGGGTTGTTTGGTGCGTCGATGTTAGAACAATGGCTACGTATACCATGTAGGTGCTGGATTGCTTCGGAGTATCGTATCAGTGATCCTGTTATTACTCCAAATACGTGTGTCATTGCTGTAAGTCAGTCTGGGGAAACAGCGGATACGTTGTCTGCTGCTCGTTTGGCCAGAAAAAGGGGCGGGCATGTGCTGGCTATTACCAATGTTAAGGAATCCAGTCTGGCACGAGAGGCGGATGCCGTCCTGTTTACCCATGCGGGTGCAGAGGTGGCTGTTGCTTCTACAAAGGCATACACGGCCCAACTGACTTGTTTTGCCCTGTTGACGATTGCTTGGGTGTCTGGACGAAACAGGGTTCAACGTGCGGATCATTATGATGATTTACTGTCCTCCCTGTATCGTTTGCCGGTTCATATGGAAAAGGTTCTTGAACAGTCTGCGGCTATGATGAAGTTGTGGGTGGATCAGTTGCAAGATGTGGCACATGTATTTTTTTTAGGTCGTGGTTTGGACACTTTTTTGGCTGTCGAAGGGGCGTTGAAACTGAAAGAGCTCTCCTATATTCATGCTGATGCGTATCCAGCCGGAGAGTTGAAACATGGAAGCCTAGCACTCATAGAACAGGGGACCCCTGTTGTAGCCTTATTCACGCAGGCCCATGTGCAATCTAAAATGTTAATCAATGTACGGGAGACCGTCACCCGGGGCGCTCGGGTTTTTGCTATTGCCACCCCTTCTGGTGCAGAGGCTGTGCAGAGTGTTACGAGGGATGCATTCATTTTACCTATTACCAATGATTGGTTGGCGCCTATCCTGGCGGTTGTACCCCTGCAGTGGTTGGCTTACTATGCCTGTTTACAGCGCGGACACGACGTAGATAAGCCTCGTAATTTGGCTAAGAGTGTTACAGTAGAGTAGGGCGATGTGTGCAAAAGTATGAAAGTGAAGATGCCCATCCCCCTTTGGGAAATGGGCACCTTTTATGCGGAGGGATGGGCGCTCAGTATTTCATGGCTCTTGGCCAAACTTCGGACCCGGAATATCCTTGGGCGGTTTTTTTTTACTCCGAATTTTAAGGATGAATTAGGTGGGGCCCACTTTTCCCCATAATTAGTTTGTTTATTCAGTTTATTGTACACGAGCCCATGCCGAAGAGCATCTGTCTCTATTAATTTATAAAATAAATAGAAACAAAAGTATGTGCTTTTTTCTATTATGTATCCAAAATTATTGAATGAATTTTTATTTTATTTTATGTTTATTAAACACTATATTAATATTATGAAACATTCCGGCAATTTACCCCCTGATCGTTTTCCAGGTGGCTATTGCGACATACGATAGCAAGGTTCTCATAGTTCCTCCAAATCCTAACTCCAAAACGTTGGCGAAAGTCAAGCTTGGTGGCACAGTTTTTTCCCTCTATAAGAGCATTGGTAGCCTTGTCTCCTCGATGGTAATTTGCAATGGACTGTTGCCCCCTCTGTAGGCTCTCTGCACCTTTTCTAATGTTTTTGTGGTCGTGCTGTAATCCTACCCCGATGAGAGCGTGCAGATTATTGTAAGCCTCGGTAAAAGTGGGATAATCGGTGTCATACCATTTTTCAACATCCTCTATAAATTCGTAGGCTTCCCCAAGTTTATGCCAATCTGCAAGATGAAATATTTTTTCCAGGAGTAGTCTCTTGGATTCGGGAAGTAACCCTCTGTGTTTTTTCTTCAGGGCGTCCTTTACGAACCCTTTAATCCTGAACAGATATTTCGGCTCTTGGCCAAACTTCGGACCTGGGGGTTCAGTCTCAGGAGTGAGGGCTGAACCATGGTTCGATAGATCAAATGCATCGTGGTAGGTTTCTGTGTTTATATCTGCCTAGATTCGGATTCCCTCCCCCTGTATTCCAAAGTATTCTTGTGGGAACACAGTAGGACATATACGTTGTTTTTATAAAATTTAAGTTTTATATGTTATAATAATTGGCAACTCACCCTCTATCAGGGAATAAGGGGTTGTCGAGATGAAAACAGAACTAGATTTCCCAAGGTCCCCCTTTTCGGACGAAGTGAAAATCATGAAAATAGAGAAATTAGGGCCCACAGGATCAGATAAAATGAGAATTCGTTATATCCTAAAGTCCATTGTCAACCGTCCATCCCCGGGAATCAGGTGTTCCTGTGAGGATTCGGGAAATTTGGGACAAAAATTTGTGAAAGCGGGATTCGACAAGAAACGGAAAATAAAACACGGCATCCTTGGCTTATGGGAAATTGAATCCGTTATGAAACCCCAACGATGGAGATGTACCTACTGCGAGGACAAATTCAACCATGTGTATGCATTTGTTGGGAAAGGGAAAAAATATGCAGATTTTTGTAGGGAAATGTTCTCGTCAACGGCAATACTATCTTCAGCAGCGAAAGCAGCAAGGTTACATGGAATGCCGGTGAGAACAGGTTATACCCTATTTTTTGATGAATTTCTTCAGGGTTGATTCATCGGAACACACAATCGAGAATTCTCATGAAGAATTTCTGGGGTATGTTCAGCAATTAGGAAAAGATCTCCGGATAAGTGAGAAACCCACCCATGGGGTCCAGATCCATGTTAGGGATAGTGCACCGGAATTTTTCCAAAGAAAATGGGAGGAAGTCTGGGGTTCGAAAACTATGAGTATTTTATCCTATGATATTGATAGACAAGGGGATTTGGTGGGGGGTATTGCCAAACTTCCCCTCACAGGGGAGGAGGGGAAGTTTGTTGCAGTAGCTGATATCACGCAAGAGGGTAGCCGAACAGAAACATATTTCTTTCATGGGGATGGAAGTATGCAGTACGTAGATGATGACGGAAGAGGGGTACCTACGGGGAAGACTGGAGATGGAGAGGATGTCGTACGCAGAAAAAGGGATTGTTACAGTGTGTGTGGGAGAACTGTATCGCTCGTTTGCGGAAGTTCTGTTGCCGGCACCTCCCGTTTCCTGAAGAAAATAAAGTCAGCTCGAAGATGTGTTAAACTTTGTTTGAGGATTGGTGGCCCCACGCTTCCCTCGGTTGTTTGTTCGGCTACCTGCTTTTTAATAGCTACAGTTAGTTGCATGTGGAGTGAGGATCAGATTTGTGATAGCGTTTGTTAGATGAATTCGTTTTCTGGTCTTGTCCTGCTTATGGGTATGTTGGGTAGTCTCGGCTTCTTTTATTTTGAATTGAAATTATAGATTCGGGTTGTTACTGGGGATTGGGGGGATTACTTATGCGGGGGCCTTACTCACACAGCAGGTGCCCCTGGTTCCCCTACATAGAATATAGGTGGTGGGACCGCCCGTGAGGAAATTTCCCCTATTTTGGTTTAGATCCTGGAAAAATACTACCGTATCTGGTAGGGTACTAACTTTTTTTATCTCAGATTTTTTGTTCCAGACTATGATGGTATTGCACTTGGGTCTCTATGATACGCCTGTTATGGAAATGGATTTTTTTATGCTGTAGTGACTAGCCTTATCACTTTTATTATCATTGGATTATTCAGGTTATTAATTGTATTCGGTGCATTTGACAGTTATCTCTTCTATGTAACGAGTCGCCTTCTTTTGCTACAGCGTTATCGACAGAACTGTTTCTTGATAGCACGACGAAGAAGGGGTGTATCCAAGTTTCGTTGGTATTTTGTACCTTGGTTAGGATTTGTTTGGTTTTTGCTCACAACGGTTGTTTTTATATTTATTAAGAATTCTTCCTTATGGTTGACATTGGGGATTTGGGGATGGGGGATTTCCCTTAAGTGGCAAACGGTTCGTGAAAAATTTTGGTGCGGGAAGGAGGGACAAAATACGGATGTTTTGTTTGTCAACACAGCTTTCCTTCTTTTTCTGTGGTACCCTATTCCTCTTCATCTCTATTATGTAATGAAAAAAATTTTATTATATGGGTATGATGTGGGAACGAAAATATCCTTTTTTTTGTATTTTGTGTATACATGTCTGGTTTTCCCGTTATGGTTTCATCTTCTTTTGGGGAGGAGAACCATTTTCACAGGATACGATGCCAAAAAATATCCTAATGAAATTACAAATGTACATGGTTCGATTTCCCCTGGGGGGATGGTGTATTATGACGACTTTGGCGGAATGTCTGAGTCCGTAGAACTCCCAATGGCAAAGGTAAAGGCAACTGTGTTGATCACGATTTTTTCATCTTTTTTTGTAATCTGGTTTTACTTTAAAAAATAAATGATAGGATAATTTATGGTTTCTTTTCAAATAGTGTGTTGGTTTACCAGGGGCTCTTTTTTTGTCTCTCCTGTGTCATTGGAGAATAGTAGCATTTGGGTCTTTGGACTTCAATGGGTAAGGGGGAAGGACCTAATCTCTACATATTTTTTCATATAACTTCTTGTATTCCCGTTGAGTTTGTATTGATCATATCGCCTAGCATTTGGGCGGTATCCCATTGTGGGTGTGAATTCCTGAACAAGATAAATTGAGAAAAAAATTATCCCCCAAAATGCGGGGAATGTTTCCCTTGAAGACCAAAAATTAGGGTTAAAATATCCTTGGAGAAACGTACACACCCCGCTGGGATGTCTCTGTTTTTGGTAATCATACTGAATAGACGTGAATTGGGGGGCTGTTCGTACTCCCCATTCCTGATCATAAAAAATAGGACCTTACCAGGTCCCCCTTGATTCTGTGACCATTAAAATCCAAAGATTCTGTATTTTTTATATATAATAGACAGTATGATCCGTATCATGATTCGTATTTTGGGTGTAACAATCGGAGGAATGCTGGTTATGATCCTGGGTATTATAGGGATAGATCCCACCCCAACCGGGATAGGATCCCCAACCGGGATAGGATCCCCAACCGGGATATAGTCCCCAACCGGGATAGGATCCCCAGCCGGGATAGGATCCCCAGCTAGGATAACCACCCCAACCGAAGCCAATTCCCCAGAGGGGGAGGGGAAGGCCCGAACGAAGGCCCGAACTTGATCCCATATTCCATCCTGGATCATTGTCCCAACCAGAGTTGTAGCTCTGTCCGGCATGGTGACCATTGGAATCATAGATATTTCCTATGTTGTCATTTTCTTCCATGTCGATCTTCCGTTCATAAGTGGTCTCGATGGGGTGATTCCAATAGGGCCATGTATCATGATTCGTATCGGGTTGATGATGACTCTTATAGTCCATAGGCTATGTCCCCTTTTTTTTAATAATAAATAAGTTTATAGTAATTATATTATTATATTATGGATATCTACTGTATGTGGGGTAGTTATCCATTGCCCTGCAATTCATTTCTTCATACAATTTCATCCCTGTCCTATGCATATGAACGGATCACTCCCGCAAGTTGGTTCGGGAGATCATAGAAATAAGTGGGGTGATTCTCCATTATTCTAACGCATTTCTCCTCTACCCAGCGTGATTCTCTGAACCATGTTGTGTTTCCCTCGGGAGACGCGGAATCTATGTTTTATAGCAATTTTTATCTCTTATTTTTCATCGCATAGTAAAAAAATCCTATCATTCATTTCTCTGGGGTCATGGGATCAGAAACGGAAATGTCATATGTAATATAGGACTTTGTTTTCCGTATCATCATTCCACTGATGATTTTGTAGGTTGTAGGGGTATCCTCCCCCCCATGGGTTATAATTCCAGCCGACACCCCACCAACCGGTGTAATAATCTGGTCCCCAACCAGGTAAACCCCAATTCCATCCCCAGTTGGGTTGCTGCCAACCTGGTGGTTGTTGCCAATATGATGGTTGTTGGGACATTGAACCATTGGGATTCCAATTTTCCTTCCGGTTGGGTTGCTGCCAACCTGGTGGTTTTCGTTTTTTCCATTGAGATGGCGGGGGGTGTCCTCCTGGGTCACGATTTTTGTTCGCTAGTGATGGTTGTTGATTTGGGTCCCTATCCCAATTGGGTTGGTGCCAATCTGGATTGTTATTCCAGCTACCGGAACCGCTACCATCCCTTTTTTTATTGCCCCTCGGATCCCTTTTCCCTCTATTTTGAGAGGTTCCTGTTTCAGGGTGATGACGATTCATCCATTTATTATTTTCTCCATAATTATTATTTGCATGATCCATAGGATTTATTCCTTTCTTTACCCTAGTAATCCATTTAGGGTCGTTCCCACTGTGTATCACGAGAATGGGATGGGTTATTTTCAATGGATGTGCATGGGGGATGAAGAAGGTAAATTTATGATTTTACCAAATAATCTGTATAAGTGATGGGGTTGATTCTCCGGAACCGGATAAGGTAGGTAGAAAGTTTCGCCTCACCCTCACCTAACATTGTTGGGAATACCTTGATGGCGGGGGAACCCGAATCTGAGCAACTCATAGGGAACTCGTGGGGCGCATTGTACAGGATGCCCCCTGGCTGTGTTGCTAGGAGAGCAAAAAACGGGGTAACGGAAGGACACCCCCCGTGCATGGGGTTGGATCAGAGTACAGTAGTGGCTGCGGAGTCTTGTAGTGAAGATGGGGTAAAGGAAGCTAAGTTGCCATGTCCGAAACGAGGATGAGAACTGGGAAAGGGAAACTTTAAACCTAGATCAGGCAACATGGGATCAGAACTATGCTGGGCCTAAATATAGGGTAACCTGGGGCACCATAACGGATTAGCAAGTTGAATATCTTCCCGATAAACTTAAGGGTAGATTATTCTAGTGTAAAATAGAATCATATTGGAATAAGACTGGGATATTCTACTGCAAGGAGGATCATCGAGTGGGGGGTTATAATGTAAGGTCCTTTGATTTTCTAAGATATGTACTTAGACCCCGAACGACTGCGACCCGAGCCATCTTAATATTCCAGGGCTTTCATTCCGTCGTTGGTTTAGAAAGCTAAAAATAGGATGGCGGATCATCGGAGGGCGACGGGGATACGCCGCCGGACACAAAGGTACTCAACTGGGATCGTTGAGCTACCCCGTCCCATACTGGATAGGATGGATTGGCCATTATAGCCGCCCTCCAGCCGTTTGAAGTTATACTACATACCTAGTAGAGGACACAGGCCTGGGGGAATGGCCCAACCGCGGGTACAGAGGACTTAAGGGGGGAGAAGGGGATCCCCGAAATCGCGGCAGGGTGGTGGTGTGCGGGTTTCGGACCGCCTAAGGTACTGTCGTAAAGGGTAATGGTGATGAGAGAGTTTTGAGAAAAAAGGCGGGATGAAGGACTTTTTTCAGTGTGGGTCGGGAAGATGAGTAGGGCATATTGGGGTTATAAGCACTGGGAAGCCCAATCGATGTCCAAACAAGGGAACCTATCTATTTCTGGAAAAGCCATGGGGAGGCGAATTACCCACTATTCTGGCGGCATTCGATGTACAACACAGATGGAATGGATTCCGATTGAGGCTCTCTCTATGGAACCATGGGAGACTGTCGAACGGACACCTGGCTTCAGCACCAGGTAAAGAGGATATACCGAGGCTTTCCGTGAACAGGAATCAATCCAGGGTAGCGATGAAATCTTTGTAATGGGGGATGATCGTAGATTGGACCAGGTACCATCGGATGAAAACCCGGGCAAGATGCAACCACGGCAGAATTGCGAGAGCACTACGTGTGTGGTTTTGTGGTGGGGTTGGCGGATGAAATGCTGGGTTGATCCGGTGGTACTAGTGCAAATGGTGATATTTTTAAATAATTACTATTTTTCATATATAAATAAATTATAACGAAGAATACTATCTGGGGCGATTAGAAAATCAGGAAAGTGATGCTGATAGGGTTGGATGACTGGCATTCCTGCTATGACATATATCCCATTCTGTATTCATACTATATTGTATGGATTGTGTATCAACAGGTGCCTTCGGTGATTCTGTTTTTCCATGCTCCCCTCATGATATACGTAGAGGGGCCTGTTTGGGTGCTAGGGGTACCTCAGTAGTGTACTACGGTTGGATGGATGATTTTTAAGAACCGTTCGGGGTGATGTCCCCCATTAGGGTCCCTATGGGTGTCGGGTCAAAAGTATGAGATAGTACCAACCGATCGTTTAGACACGCCCACTCCAGTTTTCGTGCTGGCTATCCTACAATCACAGGATACTATTTACTAAAAAATACATATGATGGGTACTCTCATTAATAAATAAATATATTATATTTTTAAAAAAGATAGTTCCTGAAGACTTAGGAGCCCTGCGGAAGACTTTTGACCCTACGCCCTATAAAGAATCATTCCAATGAAGGGAGGGTCACCCGTCCCCTTCCAGCGGATGAATATAAACTGTGGGGTGGTTGTTTTCTATGGTTTGTAGGATCAAGAATTCCCAGCGGGGTCTTAAATCTCCGGGAGCTCATCCGATTTTTGATGGTTTATTTATTGAGTGAAAGTATTTCTTATATGTATTTGTTAGATAAGCAGTATGTTGAGGATAAAAGACATGGAAACTAGGGTGGGCGTGTCTAGAGAACCCGCCAGTACCATCTGTACTTCGGACCCGACACCCATGGGGTGCCATGGATCTTTCCGTGGATGGGGTCCTGTTCATCCTGTCATAGTTTCTATGTATTTATATACTGTAGCCATGGTATGTATTCCAATAGGGGTGTGTTACAAGGTTCTCCCCTCTGTGGTTTTCTAAAGCAACATCCTATCAGGAGTCGTTCCTTAGGGGATTTTTTCAGCGGTTTCCCAGTGCCATTTCCCAGAACGCGTACACAAAGCGATCCATTAGGCACATTCCTGGTGAGGATTCCCCTTTGGTTTGCATCTGAGAGTTGTTGTTGGGGGAGGTACGGATTTGCTTAAGTTCCTAGGGAAAAGGGGGATTTTGTTCTTGGTCTTTCGTATGGACTTTGTGGGCCTATGAGATGGTAACCACGGTATTCCTTGTAAGTAATGCAGGGACAGAAATCGTACTCACCCATATTTATAAAGGCCTATTGGGGTTACGGTCGGAACCTTTGCTCCGGTATAGCATTCTGATGTAGTGGCCCCTTCCTTTCATATGCCGTTATGGTGTTTTTTATTGTTATAAGTATGGATTATACTATAGATATTTGGTTGGTCTTTTTCATCAACCCAACTGGTACAGGAATTCACAACATATTTGGAGTTCCCTCTTCCTTTTTTTATTTGTCTATAATTGATATTTTTTTAGAAAGAAAAAAGGATTCTCAATTCGGGGATTCTTCTATAGTGTGTCCTTCTGTTCCTATGTAAGGTTTTGGGGATTGTCTTGATAGGATTGTGAGGTATTTTCTGTGACAGTAGGTTTTATCGTTTATCCCTTTGACATTTTTTCACGGTTTTTGTAACAGTACGCAGGAGAATCTGTTGGGGATCATCCCCTAATGTCCAGCAGGAAAATCCCCCTAGCTGATGGCGTAGACCCCAACAGACCTTTGTGGTTATTGAAATAGTGTCCTCATAGGTGACGAATACGCCGTATTTAGGGTCCCACAGAAAGGGAACTCTGGCCCTTTGGTTCCAGTATTGGTGGGCGCCCTTGCGGATCAACCTGTGAATGAGGGGTTGATCAAGGGTACCGGGATCCTCTCGATCCTCGGTGCTATACTTTGGCAATAGGGTGGAACGTTGGTATTCCCCATGATAGCGGGGACAACAATCGCCCCATGCACACCCATAGAAGGCCAGGTCCATGTGGATTTTCTCCGGGGGCACGCCTGCCTTGATGTAACGTTGGATCGCGCTTGATACGTTGTGTTTTTCCATGTAATGATCTTCGGGGGCACAGGGGTCGTTGTATAGGGGTGTGTTGTGACCGGTAGTCCTATGGGCTGTACTATGGAAATCATAAGTCATGATGGTAACCCAGTCCGAATAAAAAGCAATTTTATCTGCTTCAATATTACCTACATGGTGGATATAGGCCCCCAGGGAGGCACTGAGTAGGTAGGGTTTTCGTGCCCTTTTTTCCTCAACGGAAAGGTAATCCCGGAGTGTTTTCATGAGTAGGGTGAAATTGACCCTATCTAGTTCTCCTCCACTCTGTGGGTTATCATGCTCCGTCGGAAACTCCCAATCGATATCAATTCCATCGAAAATGGACCAACGACGTAGATATTGGATGACATTCCAGCAAAATTGTTGTCGCGATTCTGGGGTAGCGGCGGCGGCTGCAAATCCCCCCTCGGTTTCTGTGGGGGAACCCGCCAGCAGGAGCAGGAGGGATAATTTAGGATATCGTTGTTTTAGGATGGCCAACTGACCATAATTGCCTAATAGTTGTCGTTCCCCACCTCCGTAGAAGGGTCGTTCCATATCTATATAGGTGTTGCTTGGGGTGATCTTTCCCTCTTTTTGGACACGTGCGAGTGCATAGATGAGATGAGTTAATCTTGAAGGTAATCGTAGTTCATAAATTTCGGGTTTATTTTTTTTGTCCACCCAATAGGGATAATAGGCAACAATTCTCTTAGGGTTTTTCTTTCCCTGCTCCTCCTCTTTGCCTTCTTCCATCCATTGTATAGGGGGTTTCTTTGGGGAAGAATGCGCAACGGATTTCCTTGGGGGAGAAAAAGAAGGAGGGGAGGGGAGAGAGGGAAAGGAAATGGGGGGAAAGGGTGGAAGGGAAATAGGTGGAAGGGGGAGGGGGAGGATAGGGAAGAGGGGAAAGGGTGGAAGGGAAATGGATGGAAGGGTAGGGAGAGAAAGGGGTGGTGGGGGAGAAAGGGGTGGAAAGAATATCCAGTCAGGGTGTTTGTGCGACATAGGGTATCACCTTATTATTATTTCATAAAATTATATAATGAACCCTCGTGTACCGGTACCGCGCGGGGGTTAGCAACAGGGGACTCCATAGTAGTAAGGGAAAGACGGATTGGGTGGGAGGTGGCTTGTGGTAAACATTTGGGGTGCGTAGTAGGGCCAGGGATATGGGGTTGGTGGCCACCAGCCTGCAGGAGGGATAGGAGGCGGCGGAGGGGATAGGGAACCCCAGTGCATCGGTGGTTGTGTAGTGGTTGGTACGGGGTGATACCATGGTTGGGATGGGGTAGTGGCTGGTACGAAGGGCCACGATGGTTGAGGGGTGGGGTAAGAGGTCGTCTCTGTTGAAGTATCATTCGGGGGGATTTTGTCACATTTCGGTGGATCCATGGATGTTGGGATTTTTAATGGGGCATCGCGGGGGGCACTGGATTGGGACGGAGACGCGATATCTTGGCGACGATGACAGGACCGGATTTTAGATGCGGATCTTGTTTTCTTTTGTTGTTGTCTGGGTCTTTTTATCATCCATTCATTCCCCTTATCTCTATCGTTGACCTTTGACTTTATCCTATGGAAATAGCCCAAGGATGGTGAATGGACCTTCCCAGGGGTCCCTTTTTGTTCCCAGGTATATATTTGGTTCCTGATTGAACAGGGAACTACGACACCACCGATGATTGCATCGTTCCGCAATTCACCGGAGGACTATGTTCCTATGGGGTGGTGTATCCGTGTTGTTGTATTCCTAGGATGATTCGATCCTTCCCGATGGGATCGGGAAATTTCCTCTGTGTTTTTCCGATGACATGGTTGTGTTGCTGAATCATTGTTAAACGTATGATATAGGTAGATGCATCATGAGAACATTTGTCGGGGGTATTCGGATCGGAATTTCTACGTATGTTGTCTGTCGTTCCCAGTCCGTTTTGGGTAGCATCGTTTGGGAAAATTAGGAGTTGTGTGTTTATTCCAGGTGTCCTGAACCGTGTTCAGCAGCGTACCCGTTCGATCATCGTCGAGACTCCAAATACCCAAGCCGCCAAGACGATGGGTTTGGGCCCATTGTATTTTGGCGCGGAGGGAAACAGGATCATCGTAGCTTATAAAGATTCCCCCCTCTGGGTTCCACAGAAAGGGAACCTCCGTATAAGGATTAAAATATTGTTTTGCCCCCTGTTGTAAAAATTTTGTAATATCATGGTAAGGTATTAATTTTAAATTAAAGAATTCATTCTTTTTCTTCCTAGCAGCGCAGAATTGGTATTCCCCATTGTTCCTGGGACCAGTATTACATTGGGCCCATAGGCGTCCGTAGAATGCTAAGCCCATGTATAGTTTGTTTGCTGGGATTCCCGCGGCTAGGCCCCGAAGGATGGAGGCTGAGACGTTTTCTATCCTCAATTCTTCCCTCATGGGAGCGGGGGCCGAGGGATCGGGAAAGAGAGGGGTATTGTGGCCACTAATTCCGTCTGGACTGTTTCTATAATCATAGGTCATCATAAGAATCCAGTCCGCCTCGGCGGCTAGGTTTGCGGGTTCTATATTGTCGAGATGTTGGCTACCTGCTCCAATGGCTAGGCTTAGTAAATATCTTTTGTTGAGGCGTCTGCGAAGGGCACGTACAAGGAGGGTAAAATTGTGTTTGTCTTCGGGTTTACCCTTGTTTTCGGGTTTACCATCCCCTTCAACAGGAAATTCCCAATCGACGTCAAGGCCTTCAAAAATGGGCCAACGTTGAAAGAAGCGTCCAACACTCAGAGCAAATCGATTCCGTGTAATAGGGGATCCTGCCACACGGGAAAACTGCTTAGAGAGTCCCGCTCCGCCAACGGAGATGAGGATGTGTAGACGGGGGTAACGTTTTTTGAGAAGGTTAAGTTGCTCATAATCGTTCTGTAGATTGTGGTTCTCCCCGGGGTGGATTTTACCGTTTACGATAGAAGCGAAGGCGTAAATGAGATGGGTAACACCGGGGAGGGAAAGGGAGGCAATGGCGTTTTTTTGTGATCCCGATTCGGGATAGTAGTAACCTATCAGACGCTTGGTAATTTTGGGTTTTTGGGGGGGGTCATTAGGGGCAGCGTAACCATGATGGGTTTGTCTGTGGGGGAGAAATCCGTTTGAGGGCAGGAACAGAGGGGAGTTTCGAATTCGTGAGATATATTCTTTGAGTAGGGTTTCTAATGAATCCATAGCGACGTCCCTCCCTAAAAATGGGCAATCTATGGGCAAAAGGGGGGAATTGATGGATAGCATGTAAATCATAATGATTAATACAATCTAAAAATTCGATAATTATGTATTATAGTATTCAACGAATACCCATCCTAATGGACGGTGATCCGGGGTACCCGGGGAGGGACCCTGGTGGGATTCCGAATTGTCAATTTCTCTATTTAGTATTTTTACACTATAGGATCTTCTTAAGGGATTATATAATAATTTTCTAAAAATAGTATTCCCTTTCCAGGTTTCCTATATGGGTCTAGTGTGCCCATTGAAGTAGTTCCCGGCGCTATTCTGTAGTCATTGCTGACATAGGCATCATCCGGATCACCACAAGGGTACCCACAGTGTGGGGTTGGGTATTTGTCCTATGAAGGCTAAGCCTGTATTCATTCCGGCGACGGGTGTGCCACTTCTATGGCGTATGGGTAGGTGTAGGTAGGATGCAGATATTTGTTTTGGGTATGATTTGTTTCAGTATTTTTACTATATCCTTTCATTTGGTTCCAAGTGATGATGGGATAGGAATATGAATTATGGATGATTTCCGTAATTTTTTGATTGGCTCCAGGTGTGTTGAACTTCATTGAAAAGCACACCGGAACGATCGTTGTCAAGGTTCCAAATGGTTAGACCACCGAGATGGTGCTTACGGGCCCACTGTATTTTGGGACGAAGAGAGGTAGGATCATCATAGCTAATGAAAACACCTTCCTTGGGATACCAGAGGAAGGGAACTTTGGCATGGGGATTGAAATATTTTTGTGCCCCCAACTTTTGGAACTTCAGGACGTCGGGGTAATCCAAGATACCCTGGCTTCCTAATCCTCTCCGATTTCCCTTAGCACAGAATTGATACTCCCCGTGATGTTGTGGATTGCATTGGGTCCACAGCCTGCCATAGAAGGCTAGACCCATGTTGAGTTTGTGTGCCGGTACCCCGGCAGCTAGGTACCGGAGAATGGAGGCGGAAACGTTTTCCTCCTTTACTGTGTTTTTCATGTTAGGGGGGGCGGTGGGATCAGAAAACAGTGGAGTATGGTGGCCATTGATTTTATCCCAACTACCCCGAAAATCATAAGTCATCACAGTGATCCAGTCTACATAGGGTGCCAATGCTGCTGGCTCTATGTTGGCAATGTGTCTCTTTCCTGCGCCAACGGCCAAACTAAGTGAATATTTTTTGCCAAGATGTTGGCGGAGGGTGCGTACCAGGAGGGTAAAATTGTGTTTGTCCTTTGGACCCCCCCCCTGTCCTCCGCCACCTTTGCCGGGGTATTCCCAATCGATGTCGATTCCATCAAAGACAGGCCAGCGATGGAGGAAGTGTACAACACTTTGGGCGAATCGTGTCCGTGCTGCGGCCGAGGCTGCTATCTTGGAAAAGTTTCCGGAGGATCCCCAGCCGCCAATAGCGATAGGGATGCGTAAATGGGGGTAACGCTTTTTGAGGAGATAGAGTTGCCCATAATTCCCGCGCAGTCTTTTGTTTGGATCGAATGGATATTTGGTGTCCATATAGATATCCATGGGACCCATTGTACCGTTGACAATACGAGCGAAGGCGTAAATGAGGTGGGTAACACCAGGAAGGGAGAGGGAAAGAATGGCGTTCCTTCGTGACTTTGGGTAGGTGGCCCATCCAGGGTAATAACCTACCAGACGCCTGGGGGGGATATTTTCAGGATGGGGAGGGGGTCCGTCATGGGTATAGCCATGATAGGTTTGCCAAGGTGCAGGTAACCCATTGGGGGGAGGGAACCAAGGGGAATTTTGAATCTGTGAGGCGTATTCCATGAGTAGGGTCTCTATTGAGTTCATAGTGACGTCGCTCCCTAAATGGGCAATCTTGTAAGCAGGGGGATTGTGGGTATGAATGTAATTATATAATTTTTTATCAATTCATTAGTAAGTAGGGTGTTTTACGAATACCCATCTTGATGAACAGTGGTCAGGATTGGAGGGGGTCCCGTGGTAAATTTCAAATGGGCCAATCCCCCCAGGTGTGTGTTCCGTAAGCTGTGTAAGCGATGAGGGTTGTAAATGGCCCTTCGTGGCTGGGTTGGTAGGTAGCGAAGGTTTCCACACCACCCAACGCTGTTGGTGTGTGTAGAAACACTCCGGTGGTGAGCGGTTAGGAAGTGGTTGGGAAAAGAGAATCCTCGTCCGATAGGGATTGGGGAGTTCAACGAGAGGGAATCGTTTGAGGACGCATCGAGAGGAACTGTTCATGTCCAAACCGAGGTGTAGCCTGACACACGTCGGGGGAAGACCTACTTACGATCTGGGCGGCGTTTGTGGTGTTACACGGGAGGAACCTAATCTTAGGCGTCACATGGAACTTGAGAGGTTGTTGCGCACGGATGGACACCTGGCCACGGCCAGGAGGCGGTGATAAAAACCAAAGATAACTGGAGGAAATCGGTTCATAATAGCTGATGAAATTCTTGTAATGGGGGCGAGTGAAAAGAGGCTGGATTCATCCTAACGAGGACAGCACAACGACAACTTTAGGGAGAAACCCACTTGGGGGATATCACTGGAACCTTAGAGCAACATTTTCATAACTGAAGTGGGACCTAAACGGTCTGAAGATTGGAATGGGGGGGGTCGTATCATGGGGGACTATTGAGTACGGTTTTGTATGAGGAGGTTGGCTGGGATATGTCCAGCCCTACTCGACGGTGCTCCTTGGGCCTGTGGGGTGTGTAGGGAAGCCAATTCCGTTCTACTTTCCTTGCCCTTTAGAGTCATTCGGTATAGAGAGGGTGGTATCGGGAATACGTTGTTGTTGAAATCCACTGTGGTAAAACAAAATCACCTCTGAACCGGTAGGGGTAGGACGTATGACACCGGGTTTTCCCTCGAAACAGTACTTCTGCGCGATTTTGCGGACCGTTGATTTATACTTACTAGCCATGGTTTTGTAAAAGCTTAGGCGCATTAAGTAGCCGAACCGCTGCAACTGACTGACATTGTGGGCAAGACGATAGTAGTGATAAATTTTTTCGATTTCTCGGTTGTAGGCGTGGAGGATAGCGTAATCGTCGAGTGGTACTAAATAAGGGCGGTGTAGGGCTTTCCAAATATGTGTGGTAGGATGGATGCGGATGGCTCCTAGATCAAAAAGCTTTTTTGTCCATACGGACTGGGGTAAAGAGAGACGACAAGGGTTATGCTTTTTGTGGGGATGTGGGGGGGCAGAAACGTCATAGCCGAGGAAACGTATCTTCCGTTTGCTGTGTTGTAAAGAAACTTCGATAAGATTTTGGGGAATTTCGAGATTTTTTTTAAAAAATTTTTCTAATTTTTCCTGTAGATAGAGAGCATCATTTTTACTACCGGATAGACCTATCAACCACTCATCGCCATGCCGTGTATAGGTTAGGCGTTTGTTTTCTTGGCGGGCAAAATGGGTTTGAAACCGGAGCATCCATAGATCTAGTTCGTGTAGATAGATATTACTGAGCAGGGGCCCTATGATGCTTCCCCGTGGTGTGTTGTGGTATCCCATGGTGTTGTAGTTCCATGCGTGTAGATAACGGGCTTTGAGCATATGTTGTATGAGTTGCAGGCAAGCAGTATCATCAATCTTCTGTTGCAGAATACGAATCATGGTTTTCTTGTCTAGCACGGGTAGGATGGATTGGGTGGGTTTAAGAATCCATACAACGTCGGTGAAGGAACGTTGGACTTGTGTGAGTGCCGTGTGGCACCCCCTTCGGCCCCGAAAGGCGTGGGAGACGGATAGGAAATGGGGTTCGTAGCAGGCCTCAAGGATTATGCGCAGTACCTCCTGCACAATGAGGTCCTCTTGACGAAGGCGATAGCTGGGCCGTGGTGTAGGACGACGTTGGCGCCGATTTTTCCCTCGCCGGGGGGGGGGAGATGGGGTTTCCCATACCATATTGTGGGGACGGTATTTTTTTTTGCGGAGTTGTTCGATGAGTTGGCCAAGGAGGATTGGATCGGGTTGGTGGGGGATAGGTGCCCCGTCCGTGGGGGGGAGGGAGGGTAAGGGATGTTGTGATGGGATGAGTCTTCTCCAAGCGATTTCGTACCACAAGGGATTGTAGAGGAGACGATAGAGCCTCTTGAATCGGTAATCATGGGGTTTCCTGGCGAGTTGTCCCAGGATTATCGTCGGGTTGCGCATGTAGGGGAAACACTCCTCTTTACATCCACAACACGGGGGATAAGTCAGCGAGGGGGAGTTCCATGGGGCATACAGTTTAGTTGTGGTATATGCTGCTGCTGATTTGAATGTTCCCCCGATGTCATGGCCAGTACTTTGTGGATGGGTAGGGTACAGTGATACAATGGTCGGAGGTCCCAGGGTGGGGGGGTAGGAAGGTGCAAAATTGCTTTCAATTCGGGGAGGGAGGAATAATGTTGAGTTTTGTGGATCGCATTTATGCGTTATATCGGGAACAAATTGTGGACGAGGAAACGGCATGTGCCGTGGTATTGTGTTTGTTGGAGGAGCATACACGTGCACACATGATGGAATTGATTGGGACTATGAAGGATGAGGAAATTATGCAGATGATGGGAATTTATCTTATAGAGATGCTTAAGTTGAAGGTGGTACGGGAAGATAAAATGAATGACAAGCAGCGCGGTCCCTCTCCTGTGCCTTCTGTTGTACACTGATTTTTACATAAGAGGGGTCCGAGGATAGATGTTGGGATCATTGGGTGGTTCTTTTTTTGTGCTTCAGGGACAAGCTAGGAAATGTTGGGGAGTAGGGAACCCCAAGGTTGCTCGCTTGTCCTTTTCTTTTTTCCAACGACAAAAAACCCCGGGCAAAAACCCTAGGGCCAGACGGATTCACTGTGTAGGTTCTACTTCACTTTCACTACGTTATTAGCCTGTTCACCGCGCTTGTTTTTTGTTATGTCAAACATAACGGATTGGCCTTCTTCCAGTGTTTTGAAGCCGGGGTCCTGAATCTTGGAATAGTGTACGAAGACGTCCTTTTTTCCTTCCCCCAGCGCAATGAAACCGTATCCTTTTTCCGCATTGAACCATTTTACAATGCCTGAGACACCCTCAGCTAGAAGTACGTCCTCGCTATCCCTTTCCGTTGTCGCGTTACCCCTCCCGAAATCATCTCTGCCGCCAAATTGACTTTTGCCAAAACCGTCATTGTCTCTCACAAATACACATCCTCCTTGATTTCAACGTCGGGGAGGATGCGTTTCCCAGAGCCTGCTCCAAGGAATGGATTGTATGGAAGTTCCGTACGCCCAGCTCCCCCCTCGACCTTCCACTATCTTACGATACCTGATGGGCGGATACAAGCGTTTCCTTATGTCCAATTTCCATCATTTTTGTTGTGGGGCCAGATTAACGTTTGAACAAATGTTGGTAGGGGGTATGATCAATGCCAGATTGGGCTAGGGCCCGTAGCAGCCAGCGATGGTCCCGCTTGGGGGTGGCGAGGATGTAACCCTCAATCAATGTTGCTTGGTCTATTTTTTTCAATTGGCGGGCTAGTGCTAGTTCGCCGATCTTTCCTGCAATGGCATGTTCAGCGGTAGGGCGGAAAGGTTTGGGAACGGGGGTAACGAGTTTACGTAGTAGTGCTTTCTGGGTTTCGTCCCACATATGTCTAGTTTTGTTGACAAATTCCTCTTCACGATCTAGGAGAGAGCGTCCGTCTGCCCTGGGGAGGGCTTTATAGAATCGACGGAACATGAACTTTCCCCCAATGCCTAGAAGGATAAGCATGCTACACCAGGCGGGCAGGTAGAGCCAGAACCATTTGGGTATGTGTTCGGTCAAGATCTTACCATCCCCTTTTTTGTAGTGATTATGGGAACTGGGTACCTTGCTAGTTCCATTATAACAGGGGGAATTTATAGGTGGGTGGTGGATCCAATGCTACAATAGGGGGGGGGGTGAGGACTTTTGGTGCATTGGACCCATAATTGTGGTATTGATTCCGAATCCCCTCCCCGGGATTGCCGGTCGGAGTTGGATCCATGGGATCCACTTCCTGTTCGTCTTTCGGAGGGTCGGTATGTTTTGACGAGTGTGGAGATTACGGTTACGCAACTTTGTAATCTCCGGTGCGCCCACTGTGCGGTGGGGGAGTCCCTCTCCGTCCATGAGCAGCCTGCGTTGCCTCTAGAGGATCTCTTACGGGCTTTAGATGGAGTTGATTCCCTGACTACCTTGAGTCTTACAGGCGGGGAACCTTGTGCCTCTCCGCGGACGGTGGAACAGTGGGTTCGTCCCCTGTTGCGCTATGCAAGGGAACGAGGATTGTCAACACAAATAAATACCAATTTAACGTTGCCGTCCTCCCGTTATGAGGCTTCTTGGTTGTCGGACGTAGATATACTGCATATTTCCTACAATGCTTGGGATGTGGATTCCTTTTTTAGAATGGCTTTTGCGCATGCCCCACAGGGAACCATGGTGGCGGCGGCTCGATTTTGGGATCGTTTGCATGGGAATGCACGTACTCTTTCCAGTGCGGGGGCCTTTTTATCCGCTGAGACCTTTATCAGTCCTCTCACGTCCCCCCACTTGGAGGCATTGCATCGGGGGGTCGCGGATCTAGGATGTTCACGGCATGAGATTCATCCCCTTTACCCAAGCGATTTTGCACGGGGTGAAGATCTGTTGGATATTTCCGCGTATCGGGGGGCGGTGGAACGTCTGCTATCGGTCCGTGATCCTCGTGTATGGATGTTATTTGGTACCTTGCCGATTTTTCCATGTAGCGAGGAGATGGCGGATCGGGAACTCTGGGTACGTTTGCATCATACCCCTGGAGTGACAGTTCGTCAGGATCCCGATGGTCGTAACCGCCTCAATCTCAATCCCTTTGATGGGAAGGTTCGTCTAACGGATTTTGGGCAGGCCTCGGGTTCGGTGTTGGGTGATTGGAGAGAAGAGGGTCTCCCGTCCATCTTTCAACGTTGGTTGGCGAGCAAAGAGGCCAATTCTTGCCATTGTTTTTGTCCACTTGTCCGTTGTTCGGGTCCCAATCATCTGGTCCTGGAAGCTTACTATCGGGGTTGGGATTTTCAACAGAGGAAGGCTAATTTTTCTTTGTTGGGATCGGGGGGGTGTTCTATACAGAAAGGGGATGGATAAATGGAATGCAATTAGGCCCACAGGTTTTTCTGTGGGCTTCATGATAGGTGTTTCGGCAATATCTGAACGGGTGTGTGCATTCTTTTGGGGGGATTTCAGCCCCAATTTTTGGCTCCCTAGGAGAACCTTTCCCTCATATTCTTAAAAATAATTTCCTAATTAATTTATTCAATTTATATAGATAAAAATTATATAGATAAAAAATTAATTTTTGTTCTTCCTCCCCCCATCGTCAATTTTTACTATGAATACTATGCGGATCATGAAAGAAGGGGTTCTTGCCTCATCACGGTATTCCACACTGAATCCTCAGGTAACAAAGTATCAAAAACCATAAGAAATTAGTATGTACATGATTCTGTTTATATTCCCCATGGCTCATGCTTTTCCCGATCCATGGCAGCATCTTGTTGGGGGGTGAATTCCTGAACAAGGTCGTTAGGAGGATTCTCCCTCAACTTTGAGACTTCCTTCACGGATTCATAAATGTATGATATTTTTATTATAGTATAACACAAAATGTAGATCAGGGACCCGACCCTATTTTCTCTCCTTTTCGTATAACTAACTAAAAATACTTACGATCCTATCTCGATCTATCAAAAATGGTCGACCAATTCCTGTCCTTTTTCGTCCATCCTTATTTAAAATTTTCACATCATGTTCGTGGGGGTTTTTCATTCCCATCTGCACTATGTATGCTGATACTATTTTGTGTGATAAGAAATAAAAACATTGGAATGAACTGAAATGAACGGGGATGAACCCAACGGGCATCGATTTCTGAATTGTATGTAATATTCTACTAAAGAAGTGCCCTGATTTTGGACTGTGATGTTTACTCCCATAATATATTTATATATTATCTACATAGATATCATTACAAAATATCCATGAACAAAGGTTGGGATAGTAGACCTAATAGACACAAAGGGGAGGGGGCGAGCAGCCTCCTCCCTTACCTAAACCTATAAACGCGAATGTAGAGAGAGTCTCAAAGTGAGACGGAACTCAATGGAATCCATTGATTATTCTTGTTTTTATAATAAATTTCCTTTCCTTGAGATCCTAATTCCTTCAATAAATTACGAATGGTTTCCTCGTCCATATTTGTCTCCATAAGGGGTCCAGATTCCTTATCATTGGAGAGTACAAAGGAGTGTGACATCTCCTCTACTAGTTTGTTTATCTGTTCCGATGAACTAAGATTGGCCCATTCTGGTTTCTTGTCGGCAATTAATTTTAGTGAATTATCAACATTATTGGAAAGTAATTCTCTCATTTCTTTTTGCTTATTCTCATCCATATGCTTTTCCTTCAATAACTTCTTTACTCTCCTAATATTTTCATTGATTTGGCTTTCATCCAAACTCTTATTGTGAACGTTGGAGCCAGTGATTCTATCTTTTCCTTCAGCGTACGGAAAAAGGTTGAATGTTGCTGAAAAGACAGCAGTAAGCGGTAGCACAGTAGCAAAAAACATTTTCATATTCCTTTTCAATTCAAATCCTCTCCTTATTCACTTTGAAATGGTTGCGGGCGGATCCCCAT
The DNA here is from genome assembly GCF_900538055.1 of Pasteuria penetrans. Classification (NCBI taxonomy): domain Bacteria; kingdom Bacillati; phylum Bacillota; class Bacilli; order Caryophanales; family Pasteuriaceae; genus Pasteuria; species Pasteuria penetrans. The sequence continues at coordinate 1,784,658 of NZ_UZAC03000001.1, forward strand.
GGGGAATGATTGGGTCTCTATGGGTTACCAAGGGGGAAATGAGTTTCCTACTAGATCCTACCAGCCATCCCCTCCCGCGTTTCTATCGTACCACCCTCGCAATCGTAATTCTATAAACTGGATATTAAAAATACCTTACATTTATCTTACGCATTTGGAATCCGTGCGGAACCCCCCCGGGCTTCGTATAAGCGCCTGGATTAGGTTCCTACCACTCTTTACAACCGCATGCCGATCAGATTATAAGTAGGTCCGCATTCCATGACTTCTCTCAACATGGAGAACACACCCCCTGGTTTTGACATGGGGTGTTTCTAAGTGTCCCCCGAACGGTTCACTCCCTCGTTGAGCTCCCTAATCCCCATCGGACGGGGATTCTAGCCCCTTCCTTCCCTAAACCGCTCACCACCGGGGGGGTTTCCACACCAGCAGCGTTAGGTGGTTGGAAGCCTGCCTCTACCAGCCAACTCCGGAGGGCCAGTTTCATCACTTGTACAGCTTGCTTGACACATAGACCCTGGAATTTCCCCAGTTCTGATCGTACAGGATTAGATATCCAATGAGTTTGAACGGCCTGCTCGGTTGGTATTTCTAATTATTTTAAACTCATATGAAAATATATATGAAATCGTTCTTCCTTTTTTCTCGCGGATAGGAGCCGGTAAAGGGCATTATAGATATCGCGAGGCATGAGTTTATATATATATAGGATTTAAGTATTTAGTTAAGTATAGTAAAAAGGGCGGGATAGGGAGGGACCTACCGGGGAATTTTATGTATGCAATCGAACGTAATCAACGGACAGCAATCAGCAGACGGGCGCAAGGTTACTGCCCTGCCCTACTCTTCGGAATGATAAAAGCTTTCACAGGGGAATAGGAGTAACCTGTGACGGGCACCGACCATTTTTGGAATCATCGTGTTGATTCCAGACGAAATATGTGCATGTATATTTACCTTATACAAATACTAAATATTTATATAAAATAAGAAAAATTTTGGATGATAATGTTCATAGACATAAATTAGGAGGGGGCTGTTTGCGCCCCCTCTTTTTTAGTAACAACCAATGCCACCCATTCCTATTCCTGACATGATCCCGGCCCCACTATAACCGTAGAAACCACCCCCATAGGGATTAGAATATAAATATCCAGGATAAAAATTGTTAAAGACATGTCTTATATGATGGGGACGTAATCCATAACGGTTCAGGCCATCCATACCATAGGAGGAACCTATCATGCCACCAGAGTATCCTATACCACCGTAGTAGCCCATACCGCCAGAGTATCCTATACCACCAGAACCCATCATGCTACCGGAATAGCTTACTAAGGTACTAGGACCATCCCACGCGTTAAGATTACCCCATGAACCAATGCATGACGCATTAGCCATTCCATTCCCAAACGCTGCTAGGGCTGCGCAGCTCATCAAACCAGCTACTACGGTCCTCTTAGTACTCTTCAACATAATCGATCATCCCCTATTTTATTTTTTAAAATGAACATAGTCTCTATTATTGATAACCTTTGCCTGTATATATTGATTTAGCACCAATTACCCATTCCCATCATGATGCTGGTACTTGCTATCATCGTAGGGATTACCGTCGCCAATAGGGATTAGAATATAAACCCTGGCCCTGGCATAAACCCATAATAATTGGGTCCACCCATACCCACACCCATACCGTAGGAGCTTATCATGCTACCGGGATAGCCTAGGATACTAGGACCACCACCCCATGAACCAACATACGCGTTGGCCATTCCGTTTCCAAATGCTGTTAGGGTTGCGCAGCTCATCAAACCAGCCACTATGATTCTCTTAGTACTCTTCAACATAGTTGATCACCCCTATTTTATTTTTTAAATGAATGAACACATTCCCTATCATTCCTTATCATTCCCTATCATTGATAACCTTCGCCTACATATATTGATTTAGCACCAACTATCTACTCCCGCCATGAGGTTGGTACCACCATAATTGCAGAGACCACCGCCACCATAGAGGTTAGAATATGAACCCTGGTATGACCCATAATAATTGGGTCCACCCATACCCATCATACCCATACCCATCATACCCGTACCCATACCCATACCCATACCCATACCATAAGAACTCATCATGCCGCCAGGATAGCCTACGTTAGGACCCCATGAACCACCAATGCATGACGCGTTAGCCATTCCATTCCCAAACGTTGCTAGGGCTGCGCAACTCATCAAACCAGCCACTATGATTCTCTTAGTACTCTTCAACATAGTTGATCACCCCTATTTTATTTTTTAAATGAATGAACACATTCCCTATCATTCCCTATCATTGATAACCTTCGCCTACATATATTGATTTAGTACCAACTACCTACTCCCGCCATGAGGTTGGTACCACCATAATTGCAGAGACCACCGCCACCATAGAGGTTAGAATATGAACCCTGGTATGACCCATAATAATTGGGTCCACCCATACCCATCATACCCATACCCATCATACCCGTATCCATACCCATACCATAAGAACTCATCATGCCGCCGGGATAGCCTAAGGCGTTAGGACCCCATGAACCAATGCATGATGCATTAGCCGTTCCATTTCCAAACGTTGCCAGGGCCGCACAACTCATCAAACTAGCTACTATGATTTTCCTAGCATTCTTTACCATAATCGATCATCCCTTCTTCTGCTTTTTATTTTTTAAATTAATAAGTTATATTAAAAATTATTTCTCTGTTTTTTGACATAAAATGCTACGAGCAGCTGAACCCCATTTTAGTACGAAACGAAACCAATGGTACGGAACCATCTGTAGGACCAACTGGGACCGCGGTCTATACTCATAGGACAATCTGGGTAACAACCGGAGTGTTTACCTCTTGCAACTGGATCACCCTCAGCGAACGGATTAGGGTTTTCTCTACATGTGGGAAGACCCCAACAGTGCGATCTATATTTTTTCTGCTATGGACTCGACATCCCTTCCTTTCTTTGTGGCGCTCTCTTGCATTCTACTATTTTTTTTGGAACATTACGTTTTCCCCATTTCCTATTTGTTTACCCCTATATATTTTTTAAAATAAAATATATATAAGTGATACAAATTAATATTATCATTTTTACGGCGGACTTGTAAACCTAATATATAGTATATAAAATGGTTTTTGTGTATATTATTTTCTGGAAATGATATTTCTGAAGAAAGGTTCACCTTGCTTTCAGATGGATTGCGTCCGATTGCGTGTGTAAATTCCCCGGGATTTTCCCGTCACGTTGAGTAGGGCTAGTATCCTAGCCAATCCCTTCGCTCCGCCTTCATTACAAGGGTTTCCCCATCACTATGAGGTTGATTCGACTCTGTCCACAGAAGCTCTGGTATATCACTCAACCTGGCCAAGGACAGGTGTTCGTGCGACAGTTCCTCGTGATTCCCTATGGGGGCCTAACTAAGTTAGGGTCCATTCCATCTATGTACCGTATGCTACCAGGATCGTAGGTGGTTTCCCCCCCGTGGTTTCGTTCCAAGGATAGATTCCGATATCCCTGTTCCGGCATCGACTGAGTCTTTCTATGCTTACCACCCTTGCTCTCTACACAGCGGCTCTGGGCAGTTTGGAACCTTTGCATCCCTTGCCGATTTTGAAGGGGGCCCCCTCTCTCATAGGACACGACACAACATATAGAACTGTGCTTAGTAGTCTCCCAGCATACGGTTTCTCTTCCTTCTGTCCCAATCTTCAGACCGTTCAGATTTTACCTCGATTATGGGGATGTGGTTCCAGAGTTTCAGTGACCTTCCCAAGTGGTTTTTCCATTAAAGTTATTGTTTTACTGTTCCCATCGGGGGAGTCAGTTCCTTTGCTCTGTCTTCATTACAAGGAAAGGGGGTTCATCGCTACTGTAGACTGATTCGATTTCGTGTACGGGGTCTTCTAGGTATTTTTGGCTTTTTTATCACGCCTGGTATACAGTAAGGCATCCGTGCGATGGTCCCTCAAGTCTCATACTGAGATGGGCGTCCGGGTGCCTAGATTAGGTTCCTCCCGTCTTGTAACATCGCATGGCCGCCCGGATCATAAGTAGGTGTCTGTCCTCCATGATTTCTCCCAACGTTTCAGGCTCCACCTCGGTTTTGACATGAACTGTTTGATGCATTATCGAATGGTTCACTCCCGTTGAGCTTTCTAATTCCCACCGGGCAGGGATTCTGGCTCCGCCTTTTTCTATAAACCGCTTACCATCGAAGTATTTTCACACCAGTAGCATGGAGCGGTTTCGGGGTACCCCCTATGTTTGTCCCACCATAGCAAAATAGTTCTACGGGGGTGGCTAACGACAAAAGGGTAAATTTTATTCAAATAAAATTTGCATAAATTTTGTAAATCATTAATAATTTTATTTTTATTCATATTTCCCTTTTCCATATAAATTAAATATGAATTTATATGCAGGGGATATTGCCTTCTCCGGTCCCGTGGTTCGCATGAGGGAATGGGAATATGGGGGATTGTATCAGAGAGGAATCCTGGTTTGAGATGGTTATATTCATCTCAATAAAATATATGTATATTTTACTTTTATAAATACTACTATGCAATATAAATAAACAAAGTTTGGGGGCAGTAGTACTCATAGATACAGGTAGAGGAGGGCTCGTTCACACCCCCCTAACGAATTTTTTCTTTTTTGCGGGATTCCCCATAGGAATACTTGGTTTCAAATGAGTGCTTTTCTACTACGGATTTGGGTATGGACCTACTCAAGGGTCCCCCATACTCTCGCACGGCGTCCTGGCCATTGCTAGGTGCGAAATAAAAAGCCAAAGACAACGGAGACCTCGTGCGTAAAGTTGGATTAGCCCATAGTAGCTGTGGAGTCTTTGTAATGAAGATGAAGTGAAGGAGGTTCATTGTCCGAAACAGGGATGGGAACGGTAAAAAGTAGATTCAAATAGGAGAGGGCATCAGGGGACATCAAGAGAGGACATCAAGATCCAAACCCTGCTGGGGGAGCATAATAGCACAAGAAAACAGAGGCACTGTCATCATGGCGATAGGTCCAAGGGGATTGGTGGTGGGGGGCTAGGGATCGATGGACCGACGGTTGGCAGAATTTGAAAGCAATCGGAAGAACCATGGGTACGTCATTGGGAATCGAATGGGTCCAACGAGTGGATAGTATGAAGCCTGGTGGCAGTAAAAAACCGATCGGAATTTCCTACCGTAGCCGATAGAGTTGTTCGGACCGTACTCAAGAACGAACCAGGACCTTATCTGAAACTCCATGCCCTATTCTTATGAATGTCGCTCGTGTGTATGTTGCTCGGGAACATCATCCACTCAGGCTCCCTAATCCTGTCGAAGGACTTGTCGGCCCTACGATTGGGGATCGATTTCTGTATCAGAGGGTACTCCATCCATTGATGAATTACCATAGGATATCCGGACCGACAGCCCATGACGAATGCCATAAATAGACCATACTATTCACGGGCAACCCATCAACCATTCTCCACGCGGAGACAAGGGAAGGGTAACATTTTCCTGACATCATCCTTTTTTCCATTAATTTAATGAAACCCAAACAATCAGATCGGGATTCAATCCGGGGAAACTACCATCATGGGGGAGGGAGAAAGGTGAATTCCACATCACAACGGATTTTTTTATCCCTGCTGGGCCTGTCTACATTTGGGATTGGGGTGACAGGATGTGGCAGAGGTGTCGAACAGAGGAGCGAGGAGCTCGCAAGATCCTCTATAAATCCCTCCGTCTTCTCACTCTATAGAATATCAGACGATAACCAATCACGTTTCGGTCCTAACAGCACCCCTGCCGGAGTTCCTAGTAGGGAAAGGGATCCCGGCCAAAATGATATCGGTTTTTTCACATACGAGGCCCTGTCCCATCCCGAGAGGGACCAATTGGAACAACAGCCCACACTCTTTGTGGACAACGAGGCCTTAGCTAAGGGGCTAAGCTGTCTCGTAGGAAAATTGGACAGCATCAACCACAGCACAGTAGTCGTGCATAACCAAAGCATACTCATTGGTGTTACACCAAAGGATAAACGACAGGAATTGGGCAATGACTTGCATCAGCAACTCCTCACTATGGCAAAAAGCATAACCCCTCGTAGTTATCAAATAGAAATCTTATCGGAGAAGCAACTACAAGCCAAACTGGATCTCAAGGATCTGAGTAAAATAAGCCTTTCCTCCGGCATTGCACGGGGGGGCTGGGAATCCGCGAGTCGTAGTTCCAGTTACGCCAGCTACGGTAGTGAGGAGGGCGATACCACGGCCCTGATTACCATTGATCGACCTTTGCTGGCCAGAGGGCTAGGATACATGTTGGGGAAAAATTTTACCTTTTGTCCTAGTCATACGTTATTGGTAACCGATGATATAGTTTTTGTGGGAATTCCCAACTTAGCCAAGAATACCGGGGAAGATACACGCGACGATGATATCCAGAACAGGGACAAGAGCAACAACAATGGAGAAGATGCTGACGACCCTACGGGTGGTACCCGTACACGGGATTACACACATGGGGAATTCATTCAAGAGGCAGTCCAAATGATAGAAAGCATCACGCCCGGATATTACAAAGTAAAAATTCTCGATGAGGGGTATTTGCGCGATAAAGTCAACAGTGCGGATCTGCGCAATGTTGGGTCTGATGGGGTTACCAATCGGCAGGGCACCTTAGGGAAAATTATACGTGAACTTGGGGATCCCACCCCGCCTGGGGGTCTCGATCCCACGGAATCACCCTGAAACCACAAGAGTCACCCTGATTTTGCCTTGTTTGTTTCGGACTCTAGGGCACCTGCCTCCTCCCGTTTTGCTAAGGTTTCCAGTGCTGCGTCGGCCTGCGCGTGTGCTTGGTAAGAACTGCGCACGAGGGGACCCGACTCGATGTGTGAGAAACCCATGTTCATTCCCAACGTACGCAGTTGATCAAATTCTGCTGGAGTCACATAACGGGCAATCGGCAGGTGCGATGTGGTGGGCTGGAGATATTGACCCAATGTCACAATGTCCACATCATGATCACGCAGATCGCGCAGCGTGGTTAGCACTTCTCCCATTGTTTCCCCTACACCGAGCATGATGCTGGATTTTGTAGGAATCCCGGATGCTAAACGCTTAGAGAGCTGTAAAAGCATCAGAGTACGATCGTAGGTTGCCTTGGCCCTCACACGGGGTGTCAGACGACGCACTGTTTCAATATTGTGGTTGAGCACATCGGGGTGGGCATCCAATACCGTTTGCAAGGATTTCTGTGAACCCCCGAAATCAGGTATCAAAACCTCCACACGCGTTTGTGGATTGCGGGCGCGTATCGCATGAATCGTCGCAGCAAATAGGCTGGCTCCCCCGTCCTGCAGGTCATCACGGGCCACCGATGTTACGACTGCATAACGAACCCCCATTTGTTCCACGGCTTCAGCGACGCGTTCTGGTTCTTCCCCGTCCAATTCTGTGGGCATGCCCGTATGCACGGCACAGAACCGGCAGGCTCGTGTACAGACACTCCCCAGGATCATGAAAGTGGCCGTACGCTGGGACCAGCATGCATGAATATTGGGACAACGAGCTTCCTCACAAACGGTATTGAGCTTTTTGTTTCGCATCATTGCCTTCAATTCGCGGAAGTCAGCATTTGTGGAGAGCCGTACCTTCAACCACTCTGGTTTACGGCTACCCGGCACCATCTCCTCGACCATTCATGTTCCCCCCTATTTCTCCCATCCATCAACGGATTCCCTGCCATCTTATCACAAACCCTCATCCATCAACAGGCCGTCAAAGGGCAATCAAAGGAGGTACATGCAACACCATGAGCGGAGTTTTCTCGCTTGCACTGGCGGGCCTCCTCCTGTGGGGGTATGGTAGTAGCAGCGAACCCCCTCCCATTCTATTGCCCTCCACGTACCACCCCCCTCTTCCAGAATCGTCCAATCATCCTGATCCCATGATCTTCTGGAAAACTGTAGGTCATGCAGTGGGTATACCGTGGACCTATCTTGCTGCCATGAATCAGGTGGAAGGGGGCTTCACCTATTGGCAGAAATGGAAGGATGAAAAACCCTGGTTGACCCTTCGTGTTCCCCAACACGTTTGGGGCGGCTGGATGCATCCTGAGCCGGGAAAAACAAACCCTCTAGCCGTGCATATCTTTGGTGGTATGGGGCAGGATGCCAATGGCGATGGTAGAGCCGATCCAGAAGATCCTGTCGATGTGCTTTATAGTATCGCCCATTTTCTCGCCCAAAAAGGTACACAACCGGATCAACTCCATGAACAGTTGTGGAACTATTATTACGATGGACAGATTACCGCCCAGGTAATCCATATTGCACGTATTTACCAGGTAATGGGTACGGATCAACTAAACACCTATCGTTTTCCCTTACCCACAGAGAGTGACCCGTCCATCATTAAGGATAACTGGCAACAACTACGTAGATGGGGGAGGAAAGGAAAGAAGACACTACGCTTTCATGAAGGTATTGACCTATTTGCCCCCCACGGTGCCACAGTTGTAGCTCCTTGTTACGGCTATATAGAACAAATGGGTTGGAATTCCTTTGGCGGTTGGAGATTGGGGATTCGTGATGGCAAGAACCGCTATCATTATTTGGCCCATTTGTCTGGTTTTCGACAGGGGATGTCTTTGGGTGATATCGTGTCACCAGGGGAGAAAATAGGCACAGTAGGTTCATCGGGATATGGTTCCCTGGGTACTCTGGGCAAATTCCCTGCCCATCTCCATTATGGGTTATACCATTCCAGTGAGAAGAAAAATTATGCTGTCAACCCGTTGTCCTTTCTACAGAAACTGCAACGACAGGAACGTGATACGAGAAGGAAAAAGAAAAAATTCAAAGCCGTTTCTGTTGCCAGGCTGCCGGAATGGACTTCGATGGGAAATCCCGAATGATTGTATCATCAATCATAAGTACAGGTGTTTTCCGGAAAACCCATGGACCGAAGCCCCTTCGGATGATCTACCCAAAGAACATCATGAAAATAGATGAATTCTATGCAAGGGCGATTATCATGTACAGTTACATTCCATTCGGTTCCCTAATTCTCCCCAGAATAGGGTGGTTACCGTGGTATATCAATGGTAGGGGGTCGGGAAAATCTGGCTGCTTTCTGCCTGCCCATGCTATCATAGGAGAAAGGTGGAGGCTGTTGCGAATCGCCCACCCTACTGAGAGGGGGTACCAGGGATGCATCACAACCTGCGTGCATGGCTAGAGGTGTTGGTAAGGGAAAAAGAACTGACCATTATAGAAACCCCAGTGAATCCCCATCTCGAAATAGCAGAAATCCACCGTCGCGTAATAAGGGAAGAAGGGCCGGCCTTATTCTTTGCCAATGTACAGGGGAGTAGATTTCCAGTTGTCACCAATCTACTAGGCACGACACGGCGGATGGACCTGGCATTTGGTCCTCGTCCTGAACGGATAGTTCGTCAACTCGTAGGAATGATCGAGCATCTCCTCCCCCCCCGTTTGGGAATGTTTTGGCAGAAACGTTCTCTGCTTTTTCCTCTCCTGAGGATAGGTTTACAAAGGGTACCTCATCATAAGGCATCTGTGTTGGAGGAAACCATGGATCCCGTTGACCTGAATGCTCTGCCTGTGCTCACCAGTTGGCCTGGAGACAGCGGCCCTTTTTTTACCTTGCCCATGGTCTACACTGAACCCCCAGGGGGGGGGAGTCATAACTTGGGTATGTATCGTATGCAACGTTATGATTCTGGTACCACGGGTATGCATTTTCAGATCCAAAAAGGGGGGGGATTCCATTATGATGCAGCGGAGAAACAACGGCAGGACTTGCCTGTACAAGTTTTCCTCGGTGGCCCCCCCGCCCTTCTGGCGGCGGCTGTCGCCCCCCTACCGGAATTATTTCCTGAATTATTGCTCGCCTCCTTTTTGCTCGGAAAGAGGTTACCTGTAACGCAGAATCATTGTCCTGCAGAGGCGGAGTTTCTCCTCCAGGGAGTTGTGAAACCCCTTGAACGTCGTGTAGAAGGTCCATTTGGGGACCATTACGGTTTTTACTCCCTGGCCCATTCCTTTCCCGTTTTTCGCGTTCAGTCTGTTCATCATCGACGGGATGCCATATACCCAGCAACGGTTGTTGGGAAACCACCCCAGGAGGACTTTTATCTTGGCGATTTTTTGCAGAATCTGTTTTCTCCCCTTTTTCCCTATATTATGCCCGGTGTGCGTAACTTGTGGACCTATGGGGAGAGTGGATTTCACTCCTTAGCCGCTGCTATCGTAGAGGAACGTTACACACGCGAGTCACTTGTTCATGCCTTGCGAATTTTAGGGGAGGGTCAGCTTTCCCTAACCAAGTGCCTACTTATAACGGACCAATGGATAGATTTACGAAATATTTATCACTGTTTGACAACCATTTTGGAGAGATTTCAACCTGAGGAGGATCTCATCGTTTTACCCCAAACCTCTGCTGATACACTGGATTACACAGGAAAAAAATTCAATAGAGGGAGCAAGATGATTCTGATGGGCTTGGGAAGGGAACCTTGTCGCGTTTTGCCCTCCGATCCTTCCCTACCGGATATGATAGGCATTAGCCATATCGCGGCCTTCTGTCCTGGGGTTTTGGTTCTGGAGGGTTGTTCCTACACAAAGGATCCCCAACAGGCCCAACGTTTCTTAGAGAACTATGGTGATATTTGTTCCTCTTGGCCTCTCCTCATACTAGCGGATTCCACCCGAATAACCCGGGACCCTACCAGTTTTCTCTGGAGTGTGTTCACCCGCTTCGATCCCGATCTTGATATACATGCCCATTACACGATCAAACGGCACCGTCTTCGTTACCGCCTGCCTATTCTTATCGATGCTCGTCACAAACCCTTTTATCCAGATGAGGTCGTGGTAGACGAAACAACGGAACGACAGGTCACCGATCGATGGAAAACCTATTTCCCCCATGATACTCTCGTTGCCATGGAAACTTTTCCTGTTCCTCAAAAACATGATGGATCATTAAAATAACCTTATCTGTACCTATTGTATTAGGGAGAGACGCTTTCCGTGGTTCTCTATAGGGGTCTAAATTAGGGTCATTCTATCTGTGTACTGGATACCGCCCGGGGGCAATACGTGGTTTGTCCTTCATGGTCTTACTATATCCTTCCCCACATCATATTTTTTCTTTACGGAATATTATAATAGATAGATAAGTGAAAAGGGAATTTGTGGATATTTTTGACAAATTGAAATGGGATTGGGTAGTTTAGTAGGTGTGTGGGGGACGAGAGAATAGGATTGGAATGAACATATATGTTTTTTTAAAAAATAAAATAAAAATTTTAAATCAACGAAATAAGTCCTGAAAATGGGGGAAATCCTCCTACTCTATCCACAAATCCACATTTACAATAGCGTTCGTTCTCGGTACTGAATCCCTAGGTTTGATATTCAGCCAGGATCGATAAAAAATAAGCTTACCCAGTAAGCTTATTTTTTTATCTTCATATGATAATCAGTTCCAAAAAATTTCTCAATTCCTGGCCACCTTCTTTGTCCAAACCATATGCTTCTTCCAAATATCCGTTTTTTTTCAAATCATCGGGTCCTAGGATCGCTAACTGGTTTGATTGCATATCAAGAACAAGGAATTTTCCATAGAATCTCTGGGTTGTAATCACAGCTAAATCAAATCTCTGGGTTTCCCCCGCAAAACCAATGAAACGGGTGCGTGTTGTTTCCGTATCATCGTATAGAAAATGATCCATAACGGTGTAGTACCCCGCTTCCTAATATCGTAAAGATGTTCCGAGATAGGGGAGGCGAATGGACGTTTATATATTTAGAATATTCCTAAAAATTTAGGCCTATTACGTTGTTGACGACGCGGGGAGGGTAGAGGAAGGGAGGATGCAAATTGCTGTTTGAAATGAATATCTTTGATCTCGGTGCGCATTTGTGTTTGCCACTTACGTACCTCATCAAAAAACTTTTGTAATCTCTTTATGACCCTTTCATCCCGACGGTGTGCGGTGAGATGGGAACTGAGTTCCTCTATTGTATCACATATTTTCACCATATGTTCCTCTGTTTTATCCAAACGATTGTGAATATTCTCCATATATTTCTGTGTGGATTGCATGAAATGTTGCATTTCCCGTATATTCACCGCGTCCTGTTTTGCTTCTGTTGGCGATGGGGCCGTTTTCCTTTGGGCCACGGTGCGTGCTTCGTGTGCAATTTTCCCCTCCCAAACAAGCAGGGCACGCAATTCACGAAGTGTAGGGGGGGAGTGGGATTTTCTTAGGTGGTATTGGATGTTACGCAAGGGGTCCATACTGGTTTCCTGCAACCAGAGGCGGGCGTGATCATCCCAGTAGGCGTCCACGTAGGTAAAGAATGCTTCCACCCATATACGTACGGTACGGGGATCCTCTCCCAAGGCGCGTGCTGCAGTACCAATGGGGAAGAAACCCTTAGCACGCAATTTTTTGTCAAGATCCTCATAGACTTTTTCAATTCTTGTCGTTTCCTTTATCCGACCGGTCATTGTTGGGTCCTCCTCATAGCCTTATATCCCCTCCTTATGCATTCAACGCCGTACGGCCGGTTTTCTCTTCCCCCATATATAAGGGGGATATGAACCCCCATAGTCCTTGGCGGATCAAGTACAATAGGAGTGATTGATTGTCCCTGTTCGGGATGATCCTGAGTCATAGGAAGTGGAAATGGTGGGAAACATAGGGTTAGTGATGGTATGAATATATAGTAAAATTACTATAATAAACAACATAGAAAAATTGCAAATGCCCCTGGCGACGGGGGATAGGGATGCTCTTCCTTCTTGAATTCCCCGGTTGGGGAAACCTCCCCATCAATTTTAGTTCTATTTCATGAATTTTATCAATGGCTAATTTTGGGCTAATTTGGGGGTTTCTTGCGAAAAGAGGGACCGTCCCCATAGGGGGGAATGGGACACAATCCCCCAAAAATTATACTATAGGGACAGGGGTATCCGGTGGGCCGAGTCGTTTTCAGGGTATCGGATGGATCCTGGGGATCGTGGGGGATGTTGAAATGAAGGACCCTGGGGAAATGTCCTGTTCCCCACATTCAATATGTTGTTATCATGGGAAAATGTCATATCATAGTAAAATTGATATTTTCTATGGGGATAGGCATCCCCAGCGGATGGATATGGGGGATGCCATCATCACCCTATGGTACCCCTGGGTGGGGGGAATTCAGTGGGGATAAGGGAATTCCTGTTTCATTTTGGATAACTGTTGTGCTTTTTGGCGGACCTGGTGGGGGGGGGCCCCCTCAACAGGGTATTGCCCTTCCTTGTGAAGACACTGGAATAAACGTTGTTGGGCCTGTTGTGTATCATGGAGATTTCTGGTAGCCATCCTTGCTAGTTCCACATTGCTGGCTTCCATAGATGCAATGGTATACCCATGTCCCAGATTTTTCTCTGTAAGTAAAAGATCATGCAAACAATCATGTTCCGTGAGGGTGGGTGGTGATGCGGTTTGTGTACCCGCCGAACTGACCTGGGGGGAATGCAAATGATGGGGGAGTTCTGATTGTTTTTTTGGGGGGGCATCGTGGGGGAAGGGAGGTGGATTGGGTTGTGGGTACGGCATGGAGGGTTTCGGATAGCTTCGTCCTGTAGGAGGAGGGGGAAAGTAGGATTGCATGGTCACAACCTCGCTTTGAAGGGAGTTTTTAGTTTAGAATACCATTGTTTCCAGGAGAAGGGGGGGCCGGCATGGTATTGGGAGCGGAATTTTGTAGGATGTGTAAGATCTGTTCGCAGTGTTGTTGGTGCATTTGCCCAATTTGATGCAGCAATTGGATTACCTCGGGTTGTGTTGTGTTGTGGGCGTACTGGTAACTTTTTTTTGCTGCTAGGAGTTCCCAGTGTGCTTCATCGCCCAGATAGAGCAAGTCTTTTTGTGAAAGTCGCATGGAAAAACTCCCTTCTCCCAAAGGGGAATTGTGTTTGAGTCTTCTAGGATTATTTATGGACCTGCGTGTGCGGGTCTACAATAGGGGGGTATGGGGTTTTGAGTTGCAAGGAAAACTCTAACGTCACCCACCTGTTACCCTGTGCAAGGGATCGTTCCCGTATGCGTGTAGGATGGTGGAACCTTTCGTGTATCGAATCGATAAGCAAGCTGTTCAAGATCAATTGCAAATGTTGCATCTCTGCGCGGAGGTTCTGGAACATACTAGTGCCCCCACATTTTCGCGGGATTTGTTGTCATCCTTTGCTGTAGCCCGGGCGAGTCATATTGCTATGGAATGCATCATTGACATAGGTGTTCGATTGATTGATGCATTATGCTTACGTGATCCCGGATGTTATCGAGATGTTATTGATATCTTGGCGGAGGGTGGTTTTCTCCCCGAAGCCTTGGCTGGGCAGTTGGTTCATCAATTGGGAGCGCGGCGTCGGTTGGTGCAGGACTATGCTACCCTCTCCGTAGAGGCTATGTGGGCTTGCCATTTCCCCCCTCTCCTTTGCTGTGAAGTGGCTGGGGTTTTTACTGTCCTTTTGGAGCGATTAGGAAGAGGGGAGTACATGTAGGGGGAGGGTCGATTTTCGATAGGATGCGATGTTCTTCTTCCTTTTATGGAACTGGCATCGCTTATCCTTTTCTATTATCTTGGATTGTTTTACCATGATTTTCCCGCTGGCCCTGGGTTTCTTGAAGGGGGATTGCCCCCCGTTCCGGTGAGGATGCGTCCTTTGGGGGCTGGGTCATCCTTACTATCTCTTGAACGGAATCTCCCCCTGATATTCTTTTGGAGGAGGTTTTTGGGATGACGGAATCCCAATTCCGTGGGCGAGTAGAGCTGGGTCCTTCATTAGGCTATTGTGCCGATAGTGGAAAAAGGGAATATGTTGGTATTATCGGTCAGCCTTAATTCCATCGGGGCACTAGAACCTGGGGGATTCGGATCCCGCATTGCGAAGTTTGGTTTCTTCTGTGTAGTTAGAATTAAAAAAATTATTTTTACCTTGTTCCCTATGGTTACTATGATCGATGGGTACCCATTTTTGAAAGTGATTTACAAGGGTAAGGGGAAGCCAATGTTGTTCCCCCGGTATTTTTAGGAACCCATCCCTTAGGATATGCATATCATTTTTTATGTAAATGGTATAATGGAATGGAGTGGTAGGCCCGGTGGATTCCTCCCCGTGGACATCGTAATGGAATGATGGGGAAAACAAGGGGGTTGGTAGGACTACTACTATGTCTGATCCGTAGGGTGGGGGAATTGTGGGGTACATTCCTGGCGTCGGCGCAAAGACGGAATCCCCCCGATCCATATTTAATTGTATCATTTTATTTTTTAAAAATTTTTAATGGATACTCTAGAGAGTAAGAAATGAGACGGTGACTGTTGCTGTTCTTAATGATCGATCCACACCCAAGTTACCCTTGCGTTTTTCTATATTTTTAGGGTTTTGGGGGCCTGAGGGAAAATATGGGGGGACGATGGGATCGAACGAGGGTGTTCTTCTTGTTGATGAGGGATGGAAATCTGATCCCCATTAGGCATATAGGGGGATCATAAAAGAAAAGGTGATTCCTATGCGGCCTTTACTGGAATTTTGTGTCAATAATCTGTGTCCTGATGTTCAGAGGATGAGAAAACGTTTGGAGGAAGAAGGGGAATGGGATATAGTGGAATACCCCTGTTTGGGGAATTGTGGATTGTGTGCTGCTGCTCCGTTCGTGTTATTGGAGGGGGAGGTGGTGACAGCCCGCACCGGGGAGGAGTTAGAAAAAGCGATAAGGGAAGCCATCTTGGATGGTTCAACGATTTGAAACAGGTTGGTTGATCGTGTATAATGATTGGACGTTGGGTTTCGGGGGAGTTTTTCTTGGCGTTTGTGATGGGAGATCGAGGTTTGTTTCGTATTCGTAGAATTTCGCAAAAAATTGTCTTTCATTGAGACGAGCTGGTGGGAGGGGACGGAAGGTTGATCAAAGGGGTCACAAAGTATGAGTTGCCACCTTTGCCCTACGATTTAAGGGCTTTGGAGCCGCATATCGATGCATTGACAATGGAGATCCATCATGGTCGTCATCATGCCATGTATGTGGGTAACTTGAACGCTGCTTTGGAAAAAGTCGACGTGGAGGGTAAGTCGATTGAGGAATTATTGGGTTCCCTAGATACGTTGCCTGAAAAAGTCAGGACCGCTGTGCGAAACAACGGCGGTGGGCATGCCAATCACTCATTATTTTGGCAGATTCTTAGTCCTGAGGGCGGTGGGCAACCCGGGGGTGATCTTGCTAAGGATATTGACAAGACTTTCGGTAGTTTCGATGCTTTCAAGAAGAATTTTACGGAGGCGGCTACCAAGCGCTTTGGTAGCGGCTGGACCTGGTTGGTTTGGGACGGTAAGGCCTTACAGGTGCTCAGTACCCCTAATCAGGACAGTCCTCTGATGCAAGGATTGTCCCCCATCATGGGTTTGGATGTCTGGGAGCATTCCTACTATTTGCGTTACCAAAACAAGCGTCCTGCTTATATAGAAGCCTTTTGGAACATTGTGTACTGGCCAGAGGTAGAGAGTCGTTATTCTAGGGTACGCAGCGGATCTCTAGCCTGATGGGGTGTGAAGGTAGTTGTGTACGGGATAGGGTTTCCCACAGCGATTGTGGGGTACCCTTTTTTGTTGGCTGTGGGAGAGGTAGGGGGCAAGCATGAGCGTTCCACAAATATTGTATGATCTCATGAATTTATCATAAATAAATAATAAACTGTATACTGTTTCTGAATTATAAAAAATAATCAGAAAATGTGGAATAGCTGCCTGTGGTTATTGGGATGAAACTTGGGTTGGCCCCATCCAAGGAGGGGTAAGGATGCGTTTGGCAACCTACATAGTGCGGTCCAAATTCTTGCGCGTTTCCACCATGCCACAACCACCCGGTCGTTTGGGATGGGTGGTTGGGGAGAGGATTGTTGATGCAGAGTTGGTATGGAACCTACCGGGATTCAGGGAGAAGTGGGCGGAAATTCTACGACCTAGCAAGCCCATCTGGCCAGCCACATTGGGGCAGTACCTGTGTTTGCCCCCCTTCATTCGTTCTACCTGGTTGTGTTTCCTAGGGGAATTCCTTACCCACCATGAGTACGGGGACGAGGTGGAGGGGGAGCCATTAGCCCTCCACCTGGAGGAAGTGGATCTGTTGCCACCTTGGCCGTTGCGTACGATAAGTTGGCATCGTGATGAGCAGGAGGGGACGGAGGGAGAACCGTTGAATTCTGTTCTTCCTCATCCTGTGTTGGTAGGTTGCTATGCTGATCTCCCCCTATCAACGGTGGATACGAAGATACAGGTGGATCTGGGAATGGCGGCCGCCGTAGCTAAGGCAGGATCCTCCTCACCGGTATCAACGCTAGGGGGGTATACACTTTGGGCGTCGCTACGGACAGAACATTCTCCGGATCATCTTTGCTTGGGTCCGTGGTTGACTACGGATTCCTCTCTTCCCCCCACACTCGCGTGGGAAGTTTCCGTTCAGGGCAGGGAGGTAACCTCTGGGCAGAATGATTTGTTCCTCTGTTTGGATTCCCTGCAACCGGTTCGTACATCCGCCTGGGGGGCTCGTCAGGCCAATATAGGGGATGCGCTTGGGGTACGATGGGCAACGTTTTTTGTAGAACCGGGTGAGGAATGGATGTTCCGGGTGGATGGTTTGGGGATTTTGGCACCCCGTTTGGCAATTAGGATAGGGGTAGGATAGTTTTTCCGATAGTGATAGAATCGGTTCAACATACCTTTGTCGAACTCACCAAACGGGGATATATGGGGACGTGTGTTTACTTCTAGGATCCATGGATGATAGTGCCCATCCCAACCTATATCGAAGCCCAGTTCTCTGACCCGAGGATGATACTTATGGAAGGTATTTGATGCCAATTGTACGATTTTTTTGGTGGATTGGAGGATTTTTTCGTATCTTTTTGCGGTTACGCCCCTGGTCAGGAATAGGTTTTCTATGGGATGTAGGCTTCCGCCCCTGGTCTTGTTAGTGACGATCCGCCCGTCGGCAGCGACGCGACCCACCCAACCGGTAATGTCCATGTGGCCTATAGGGTTACACTGTACCATGAAACGGCTATCGAAAGGCCGACCTTTATGGTGGAGTAGGGGAATGCCTTGTTGTATTACGTAGCGTTTTCCCTGTGTGAAATAGCTCTTTATCCAGGTGAACAGATGATGATGGTTGGGAAAAATCTTACTCTTATGGCGGGCATAATCCACACGGTAGGTGGGATTCGTTTGGGTATTTTTCTGTTGTCGGGTGATTTTGAGAATGTTCTTTCCTCCCGTACCGTATTCCGGTTTTACATATGCGGTGGAATAGGTATTCAAAATGGATAGGGCCTGTGTATTATGGAATGGGTGCAAGACAGGAAGAAAGGCCTGCAGGGAGGGTTCTTTAGCTAGTAGGTTTGTTTTGTACAATTTACTGGCGAGGGGTTTGTTCATAGTTGTATTTTCCGCCTCCGTTGCTCGGGTTTTCAGGCGTTTAAGGGGATAACTTGTTCCTCCATCGTATGAGTTTGTCGAGGGGGGGGTTTGTGAGTATTCTGGAGTTGGACCCGTGCCTATAGCTCTGACCTTTTTAGATGTGCAAAAAGGGCCCCCATGCGGGCCTCCCTATTCGCTGCAAATTCTTTTTTATTATAGAAAAACAATAAAAAAATAATTTTTTATATTTATGGGCAGGGGAACTTGTTCAAAAATTATTTGGTACGGACAGGTGTTATAGAATACAACCTCCTGTGGAAATTTCTAACCCTAATTTTTGGTTCTCTGGGGGAATCATCACTCGCATTTTTGGGTATAATTTTTTGTTGATTTGTAAAGATAGAAAACTCGTTTTTTACTCATTTTTCTTAGTCAATTTTCAGTATAAATAATTACGAATGATTGTCCTAGGGCCGGTTTTTTTGCATCCCTGGCAGCATCCCGTTGGGGGTGTGAATTTCTGAACAGGGCTTTTGGGGGAGGATTTCCCCCCATTTGAGGTGCTTCTCCCATGGACTACTATATAAAATAAATTTACTATATTAAAATATAAAACGTATATTTTGGTTTTCTAGCTCTTTCCCCCCTTTTTTACCTATGTCACTATAGTACTTGACCCATCCTAATTCGTTAAAAATGGTAATTAATTTCCATTTTCTTTTTGTTTATCTTTCTGTTATACTGTTCCGTAAAAATTGAAAATTTTATGGAATAGAGGGGGATATAGATTGATGAACCACACTACTTATACCGCCTTACCGGCCCCTATTTGTGATAAAAAAATGGAGAACGATCTCCTAGAGCGGGTACAATATTTGCAAAAATCAGGATTATCATACGAGAAAGCCGTTCAAACTGTCGGGCATTCTATTCTGCATGATAAAAACTGGGGAAATTCCACCATTGGAAAAGCTTGGACATGGTTGGCCAACTATGAAAGAGATCAATATCTGGGGCGAAGAAAGTATCAAAGAGACAACGGAGGACGCTGTACAATCATCAGAAATGGATATAGAAAACGTGTTTTAGATACCCATAGGGGTCCCATTACTTTTTTCATTCCACGATTACGAGACGTCAAGTTCCAGTCCGTTCTAGCCGATCCCTATTTCCGTTATGATCCCTACTTGCTGGAAAAGATCGTTTCCCTTCGAATCAGCGGTATGTCCCTGGGGGTCATCGCGGGGCAAACAAAGTGGATCTTCGGCAAGAGGATTCCCCGTTCCACCCTCTCCCAACGTCTTATTTCCCAGTATGATAGCCACCTAGACGCGTGGAATCTCCGTTCCCTACAGAACCAGTATTCCGCTCTTCAGGCCGATGCTACTTATCTCAGGATCCGGGGGGGCAAAGGGAAAAAAATAGCCATTTACATAGTAATGGGACGTAGGTGGGACGGTGTATGGGAAATTCTTTACGTTGGATACGGTCCACCTGAAACGTTGGACACCTGGAACCAGGTTTTCAAAAATCTCCGCTCGCGGGGCTTATCATCGGTTCCTTTGATCGTTACCGGCGCTCATCCTGGCCTCAAAACGGCTGTTCGTGTCCATTACCCCGCATCGGATTGGCAACGATGTATTGCCCATTTCTTTAGAAACCTGCGGGATGCCGCTGAGGAGGACTCTTTTCCCCCAGAGATACTCTTTGATAGGATGCGCAAAGAGGTTCTGGAATCCCCGGATTGTGAAACGGCCTATGCAGTTGGCATGAGGATATGCGAGGATTATAAAGACGTGGCCCCGAAAACGGTAAAAGTATTGCGAAAGGGCCTGCGAGATATCACCATCCACCTCGGACACGACCTTACTCATCAGAAGTCGAATCGGAGTACCAACATCCTGGAGAATTTAAACGGGAATTTAAAACGCATTACGAACAAAGCTCGCTGCTATCCTGATGACAGGGCTGCTTATCGGATATCCACCCTCTTCTGTCTCCGTGATCACCAAAAACGGCAGGAAACAACGGACCAGAGGATAGCATGAATCATAGGGATTGGGAAGAAAGCAGAAATAGTATGGAATCATGTGTTTTTTGCGATTTAGATTGAAAATTTGATAAAGTAAGAATCGCCTTTTTTTCCAATCCCTATAGGATTCATAATAAGAATGGACGAGAGGAGGTTGGAAGACAGGAACGAATTTTTTATCTATACAAATTAATAAGATAATTATGCTAAAAAAATACAAGAAAAGGTCACCCAAGGAGGCAAAAAAGTGGGACTAAAAATCCCCTCCGAAAAATGCACACACCCGTCCGGATGCTGCCCAATATTGTATCTTTTTATTATCTAAATAATATGGTATTATTATTAATGTATTCATTGGTAAAATAAAAAATGACATGTTGAGGAGAGTATAGGATTCGGAAGTACCCAGCAAGGTTTCTAATTCCCCGGAAATATACTAAAAATTTTTTATTTAATATTTATATTAAATAAAAAAGGTATCCATAAAAAATATTAGTAAACATTATGTAATCATCATTGTCATCATCATTATGATAGCAACCACAAAAACTAGGATAGGGATGCCTGAATGAACAACTAGTACTATCCATATTTTTAACCCAACATCACGAACAGTGCCCATGATCACCCCTACCACGTACACTAACACCAATATTATATAAAATTTAATAAATTAAAAGGATGATCTACGCAATGAAAAAAGAAAAAAGAATCATAACCTTATCGCTATTAGGACTGCTGGGGATTTTTTCCACGGGAACCCCCACCCACGCTATGCGAGAGAATACAACCCACGGTGGAACAGGGGAATTCAGATCTACTCCTTACGATTTCCATACTTTACAAGACAGTCTACGAGACCGTCTTGGATGGCTAGTACAGGCAGAAGGTATAGGAAGGGGGGAAGAAGCAGATAATATAAAAAAGGCGGAAAAAGAAGAAAATATAAGAAAGGAGAAAGAAAAGGAGGAAGAGATGAAAAAGATGCACAAACAATTAAAAGGAGAATCTGTGGGAAGATCCCTTTTTTTTGTAGATCATCCCCATCCCGATAACCCTAATAGCTCTACTCCCGATAATCCTAATAGCTCTACTCCCGATAATCCTAATAGCTCTACTCCCGATAACCCTAATAGATCTGTTTACACCGCTGTACGCGATTCCCAACTCAAAAAACGATTCAGTCAATCTGACATACCACCTACTTTCCCCGATCTTCTTTCCCACAGTGAGTTACACCCTACCGCATCGAAAAAACCCATGCCTCTCCCCAGAACCAAATTCCCTACCGCACCGGGAAAACCCATATCCCCTTCCCCCGATCTTCCTTCCCACAGTGAGTTACATTCTTCCTTCCCTTCCTTCCCTTCTTCCCCTGCCGTACCCATACCCCCTTCCCCCGATCTTCTTTCCCACAGTGAGTTACATTCTTCCCTCCCTACCGCATCGAAAAAACCCATGCCTCTCCCCAGAACCAAATTCTCTACCGCACCGGGAAAACCCATACCCCCTTCCCCCGATCTTCTTTCCCACAGTGAGTTACATCCTTCCCTCCCTACCGCACAGAAAAAACCCATGCCCCTCCCCAGAACCAAATTCTAGTTCTAGCTGGCACCTTTCGAGGAAAATCCGTCTAAGGCGCCGTGTGTCAAGAAGTCGTTCAAGAAATGAAGGTTGCTCGGCCCTTCGTAACCGGCTGGTAGGTAGCAGGTTACAAACCGCCTAGTGCTGTGTGTCAAGAAGTCGTTCAAGAGATGAAGGTTGCTCGGCTCGGGGACGGTCAGATCTTTCTGTACGGAACCTCTGTACGTCAAAAACCCTGCTCCAGCAAGGAGCAGGGTTTTATTTGTTTAAAAATGTTAATTGGGAATCCAACCCGAATCCTGTATCTATCTATTCAGGACCTGTTTATAGTAATTTTATATCTATATTAAACGATGATATTGTTTGTTTGTTGTAAAAGTTCATAATTTTTTTGTATAAATAACATCGAATTACGAAAACCATAATATTCAACCCTTGTCAAGGTAGATCTTTGCAATTATCCGTGAGGCCAAATTCATATAGAAATACGTCTTGCAAAATATAATCTTACAGTGTATATTGTAGAAAATGTTCGCTGTTATTACCGAAATGATGGTAAAGGGAATGGGAAAAAACATGGTTCGCAAGAAATCGCACACAAAAGAGTGCCCAAATACTTCACACCCTATTGTCTAAGATATTCAAACCCACCAAAGTCTAAACATACTTTCGAAAGGGGAGGAAGAAATGAGCACTCCACGTCATTGTACCACAATTTCCCGAAAAGACAACCCGTCAAGCCAGCCCCTTTTTCATGTTTCACCTCTGCAGTACAGCTATGGGGACTTCATAGCCAGCGGGGATCCAACGCAATTGAAATATATTGTTGAAGAGGCAAGAGAAATAGAGAATTCCCCGCTTACTCCTGTTGAACAAAGGGATAGGGTTAGGAAAGTAAGAGAATCCCTCTGCGCGTTGTCAGAGGAATTCGAACGTGAGGGAGCACCCCCCTCCCGGCCCAATGATCGTAAACAGGGTTTTGAACAGCAACAGTCGAAAGAGGGGGAGGACCCTATTGCTGAAAAATGGTGTCCAAAGCCCAACAATGAGTCATTGAAAGAACAAAAGGAGGAAAACAACGCTAAGAAGGGGGGATCCAAAGCCCAGGGGGAGAGAGCAGCGGTAATCTGGAAGAGAGACCAAAAGCTCTTAAGGATATTATCTACAGATGCAATCTACGGATCAGACGACATAACAGTGTCTAAGGAGGAACGTGAGATAGCTTCCCACCTGGCAAAAGCCGCTAAAACTTGTTTAGGGGATAACGACATGGCTGTTCGAATGCACCAGTTTATTACTACATATCCCAAACAATCAACAAGGATGTTTCTCTCTACGTTCATCAGAACCCCACTAACGAATCATAGGGTGGATGATATTGAAGAGGAGTTTTGTACAAACGGTTTAAAGCACGCTATAGAGCTAGGCGGTTCAACCCCCGGTTTTTGGTCCACCACGGTCCAATAGTTCAACATCTTCCCAGTGGGGGTGCGGAACAGGATCAATCCCCATTTTTTATATAGTAACTCCTATATTTATCATTCATAACTTGTTCGTTCCCTTAGGCTCGTGATCATCCCTTTCCCACTGCCTCCAAATTCATCAACCGATGTCACAATTTCCCGCGCTCGCGGGGTGTAAGCGGCTACAACAATACCCATGGGAAAACCCATTTGGGAATACCGGAGAACGGTTCAAGGGATTGTTTCGTCCCTGTGTCTTCTCTACCGTGCATCCCACCATCTCTACCATCCATTCTCAGACGCAGTCAACTGCCTCGCGTGGTTATCAACAAGTTGATACCACCCGAAGCCGTTAGTATGTGGGGGGATAATGAATAGAGGGGGGAAATAATGGCGAGAATGAGTTAAATAAATAATAATTTCATTATATAATGTCTTTATTATGTTAAACATATATATTAATGATAAAAAAATATGTCTTTTTATTTTTATATTAAATATAAAGTTTAATATTGTATTTAGATCACTTTTACAACTCTAGATCGTTCCCCAGATGGGACTTGTTTCATAATTTTTCTGTACTCGTGGGGTGTCAGATTTCCCAGACTCCCATGACAATATTCCTCATTGTAATGTTTTACGAATGCAGCATGTTCCTTATGAAACTCTTTGAAATCACAGAACTCAAACCTCTCAAAAAAATTGACCCTCACAAGGCTATGATAGGATTCGATGTGTGCATTGTGGTTGGGTGATTGAACAGGTATTCGTTCGTGATAGATTCCTTCTGCTTCGATAAATCCATGAAACTCATGACTGATGAATTGCGAACCATTGTCTGTCCGTAGTACGGGCTTATCCTCTCCATTTTCAGCATATTGATCCAGGGCCGTTTGAACTGCCTTCACTACATCCCTTGATTTACAGGATAGGTAGCTTTCAGAGAAGACAACAACCCTATCAAAAACATCGAGGATGCTCAGAACGAAAACTGGAGTACCATTGGGAAGTCGCTCATGCTGGATGCTATTAGGCCCCCTGGTATAATAGACCTGGAGCGGCATAACGGGAGCATGTTCCCCATGGGGGTAAACATGAAAGCAGCTCGAAAAAAGTTCTCGTTAGAATTCAAGCAAAAGGCGGTTGATCAGGTCAAAAGTGGACAACATATTGCCCAAGTGTCTAGACAATGCGACGTTGCTATCAGTACAATCAACAGGTGGGTTAAAGAGGAAAGAGAGGGCGTGTTGGTTGGTTCGTTTTCTTCGCCGAGGGGTCACCGCCAGATGGATTCGCCATCCCTTCGGTCTCTGCAGAAGGAGATTGATGATTTAAAGAGACTCTTAGGTAGTAAAGAATTGGAAATCAGTCGGTTGAAGGAAAGGATGGGGGGGAAATGAAGAAAAATAGCTATAACATGTAATTAAAGAAGAAAATAGTTAGAGAAGCTTTACATAACGGTAACGTGTCCGAGATTGCCCGTAAACACGGACTCATCCCCAGAACGGTCAGGAGTTGGGTGAAGCAGTACGGGGTGAAGGGGGATCTCTGGGAAAGAACTGAGAATGATGCAAAGAAGGTGTCCCTGAGTGAACAGGATGTTTCTCATAAAACCGTTCTCGAATTAAGGGAACAGATCTACCAGCTAAAGAAACAGTTGAAGAAACAAAAGGAGGAGGATCAGCTCAGAATCAATATTCTGGAGGACCTTGTAAAAAAGCAGAATCTCTGCCCCCAGAATCGGATTGAGGTGGCAGAGTGCTGGATGGAGAAAGGGTATTCACAGAATAAAACCCTAGACATTGTTTGCGTGTCGAAGTCTGTTTACTGGAGACAGAGGAGGAATCAGGGAGCCGCCACTCCGCAGGATAATGGGAAGGAAGTGGTTAGCATAATGCATTCTAGGAAGATAAAAGAAAGGGGGAAATTTCCAGGATATGCCCTGGATAAGCAGGGGAGAAAGATAAGTGATGAAAAAATCATGGATATTGTGTTAGCACAAATAACGGAAAATAAATTTGATGCTTGTGGTTATCGAAAAACCGCATACAAACTTAGGAAAAAAGAGGGTATAATTGTCAATCACAAGAAAATGCATCGACTCTGTAAGGAGTCAGGAATCCTTCGCTACCGGGGAAAAAAGCGTCGATCCTCCCTACCAGCCAACAGAGCTTATGAACGGAAAATAACGGCTTCCAACCAACTTTGGGAGATGGATATTCAGTATAAACGACTTGCGGATCATACCATGGTTCAAGTTTTTAGCATCATAGATGTTTTTGACAGAAGTATTGTCTTCTCTGATAGCTATCTGTCCTGTAAATCAAGGAATGTAGTGAAAGGGGTTCAGATGGCTCTAAACAAATATGTTGGAAAAGGGGAGAACAAGCCTGTAATACGAACAGATAATGGTTCCCAATTCATTAGTCATGAATTCTATGGTTTCGTTGGGGCGGAAGAAATCCATCATGAACGAATACCTAATAAATCACCCAACCATAATGCGCATATTGAATCCTACCATAGTATTGTAAAAAGTGATCTCTATGACAGGTTTGAGTTTCGCAATTTTGAGGAATTCCATAAGGAACATGTTGCGTTCGTAAGGCATTACAACGAGGAGTACTGTCATGGAAGCTTGGGGTATTTGACACCACACGAATACAGGAAAATCATAAAGGACCCCCGAAACCAGGGTCTAATCGGGGCTGTTAAGGTTATATAAATTTATCACTCCAATTGCATAATCTACCCTAATAAGATCGAATTTTGATAAATATAATAATACATTTTTTATTATATTTTATAATGTTAGTATACGGTGTCTTTAATTGCGTTTAAAAATCCCGATTTCAGGCCAATTTCATCTATTTTTTATAATTTACCTACTTAATTTTAGGTAATAAATGTTAATGAGATTTGTTTTATTATTTACAATTTGTTTTTTACAACAGGTAATAAATGGGGTCATTGGTTTCGATCAAAAATTAGTGGTTGAATGATAATCCATAAATACAAGTCTGTTTCGCTCCGAAATAGGCTGCTTTTCCCAGCGGGGCCGAGGGATGTCCGTTAGGGCATCCCAGGTGAAGGACCCCCCCGGGCTTACCTAGCACCTACCCTTTGGATCGCTTTTTTCGGTTTTGGGTGTATCGAAAAGTTGGCTCGGGATGCACTATAAATTACATTTTGCCCACGGTTTCGGGGGCAATTTCCTACTTTGGATTACTTTCAGAAAACCGGACCTGATGAGAACGAATGGAGCTAGAGTCGGGGGTTATATGAAGCAATATCATAAAAATGGTTTATAAATTCGGGAATCATTACGAAGAAAACGGGGCATCGGCTTGCTTTGTGTCGCACAAGACGGATGGTAGGGCTATTTTGCCGTGGTGGGTTGAAAATAGGGGGTTGACCCGGATGTCCATCTCCCAAAGCTGGTTAGAAGCCGTTATGTGTCGTTCGTAGGCTCTGTGGGCAGGCGGGGAGGAACGACGCCTCCTCCCCCGATAACGGAGAAGTCCCTCCTCCTTACAGAGGCGATACGTGTGTCAAGAAGTCGGTCAAGAGATGAAGGTTGCTCGGCCCTTCGTAACCGGCTGATAGGTAGCAGGTTACAAACCGCCTAGTGCTGCTGGGGTTAAATGCCTTGGTTGTGAGCGATCTAGGAAAAGGCAGGGCATGACCCTGTCAGGTGGGAATCGGGGAGATCAGCGAAAGCGAACCGTTCGAAGACGCATCGAAAAATGTAGTCCATGTCAAAACCGATGTGGGTATCGGACGTCGGGATGAACCGTGGGGGGCGACCTATCTTCTGCCCCGGTGGCATGCGGTGTATAGGCGGGATGAACCCGATTTAGGCTCTTGATCGGAACTTGAGAGATCGTCGTACGGCGTCTGGCTGTCGCCAGATGTAAAGACCGAGGGCTAACCGAGGTTCCGTGCACGAAGTCGGATCAACCCATAGTAGTGTAGAAGCTTCTGTAATGGAAGTGGAGCGAAGGGGTTGAATTGCCTGCATGTTTCAGAGAAGTACAGCAACTTGGATGGAAATTACCGGAAGAGGAGACTGGTATGAAGCAAGCAACATCGGACCAAAATCCAGACAGATACAATATACAGCAGAAAGAGGTACTGAAGGCGTGGCATCAGGTAATGTCTAACGATGGAGGTCCTGGAGTGGATCAGCAGACGATTACCGCATTCGCATACGATCTGAGAAGTAATTTGTATGTGATATGGAATCAACTCTGCGCAGGATCCTACTTCCCCTCCAAGGTTAGGCGTGTGTGGATTCCCAAGTCATGCGGTGGAAAAAGGCCACTTGGCATACCCACGGTAGCAGACCGGGTAGCCCAGACGGTAATAAAGAATCGGCTTGAGCCTCTCCTAGAGACCCACTTTCATGGAGATTCCTATGGATGTCGCCCCAAGAGATCAGCGCATCAGGCGTTACGTGTAACCCGTGAGCGCTGTTGGGAGTACGACTGGGGAATCGACCTCGACATAGTGGGCTTCTTTGACAACATTCCGCATCACCTCATTTTGAGGGCCCTTGAGCACGTTGGGGCGGATAAAGTAACGTTACTCTATTGCAAGAGGTGGCTTAAGGCACCGGTATTATTACCTGATGGGACGAGCGAGGAAAGGGTTAAGGGCACGCCGCAAGGTGGAGTCGTAAGTCCCCTCCTGGCCAATCTGTTCCTGCACTACGCTTTTGATCAATGGATAGAAACGGAGCACCCCGATATACGTTTTGCGAGGTATGTAGATGATATTATCGTCCACTGCCGGAACAAAGCGCAAGCTGAACATCTTCTTTCAGAAATTCGGCAAAGATTGGCAGAGTGCGGGCTGGAACTGCATCCGGAGAAGACCAAAATCTTCTACTGTGAAGATGATAGGCGGAACGGGAATCATGATGTTGTTGCCTTTGATTTTCTAGGGTACGCATTCAAGGCCCGTGAGGTCAGAAGTCGTCGTACAGGGGTGAGATTTGTGGGTTTCGTACCAGCCATAAGCCAAAAATCTAAAAGCAAGATAGCTAGGCAAGTTGGGAAGCTGGGCATCCCAAGTAGAGTGGGCATAGATCTGGAGGAGATAGCAAACCTTCTCCATGCCAAACTCATGGGATGGCTTACCTATTATGGCGCCTTCTACCCTTCGGCCATTAGGAGTTTCTTGCGTGACCACATCGACCAAGTTCTGGCTCGATGGGCCACGAAGAAATACAAAAAGCTGAACAATTGGAAAAAGGCCCTGAGATGGGTTCGATATATACGGGGAAAGTACCGAAGGCTGTTTGTACACTGGCATCTGAATAGGACAAGATCCTAATGGGGCAATAAGAGCCGTATAATGGGAGACTATTAAGTACGGTTCTGTGAGAGGGTTGGCTGAAATGCCAGCCCTACTCGACATCTTCTTGTGATTGACAATAATGTCCTCCTTTTTTCTCAGTTTGTATGCGAGTTTTCGATAACCATAGGCATCAAACTTATTTTCCTCCAGATGGGTTACTACAATATCCATGACTTGTTGATCACTTATTTTTTTCCCCTGCCCATCCAAGGCATATCCAGGGATGTTTCCTTTCTTCTTTTCTCTTTTATGATGCATACGAACTATTTTTTTCCCATCGTTTTTCGGAATCGTTTTCTTATTCCTCCTATATTTTTGATAAACGGACTTCGATATATGGACAATATCTAAGGTCCTGTTTTGAGAATACCCCTGTCTCATCCAGCACTCTGCCACCTCAATCCGATCCTGGGGGCAGAGATCCAGCTTTTTTATAAGGTCCTCTAAGATCGCAATCCTAAGTTGATCCCCCTCTTTTTGTTTTTTCATCTCTTTCTCCAATTGGTAAATTTTCTCCCTCAATTTCATAATTGTTTTATATGAAACATCTTGTTCGTTCGCGGAAACCCTTTTTGCACTATCCCTGGTTTTTTTCCATAGATCCTCCTTCACCTCGTACTGCTTTACCCAACCCCGAACGGTTCTAGGGGCGAGTCCGTGTTTGCGAGCAATCTCAGACATATTATCGCTACGTAGAGCTTCCTCGACTATTTTCTTCTTTAGTTTCATATCATAGCGTTTTTTCTTCATTTCCCTCCCATTCTCTCCCTCCATCGACTAATTTCCAATTCTTTACTGCCCAGGAGTCTCTTTAAATCATCAATCTCCTTCTGCAGAGACCGGAGGGACGAAGAATCCATCGTACGATGACCTTTTGAGGAGGAGAATGAGCTGGCTAATACACCCTCCCTGTCCTCCTTTATCCAACGGTTAATCGTGCTAACAGCAAGATCGTGCTGTCTAGATACCTGGACAACATGTTGCCCACCCCTGACCTGTTCAATTGCCCTCTGCTTGAATTCTAACGAAAATTTTCTCCGTGCCATTTCCGTGTTCACCCCTTACGGGGACCAGCTCCCATTATACCCACCTGGACCTATTATACCAGGGGGCCTAATAGTAGGTTTGTGCTTTGAGCAATGGTATAACCATGGAATGATGCCCGGAAACTCTCGTAATGGGTTCACCCTTCGTGAACGAAACGGGTTGAAAATACGCATTCCTCAATTGCGTGAGGCCGTTACCACTCAAATGATTGGCGATTCGGGTATTTTGGGATATCGTGATCTCAAATTAGTGGAAGGTTCTTGGATAAGAGGCATATCATTTCAGAGTATATCCGAACTCTTGTATGAGGCAAGGGGTATCGAGATCTCGCCATCCACTCTAAAATCCCATATCCAACCTCTTTATAACAGGCTAGATTCTTTTGGTAACCAGGATTTGAGCGGTTACAAATGTTTTGGCATCATGTTGGATGCCTCCTATGATCACACTGACATCATCACCCATAAGGGTAAGAGGAAAAAGAAGCGTAAACGGGGAAAACCCGTACTTACAGCCCTCGGGATCTTCATAGATGACGAGGGCATCAAGCTGGTATATTTGGGTTGTAAGAGCGTGGACAGTGAATCTACCGACAATTATGCCCTGCTTGTTGGGGAACTGGTGAAGCGGGGTTTCTCTACAAAGAATGTGGAGTTAATGTTGAGCGACCGTCATCGGTCGTTCGCCGGTTTACGAGATAAGATATTTCCGCAAGCCGAGCTGCATTACTGCGGTGTCCACCTCACTCGTAACCTAGGAAAAAAGATCCCGAAATGTTTGAAAGGACCATTGGGATCGGTGTTTTTGAAGGCAGCTTACTGGGTCTTAAAAGGCACCACCAAGGAAGAGGTTTGGGAAAGATTTGGGCTTCTCAAGTCCGCCCTCGAGTCCACCTACGGTGGTGAAATGAAAGACGCTATAGAATACTTATGTGTAAATATAGAATCACATACGAATGTTGTCAAGTTTTTTAGTAATCCAGAAATTATTAGGGTTTTATTGAATACTAATAGGATTGAGAGTATGAATAGGCTCATAAGCCGCTGGGCTGATTGGAAAGGTGGATTTCGCAGCACAGAGGAACAAGAGAGAGCAGCCCACATAGCTGGACTGAGGATGGAAAAATCCCCCCTTATTTTCCCATTCAAGGAAGGGTATCTAATCCTTGATGAAGAAATTTCTGATAAGGAAAAATGTTTTGGGTTTAGAATAGGGCGTGTCGAGAAAAACTGTCGGAGTCTTATGGAGATATGTATAAAGGGATGGAAAGGAGATTGCCAAGAATTGGGGAACATCCTTGCCTCGTTGGCAAAACAAACTATTGAATGTTGCAATGGTTTATTATGGATACGGCATAATCAGCTTTTGTTATAGAAAATGGCTACAATGGTTTGATACGTCCTGGTGGTATCCGGCTTACCACCGTACCAGATTCCCCGGTGTCCTCTTAGCCCACATTCCTGATCCCCTCGGGGGAAGAATCTAGGGGATCCCGTAGGTGATGTACGGAATTCCTGAATGTAGGTTCGATTAGATTCCGGGGGCGTCACTGTGGGTACCCCTGTTGGTCCCCCGGTTTATCAAGGTCCCATGAGTATACAAGGATCTCCGAAAACAGGTGCCACTGCCTCCCTGGGTTTCGGATTCCCCGCGCAAGGGTCTGTACAATTTAGGCCCAGTCCTGATCCGGATACCGCAGCTGTTAGCGATTTCCCGCTGGTCTCTCCCTAGGTTCCACAAGGTCTGATACACCACCGGGGTATGATATGGGTGCCAGTGGAACTTCCCAATCCCCTGGGTCTAATGGAAGGGACGGAATTCCTAACACTGCAATGCAAGTGTGCAAGTGTTACCGGGCCTTTGGGAACCCCCCAATAAGGTTTTACAGGCCTCACAAGTACACATTATGGGGATCATCATCATCTGAATCTGACACGATAGGGGCAATCCTTGTATCATATTCATAATTATCAAATAAAAATAATAATATAAATGCATCTATGAATATATATTAAATCATACCCAATGAGGCCTGAAAGGTATAGAGAAAGATAGATACAAGGGTTCGGGTTGGATTCCCAATTAACATTTTTAAACAAATAAAACCCTTCTCCTTACTGGAGCGGGTTTTTTGACGTATGGAGGTTCCGTACAGAAAGATCTGACCGTCCCCCCACGAGGTAGGACCCCATAAATGGTCTGAAAATTGGGATCGAATGAGAAAGTTCGTATGACAGTTCTATGGAAGGGTTGGCTGAAATAGTCAGCCCTACTCGACACAATATTGTATCTTTTCATTATATAAAGTAATATGGTACAATTATTAATGTATCCATTGGAAAAATAAAGAAATGATATGTTGAGGAGGGTATAGGATTCGGAGTACCCAGCAAGGTTTCTAATTTCCTGGAAATATACTAAAAATTTTTCATTTAATATTTATATTAAATGAAAAAGGTATCCAAAAAAATATCAGTAAACATTATGTCATCATCATTATGATAGCAACCACAAAAACTAGGATAGGGATGCCTGAATGAACAACTAGTACTATCCATATTTTTAACCCAACATCACGAACAGTGCCCATGATCACCCCTACCACGTACACTAACACCAATATTATATAAAATTTAATAAATTAAAAGGATGATCTACGCAATGAAAAAAGAAAAAAGAATCATAACCTTATCGCTATTAGGACTGCTGGGGATTTTTTCCACGGGAACCCCCACCCACGCTATGCGAGAGAATACAACCCACGGTGGAACAGGGGAATTCAGATCTACTCCTTACGATTTCCATACTTTACAAGACCGTCTTGGATGGCTAGTACAGGCAGAAGGTATAAGAAGGAGGGAAGAGGCGCAGGCAGAACCCTATTCAGAAGGAAGATCCACTTTTTTTGTAGATTTTCCCCATCCCGATAAACCTAATAGATCTGTCTACACCGCTGCACGCGATTTCCAACTCAAAAAACGATTCAGTCAATCTGACATACCACCTACTTTCCCCGATCTTCCTTCCCACAGTGAGTCACATTCTTCCTCCCCTTCCTTCCCTTCTTCCCCTGCCGTACCCATACCCCCTTCCCCCGATCTTCTTTCCCACAGTGAGTTACATTCTTCCCTCCCTACCGCATCGAAAAAACCCATGCCTCTCCCCAGAACCAAATTCTCTACCGCACCG
Organism: Pasteuria penetrans; assembly: GCF_900538055.1. Taxonomy (NCBI): domain Bacteria; kingdom Bacillati; phylum Bacillota; class Bacilli; order Caryophanales; family Pasteuriaceae; genus Pasteuria; species Pasteuria penetrans. The sequence goes on from NZ_UZAC03000001.1 coordinate 1,817,881, forward strand.
GGAAAACCCATACCCCCTTCCCCCGATCTTCTTTCCCACAGTGAGTTACATTCTTCCCTCCCTACCGCATCGAAAAAACCCATGCCTCTCCCCAGAACCAAATTCTCTACCGCACCGGGAAAACCCATACCCCCTTCCCCCGATCTTCTTTCCCACAGTGAGTTACATTCTTTCCTCCCTACCGCATCGAAAAAACCCATGCCTCTCCCCAGAACCAAATTCTCTACCGCACCGGGAAAACCCATACCCCCTTCCCCCGATCTTCTTTCCCACAGTGAGTTACATCCTTCCCTCCCTACCGCACAGAAAAAACCCATGCCCCTCCCCAGAACCAAATTCTAGTTCTAGCTGGCACCTTTCGAGGAAAATCCGTCTAAGGCGCCGTGTGTCAAGAAGTCGTTCAGAAATGAAGGTTGCTCGGCCCTTCGTAACCGGCTGGTAGGTAGCAGGTTACAAACCGCCTAGTGCTGTGTGTCAAGAAGTCGTTCAAGAGATGAAGGTTGCTCGGCCCTTCGTAACCGGCTGGGGCTCTTGGCCAAACTTCGGACCCGGAATATCCTTGGGCGGTTTTTTTCTAATTCTGGATTGCAAGGATGAATTAGATGGGGCCCACTCTTCCCCATAATTAGTTTGTTTATTCAGTTTATTGTACACGAGCCCATGCCGAAGAGCATCTGTCTCTATTAATTTATAAAATAAATAAAAATAAAAGTATGTGCTTTTTTCTATTATGTATCCAAAATTATTGAATGCATTTTTATTTTATTTTATGTTTATTAAACACTATATTAATATTATGAAACATTCCGGCAATTTACCCCCTGATCGTTTTCCAAGTGGCTATTGCGACATACGATAGCAAGGTTCTCATAGTTCCTCCAAATCCGAACCCCAAAACGTTGGCGAAAGTCAAGCTTGGTGGCACAGTTCTTTCCCTCTATAAGAGCGTTGGTAGCCTTGTCTCCTCGATGGTAATTTGCAATGGACTGTTGCCCCCTCTGTAAGCTCTCTGCACCTTTTCTAATGTTCTTGTGGTCGTGCTGTAATCCTACCCCGATGAGAGCGTGCAGATTATTGTAAGCCTCGGTAAAAGTGGGATAATCGGTGTCATACCATTTTCCAACATCCTCTATAAATTCGTAGGCTTCCCCAAGTTTATGCCAATCTGCAAGATGAAATATTTTTTCCAGGAGTAGCCTCTTGGATTCGGGAAGTAATCCTCTGTGTTTTTTCTTCAGGGCGTCCTTTACGAACCCTTTGATCCTGGACAGATATTTCCAATTTTCGAGTTCCTTATACATACAGTCCACCCATTCCCGGTGCAGATGACAAGACAAATGCCAGCGGAAAACAAAGAAATCACGGGGGAAGAATTTCTCCTTTTTCTTGTAAAATGCTAACAAATCTGTAATATATTCATACTTATTCTTTAATTTTTCTGAACAACTAGGTAATTCATTAAGAATATTCCTCTCTTGATCGGAAAGTTCTTCTCGATAATTTTTCCATAGTAGGTCAAGTAACAATTCCTTTATGGTGGAGGCAAATCGCTTATCCCTAAGAGTGACTTTCAGAGGAGGGTGTAAGGTAAGATCCCTTATATTCTTGATGATGTGAAAGCGGTCAAACACAATAAGCGCGTTGGGGAATTCCGATAGAGCAAACTTAGTATAGGTAGGGGCTCGGTCCATGGCAATAACCGCTGGATCAAGTTCATATAGGTGGTGATTTTGCCTCTGGTAGTCCATAAGTTCCTCATATTTTCGGCCTTTTATCACAGCCAATACAGACCCAAGTTTTGTATCATAGATATAGCTTGCGTAGTTCTTACCTTTCCTTGTCGATGTATCATCTATATCGATGGTCAAACAGCGTCCCTGTTCCCTGGCCTGCCTAATGGCCTTTTCCTCGAGTTCTTTTCTCTTTCTAGGAAGAAATTCATCAAAAAATAGGGTATAACCTGTTCTCACCGGTATTCCATGTAACCTTGTTGCCTTCGCTGCTGAAGATATAACTGCCGTTGACGAGAACATTTCCCTACAAAAATCTGCATATTTTTTCCATTTCTCAACAAATGCATACACATGGTTGAATTTGTTCTCGCAGTAGGTACATCTCCATCGTTGGGGTTTCATAACGGATTCAATTTCCCATAAGCCAAGGATGCCGTGTTTTATTTTCCGTTTCTTGTCGAATCCCGCTCTCACAAATTTTTGTCCCAAATTTCCCGAATCCTCACAGGAACACCTGATTCCCGGGGATGGACGGTTGACAATGGACTTTAGGATATAACGAATTCTCATTTTATCTGATCCTGTGGGTCCTAATTTCTCTATTTTCATGATTTTCACTTCGTCCGAAAAGGGGGGCCTTGGGAAATCTAGTTCTGTTGGTTCCGTGCACGAAGTCGGATCAGCTCATAGTAGTGTGGAAGCTTCTGTAATGGAAGTGGAGCGAAGGGGCTGACTCATCCTGAGGAGGACAGTAAAATGAAACTTTAGTGGGAGATCCGCTAGAGGAGATCACTGGAACCTCGGAGCAACATCCCTATAATCGAAGTAGGACCTAAAGGGTCTGAAGATTGGGATGGGATGAGAAGAGCTGGATGATGCGAGAGTATCACGTCCAGTTCTGTGAGGGACTCGGCTGAAATGCCGGGTCTACTCGACGCTGGGGTCAAATGCCCTGGCTGTGAGCGATCTAGGAAAAGGCAGGGTATTTGACCCTGTCAGGTGGGAATCGGGGAGATACCGTTCGAAGACGCATCGAAAAGCGTAGTCCATGTCAAAACCGAGGTGGGGTGCTAACGTCGGGATGAACCGTGGGGGAGCGGTGGTTCATCCCCCGGTTTTTGGTCCACCACGGTCTGATAGTTAAACATCTTCCCTGTGGGGGTGCGGAGCAGGATCAATCCCCATTTTTTATATAGTAACTCCTATATTTATCATTCATAACTTGTTCGTCCCCTTAGGCCCGTGATTATCCCTTTCCCACTGCCTCCCAATTCATCAACCGATGTCACAATCTCCTGCGCCCGCGGGGTGTAAGCGGCTACAACAATACCCCTTTCGTTAGCCACCCTCAGTCTGCAAAGCCCCTTTGATCCAGACGCCCAATGTCGTATCAAGGGTAAGCAAATTGTGTAGAGGAATATGTTTGTAACCTTGTCGAGGCCCGTGATGAGGAGAAGGGAGTGAGTTTAGTCGCCCATGTAAATACCCAAGGGGCACTTCATTCCGATAAGGATTTTGGAGTTGACTATATATCCAACCATGCACCAGAGGACAACAAGACCTTGTATTTTGACGGAGGGTACAACTGCCACGAGGTAAGGGGGGCGGCTAAAGAACGTACTATCAATATACACCCAACCGATATGTTGGGAAGAAAGGAAAATCCCAGTAAAAAGAGGGTAAGTGGGTTCAAGAGGGGGAAGGATGGAAAGATCCATCGGTGTCCTGGTGGCAAGACCCCCGACTCATCCACGTACCAACCCGGAGAGAAGGGCAAGGGTAAGATAGTGGCCCGCTTCCATGAGGGAACCTGCGGGGGATGTAAATTTGCCGATCAATGCGCCGCCAAACCTCTGAAGAGGGGGGGAAGGGTCCTGCGCACCACAGATCAGTCCTATTATTCAACGGCGGAACAACGAGACAAAATGGAGCAACCGGGATACAAAGAGAAGGGGAATCATCGTGCAGCTGTGGAAGGGGTTTGTTCTTCTATGAAGAATCGTTTTCAGGCGGCCAAAATGAAGGTGCGTGGTAAGACGAGGGTGGCACGGGCCATGATGGCAAAAGGATCTGCTTATAATTTATCCCAGGCCGTTCGTTATTTTCAAAAGAAGATCAGGAAGAGAAGGATAAGATCACCCATAACTACATAGAATTTAATATATAATACTATTTAGATAAAAAAATTCGACTTCATGTCGGTTTCTTTGGTGTGCGCAAAAGGGACGAGATAGGAACCGGTTCCTATGATCCCACGGTGATTTCGGTAGTTCAACAAAAAATAACCGATCGTACGAAATTTTCAGGTGTAATCCCCCAGAAAGGGGTACCTTTCCACCCCAAAGCACTTACGCCGGAAATACTCGAACAGACTATTTCTATACTCATTAACAATATAAACATTTCCTAAATACATCATTTAATATACAAAAATATTCTAATAAGTTTGATATCTTTTTTCGCGGTAGCACCAGGACTAAAAATCCCCTCGAAAGATGCACACACCCATTCGGATATTGCCTTACAGAAGCAGAAATAAGCAAAAATATGTATAGGGGTAAACCCCTCAAAAAATCCCTAGGTAGATCCTTCCGGAGAATTTACGTATGCGATTGGGATGCAACTAGAAATTGCACGGTTTCCCCTATGACTGTATAGGGGGTTATTTATACAATGTATTATGATTTTATTTATAAAAATTTAATATTGCAACTTTACAATGGAAAAATCAAAGACACAAGTGAGCCGTACCTAGGTAACGGATCAGCACTATTTATACTTTTTTGATCCGACACCCTAAGCACTGTAAAAATGGATATATCTATTATTTTTTTTACTCAATCAAGATGAGGATAAGGTTCCAAAAACGAATACTCTGAGGGGGGGGATTGTCAGATTATTTCCCTCCATAACAGCACCATAGGTGGGTTGTACAGGGACATAGGAGGATAGAATTCATCGATCCTTTTTTGACACTTCTAAATGATTCCCATTTTGCGAATCAGAATTTTGATCCCTGCGAACGATCATTCCCTGCAGTAGAAGATCCGCTAGGAGATCTGCCAGTTGTGCTGGATTTAGAGGTCCGTCCGCACGATACCACTGGTACGTCCAATTTCCCACGGAGAGCCATATCTTACAGACTATAGAGTTATTGGTAGGCAAAAAGATCCCTTGGGAGACGCCCTCCCTCAGTATGGACTTCCAAATTCCCTCATAGCGATTACGATATTCGCGTACGATTTGCAAATGATCGTTACGTAGCGCACGCCACTCGTGAAAGAAAACAGTGGCAGTTTCGCGTTCTTCGGCCACGGTTGTGACATGGGTCCGTAGGAGGAGCCGAAGTTTCTTGATGGGATGGACACAAGATTGAACGATAGGATCAGCCCTGTTCAGAAAGACTTGGGCACCTTGAACGCAAATGGAAAACAATAACTCCTCTTTGCTACGAATGTGCGTGTACAGGCTCCCTGACAACAGATCGCAGGCAGCGGCGATGTCCCGGACCTTGGTACCGTGGTATCCACGCTCACTGAACAATTGGGCAGCCATGCGAACAATATCCTCTCTTCGGTTCATAGGACGTTGGGTTGTTGGGGACGTTGCCATCTCGCGTGGAAAAGTGCTCCTCCCATTTGTTTTCAAGATCATAAACCCCTGACTCTCATAAAATCATGATGATTTTTTGCAAAAAAATATGATTGTAATCAAGATAGATCCGCAACCGATCCGGCTATCAGTGTAACAATAATGTCATGGCACAGTCAAGGGTGGGATGGTTCTGTGAACCCTTGGTTTTTTGCATTTTTACGTCCTATGGGTCAGAATAAGCGGACTCCCTGGTAGGTGGTTGGTAAGGGGGTGTGCTCTAGGGGAATTTACTCGAACGGGTCGACCACGTCAGTGATTTATAGCTGGTGTTAGTGCGGTTGACAAGGTTCACAATTGTTTCTTGAGGTTCAAATAAAAATGGAAAGTGGGATTTTGCGGATTCATAAAAATAACTACATAAAACTTTATGAAATCATACTATCCATAGAAGATCGGTTCTCCAGTTATGGTTAGGCCACCAATATTTATAATAATATTTGGAATATATATACAAAATAGGATATGACCCTATCTTCCTTACGTATATTCGAATTTTATATAGTTATGGAATCAGGAGGACTTGGGAGGTCCCTGATTTTTTATGATTCATAGTTTTTTATGATCAGTAATAACAAAGAGTATGAAGGGGATCGAATCAGCATACACGTATTGCAATATTTTTCTTACTATAAATTAATTTAAGGTTTAATATATTCAAGTTTGCTTATGGATCTGTGCCGTGTCCTATGAGTAATAGGGGAGGGCTCCCCTGAAACCGGCAGGTGGTAAGAAGGTTTCAAACCACCCAGGGCTACTGTTGTAGAGGGCAGGGATGGTGCGTTCCGGGGAAAAGCAGGACAAAGAATTCCTGTCCGGTGTGAATCAGGGAGATTCGTAAGGCGAACCATGGGAGGAAAGCATCGAAAGGCGCAGTTGATGTCGAAACGGGGGATCTATCCTTGGAACGAAGCTATGGGGGGTGAACCCACCTATGGTCCTGGCAGCATCCGGCGCACAGAGGGAAGGACCCTGATGTAGGCCCCTCGTAGGGAACCACGAGAGGATTGTCCGTACGGATACCGGTCCTTAGCGCCAGGTGTAAAAAAGGGCTAAGGATATACCAAGGCTTCCGTGAACAGGGGGTTGGGTCTACTTGAAACCCTTGTAATGAGGGTGGAGCGAAGGGGTTGAAGGGTCCATCCTGGATCAGCCAACGCATAATCTGAAACAAGGAGATGATCGTAAGCTGGACTAAGCAATATCGGATCGAAACCCGGATGGAACACAATGGAGTCTTACTCTTGCCATTCCCCTCGGGTTGGTACGTGATGGATGAGTCGGAGGTCTTGTTTTGCCACCAGGGCATCGATGGATCGTTCCACCCCCTCCCCTCTTACACCAGCTTACCCTTTCTTGTTGGGATTTTCCGTTCTCTCTGTTCTATTCGTTGGGTGTCGATAGTACGTTCCTTAGCCGTCTCCTTTACCTCATGATCGTTGTACCCTCCATAGAAGTATAAGGTTTTGTCGTTCTCTAGTGCATGGTTGGATCTATAGTGGACCCCGAAATCCTTATCGGAATGAAATGCTCCTTGGGTACTTATGTGGGTGATCCTATCCAATCCCTTCCCCTCATCACGGGCCCCGACAAGGTTATCAACATACCCTTCACACAATGTCTCACCCTCGATCTTGGGCGGTTTTGGATCAAGGGGGTTTTATATGGTGTTCTTTCGCCTATGATTGGTTTACCTTTTTTACCACCCCATGCATCAAAAAAGGGCCCTCACAGGGAAGTTGATCAATCGGCATGGGGATTGCTACATTTTAGAAACTCCCTAATCATGTCCATAATCAATGGGACAGGTATATATTTGCATGGCCCCCCTATGGTATTGCGGTCATTATCATATCTCTCCATTATACAGGGGTTCATATTCAGCGAAAAACAGACCGAGAAGGGTGTAGGCCAATCCTGCATCGAAAGGGTTGTCAGGACCTACTGCGGATAACAAAGGATTTTAAGAAGAAAAAATTATTTTTTCTATCTTCCTTGTTCCGTAGGTATTCGGTATTGTGTTACAATGCTGGGGGACCACCTGTCCTCTAATCTCCTTATATTTTTCATCTACAATAGGGAAGCAGATGGCTTTTCTAGTGTTTTTTACCGGTTTTTTAACCAACGAAATGTGAGTACAATTTAGTTTATACATAATAATCATGAATAAACTATTTATTGCAAAATATCGTGCTGATCTATTGACTAAAGGGGCATGGGATGAAAGAGCAAGTACGATCGATCAAATAACACTACTATATTCATTAAATTTTATTATGGGTCAGGGGGGAACCAATATTTCGATCGGTAATTGTCGAATCGCTTCTTTTCGATGGTAGTACCAAGCATTACTATCCTAACCGCTGTTCACTGATATTTATATTTAATGATAATATTTATAAAAATAAAATATACATATATTTTATTGAAAGGAACATAACCATCCAAAACCAGGGTACTTCCCTAACAAAATCTTCCATATCCGCTCATGCTAATCACAGGATCGGGGAAAGCAACATCCTTGGTATATGAATTCATATTTCATGTATCAAGCGAAACAAACAATATAAATATATAAAATAAATATTAAAAATTTATTCTAATAAAAATTGATCTTCCTGTCGTTGGCCACCCTCCCCTCAGAGGGCACTGAAGCATTACAGCACGGACAAGAGGGAGCTACCCTGCGTATCAACAGTTTGGGGGTCTTCGACCCTGCTCCAATGGGTGGGGTCCATCGCCAATATTAGTGTTTGGGGAGTAGATTAGGGAATGGATCTCTACAGATGGTTCCCTCTGTAGAGATCGTGGGGGTTGAACCCGGTGCCAGGAAAGTCTACAATTGCGCCAGACGGCCCTGTATCTGAGGAACGGGTTTGGGAATGTTATGGCCCGTGATAGTTGGTGGAGGGAGGCATTGCGTGAAGGATGAGAAGTCTTTATCGTTGATCCGAAATTTTTCGATCATTGCACATATCGATCATGGAAAGTCTACATTGGCCGATCGAATCTTGGAGTCCACCGGTGCCATTACGGACCGCGAAAAGCAGGATCAGTTGTTGGATACAATGGACCTAGAGCGTGAACGGGGTATTACGATCAAACTACAGAGTGTGCGGCTCCTCTACAAGGCGCGGGATGGGAAAACTTATACTTTGCATTTGATTGATACCCCGGGCCATGTGGATTTTAGTTACGAGGTCTCACGTAGTTTGCAGGCTTGTGAGGGAGCGTTGTTGGTAGTGGATGCCGCCCAGGGTGTGGAGGCTCAAACTCTGGCAAATGTGGATCTGGCATTGGGTAGTGAGTTGGCAGTTATATCCATTATCAATAAAATTGATCTTCCCAATGCTGATCCCGAGCGTGTGCAGTCGGAAATCGAGGAGATTGCTGGTTTATCCCCCATGACCCCCCTCCGTATATCCGCTAAGGAGGGCGTTGGTATTCGGGATGTACTAGAGAATATCGTTCATCAGATTCCCCCCCCGGAGGGGGATCCGGGGGCGCCGCTCCGCGCCTTGGTCTTCGATTCTCGTTACGATACCTACAAGGGCGTCATTGTTTCTGTGCGTGTCATCGATGGTTACATACATCCGGGTATGCAAATTCGTTGTATGGCTGCGCAAAAGGTGTTCACAGTAACGGAGGTGGGGGTACAGACACCCCATGCGGTTTCCTTGTCCCGGTTGGGTACGGGTGAGGTGGGTTTTCTGATCGCCAATATCAAGCGTGTCAAGGATATCCGCGTGGGTGATACGATCACGGGGGAGGAAAACCCGGCGAGGGAGGCCCTACCGGGATACCGTCGTATGCCTCCCATGGTGTTTTGTGGTTTTTATCCCACTGATACGGATTCTTACGAGCTACTGCGTGAGGCGTTGGAAAAATTGGAGTTGAATGATTCCGCCCTCACCTATGAACCTGAGACATCGGTTGCCTTGGGCTTTGGTTTTCGCTGCGGTTTTTTGGGTCTTTTGCATATGGAAATCGTACAAGAACGTGTCGAGAGGGAATATAAGGTCCCCCTAATTGCCACAGCTCCTAGTGTTGTATATAAGGTGGTTCTGAAGGATGGGGAGGAATTTTCTGTAGCCAACCCAACTGCCCTTCCACCCATGCAGAAGGTGGATCGGATCGAGGAGCCCTACGTAACTGCCTTCATACGAGTGCCCCAAGGGGGGATCGGACCCGTGCTAGAATTGTGTGAATCGCGGCGCGGTGTTTACAAGGATATCGTTTATCTCGAACGTGACCGGGTACGAATCGTTTATGAATTGCCGTTGGCGGAAATTGTTTACGATTTCTTTGATCGGCTCAAATCTCATACACGGGGGTTTGCTGTTTTTGACTATGAACCCGCGGGTTATCGTTCCTCGCAGCTTGTCAAGCTTGATATTTTGCTCAATGGCGAGTCGGTGGATGCCCTGTCCTCCATTGTGCACAGAGATCGTGCCTATGCCCGTGGTAAGGTTCTCGTGGAGCGACTGGCCCAATTGATTCCCCGACAAATGTTCGAAGTTCCTGTTCAGGCTGCCTTAGGGGGACGCGTTATAGCACGTGAAACAATTCGTGCTATGCGTAAAAATGTTTTGGCCAAGTGTTATGGTGGGGATGTTAGTAGGAAAAGGAAGTTATTGGAAAAGCAAAAGGAAGGCAAGAAACGAATGAAGGCCATCGGTAGTATTGAAATACCACAGGATGCCTTTATGGCAGTTTTGCGTCGTGGGGAGGATGAGTGATTAGAGGGCTCCCTTTGTAGAATGATTTGGGTTTTTTCCGGGGACTTAGGGATATTTATGAAGAGGGGACGGGTATGGGGCGTGAACGTATTGTCTATTCCCCTTGATCTAGGGATGTGGGGGTTGTTTTTCGTTGGTCTGGTATGTGGATTTGCTGTATGTAGTAGTACGGAGGGGTGTTCACGGTAACGGGGCTTGAACCCTCATGTAGTTTCCTTTTGTCCCTTGTCTAGGATATTTTTCCATCCGTGCGTACGATGTTCCATGATCCCCATTCTACCCGTTTGGGAATTCAGGTCGAGGATTGTTTTGGATACAAGGGTTGGGGGAGTGTTTTTCGTGCCAGTTTCTATACCGACGCCCACGGCCCTCTATGTCCACATACCTTTCTGTCCTAAAAAATGTCATTATTGCGATTTTGTTGCTTTCCGTCCACACTCGGGTTTAGATCAGGAGGATTACGTAGAGGCACTCTTGCGGGAGGCAGCCCTCGTACGCCAGATTTGTCCCCCCCGACCTCTGAAAACCCTCTTCTTCGGGGGTGGAACGCCAACCCTATTGACACCTAAACAGCTTTTGCGTTTGGGGGAGGGTTTATTGGGTTTCTTTCCCCTCTCAGGGGGAGATTCGGAATGGACGGTGGAGGGGAATCCTGAGACGCTTGTTACGGCGGAAGGGGGGGAACGTTTACGGATTTTGCGTTCCCTAGGTGTGAATCGTATCAGTCTGGGGGCACAGGCTTTTACAGATTCATTGTTGAAGAAGTTGGGACGCATTCACGGGGTGGAAACCATTTTACGGGCGGTGGAGGGGGTTTGTCGTGCGGGTTTCCATAATTTTTCCCTGGATCTCATGTTTGGTTTGCCGGGACAGACTTGTGACCAGTGGAAGGACACTCTCCGTCAGGCTCTGTCCCTGGAACCTAAGCATTTCTCCTGTTATCATCTGGGTGTGGAAAAGGGGACGCGCTTTCATCATCTGCAACAACAGGGTTGTTTGTCCCTGCCGGACGATGATGATATTTATGAGATGTATCAGTTCGTGAGGAGACAGTTATCGGACCAGGGATACATACACTATGAGGTTAGTAATTTTTGTCTGCCGGGATATGAGTGCCGGCACAATGTCACTTATTGGGAAAATCGGGAATATTATGCACTAGGAACGGGTGCTGCTGGTTACGTGGGAGGGAAAAGAACCATGAATACGGGCCAGTTACGTACCTATATCGAAAAGGTGGCAAAGGGTGCTCGTCCCCTCGTAGAGGAACGCCAGGAGCCCCTTCAGGAGACCATGGAAAATTTTTTTATTATGGGTCTACGCCTAGCACGAGGTGTGAGTATTGCTGATTTTTTCCGTCGCTATGGTCGGGATCCGGACGAGGTTTTTTCCGGTTTGCGGCAGCGACTCGTGGGGCAAGGTTTGCTTACGGTAGAGGGGGATCGGTGGCAGCTTACGGAGAAGGGTTTATTACAGGGAAATACTGTGTTTTCTGGTTTCCTGGGGGTGAGGTGAATATTGACAGTATGCAAAAGGCTCTGGTAGCATTATAGGGGAGTTGTTTAGCACTCTCGATGGATGAGTGCCAACGGATGTGGGGTGAGGCGGATGTTAGCAGATCGGCAGAGGCGTATCCTGTGGTCTGTTGTGGATGCCTATGTGGCATCCGCTGAGCCTGTGGGTTCGCGCGTGATAGCGGAGCATCCGGACGTGGGCGTAAGCGCAGCTACGGTACGTAATGAGATGGCCGATTTAGAAACCAAGGGTTTTTTGAAACAACCCCATGCGTCGGCGGGGCGTATTCCCTCCCAGAAGGGATATCGATTCTACGTAGATCATTTACCACGGTCCCGGTGTTGGACGCGACGTGATATTTGTGCCCTACGGGAGGAATGTTTTGCTTCTTCGCACCCTATGGAGACCGTTTTTAAGCACGCGACTTCCATCCTTTCCCGGTTGACGCAGTGTGTTACGGTTCTTCTGGGACCCGGTTACCGTGAGAGCCGCCTGTTGCATCTTCAGTTGATTCCTTTATCGGAGCAGGGGGTCCTTGCAATTCTTGTTACAGATCGGGGTCATGTTTATCGGCAGCAGGTTATGGTTTCTGAGGATGTTGGTTTGCCGATGCTTGAGAAGTTAGTTGATTTTCTCAACGATCGCCTTCGCGGTGTATCATTGGATTCGCTCTGCCCTACGGCTGTGCAGAGGTTGGGTGAGGAGTTTACACACAAGGCGGCCCCGATGGGTCCTGTTGCTGAGTGGATGGAGAAGATTCTTAGGCTGGTGGATATGGACGGGGATCATTTGTACGCCAGCGGAACCACTCAGGTGTTGATGCAGCCAGAATTTCGCGATAGAGAGCAGGTGCGCGCCCTGTTGGATCTCATGGAGGAGGACCGGCGGGTTGCGAAATTGTTGGCTCCCCCACAGCAGGGTGTTCACGTTCGGATTGGCTATGAAAATGAGTGGGAGGGTGTGCAGAATCTGAGCGTGATTACCGCTTCCTACCAGGTTGGCGGTGAACCGATGGGGGTGATCGGTGTGATCGGTCCGATGCGGATGGATTACGGTCGCGTGATAGGGTTATTGGATTTTTGGGCCAAGGGTGTTTCCCACTGGTTGCATCGCTTTTATGAGTAGGGGGGAAGGTTTTGCGGGAGCGTAATCATACAAAGGATTTAGAAATGTTACAGAGAGATGCAAGTGGGCGGGAGAAGGATCCCCGTTCCCGGTACGAGGGCCGTTCCCGGTACGAGGGTGAAGTATGTGGTGAGGGGGAACAGGGATCTTCCTCATCCGAGGATATTGAATCTGGGGAAGGTGGGGAGGGGAAAGAATCGGCGGAGGATCTCGTGGCGCTGGTGGAACGTTTCCGCGAGGAGTCGGAGAGGTGGCATGATCGTTATGCGCGTGTTCTCGCGGATATGGAAAATGTTCGGCGTCGTGCCCGGCGTGACAATGAGGAAGCGGTCCGGATTGCTCAGCAGGAAATCATCTCGAACATGTTGCCCATTCTCGATAGTTTTGATCTCGCTTTAGGTACGCGGGGAGACAAGGGACTGCGTGAAGGGGTGGCTATGGTACAACGACAATTTTTGGATATGTTGGAGCGGGCGGGTTTAGAATCTATTCGTACGCAGGTGGGCACCGCTTTTGATCCCCATAAGCATAATGCCATAGGTCATGTGAAGGATGGCTCGGGAGAGCCTGGTACCGTAGCACGTGAGATGCAGCGAGGCTATGAATTTCGTGGGCGGGTCTTACGGCCATCCACAGTGTATCTCCACGCCGAGGAGGATTGAGCTATCATTCATAGATTTTTCCTTGGTGAAAGGGTTGGATGTTACGTGTGGGCGTCCCGTGCATAGAAGTATTGGGTAGATGTACACACAAAGAAATAGGGAGGTGGGGTTCTTGACCGCGGGTTTGTTGGGCGGCAGGAACCAGAGTTATGGGTAGAGTAATCGGTATTGATTTGGGAACAACCAACTCCTGCATGGCGTGTATGGAGGGTGGCGAGGCCACGGTCCTAGCTAACAAAGAGGGTGGGCGAACGACGGCTTCTGTGGTGGGTTTTTCCAAGACAGGTGAGCGTCTGGTAGGAGAGGCAGCGAAGCGGCAGGCCATCACTTACCCTGATAAAACAGTATCCTCTATCAAGAGGCATATGGGCACGAATTATAAGGTCACTATTGATGGGAAGGATTTTACACCCCAGGAAATATCCGCGATGATTCTACGGAGGTTGAAAGAGGATGCTGAGGCCTATCTGGGTGAGAAGGTAACGCAGGCGGTCATTACTGTGCCTGCTTATTTCAATGATGCGCAGCGTCAAGCCACCAAGGATGCCGGGAAAATTGCTGATCTCGAGGTTTTGCGGATCATCAACGAGCCGACGGCGGCTGCCTTGGCCTATGGTTTTGATAAATCGGAGGATCAGACGATCCTTGTGTTTGACCTGGGTGGGGGAACGTTTGATGTATCCATTCTCGAAATGGACGAGGGTTTTTTTCAGGTAAAGGCAACGAGCGGTGACAATCTTCTCGGTGGGGATGATTTTGATCAGGTTATCATTGATTATCTTATAGCAGAGTTTCGCAAGGAACATGGTATTGATCTATCCCGTGATAAAATGGCGATGCAACGTCTCAAGGACGCAGCGGAAAAAGCGAAGAAGGATCTTTCGGGTGTTGTGTCTACGACGATCTCATTGCCCTTCCTGACAGCGGATAGTAGTGGTAGTCCTAAGCACCTGGAGATGAATCTAACACGTGCGAAGTTCGAGGAATTATCCAGTAAGCTGGTAGAACGGACCCTGGGTCCTACCCGTCAGGCGTTACAGGATGCTGGGACGAATGCTTCCGATATCGACAAGGTGTTACTTGTAGGTGGTTCCACCCGCATACCCGCAGTTCAAAAGGCAATTCAAGATCTGATCGGTAAGGATCCCTGTAAGGGTGTCAATCCTGATGAGGTAGTGGCTACAGGAGCAGCGATTCAGGGGGGCATTCTGGCTGGGGATGTGAAGGATGTTGTTCTGGTTGATGTTACGCCCCTTTCCTTGGGGATTGAAACATTGGGTGGTGTATTTACGAAGATTATTGAACGAAATACGGCAATCCCGACGGACAAGTCCCAGATTTTCTCCACAGCAGCAAATAATCAGACTACCGTGGATATTCATGTCCTGCAGGGGGAGCGTCCCATGGCTTCTGATAATAAAACGCTAGGGAGATTCCAGTTGCACGAGATACCGCCGGCCCCGCGGGGTATACCACAGATCGAGGTTACATTCAGTATCGATCGGAATGGTATTGTGAATGTTTCGGCGAAGGATCAGGCAACGGGGAGGAGTCAGAAGATTACCATTCAATCCTCGGGTGGTTTGGGCAAGGAAGAAATTGAGCGTATGGTGAAGGAAGCTGAGGCCCATTCGGAGGAGGATCGGAAGCGACATGAGGCCGTAGAGCTCCGTAACAATGCGGATCAGTTGCTGTTTATGTCCGAGAAGACGTTGGAGGATCTTGGCGATAAGGTGCAGGAAGAGGAAAAGAAAAAGGTAGAAGAGGCCCAGGTTGGTTTGCGTAATGCCCTGAAGGGGTCCGATCTGCAGGATATCAGGGATAAGAGGGCGGTTCTGGATAAGGTGATTCAGGAGTTTTCTACTAGGTTGTACCAGGAAGCGGCGAAACAAGGGGAGAAAACGGGGGACGCTGGAGGGACGGTCTCGGGAGAAGAGGGGAAGGATGGTAAGAAGGTTGTTGATGCTGATTACGAGGAAGTCAAGGATGAAAAAGGTTCTTAATAAAAGGAAGAGGGATGGGAAGGAGTGGGTGTGTTTATGCCTACGCATACCCTTTCCCTTTTCTTTTTGGGGAATATTATAGTTGGAGGAGAGGTCCCGCAAGTAGTAGGGGGGAGAGTGAGGCGAGTTGGGCCAGCAACGTGACTATTATGAAATTTTAGGCGTCGGACGTGGCGCCTCAGGGGCAGAGATCCGTAAGGCTTACCGCGAATTGGCTCGTCGCCACCATCCCGATGTCAGTTCAGATTCACAGGCGGAAGAGAAGTTCAAGGAAATTCAAGAAGCTTATGAAGTTTTGAATGATCCGCAAAAGAAGGCATATTATGACCAGCATGGACGCACAACGGGTCATGCTGCTGGTGGTGGTTCCTCTGGGTTCTCCGGTTTTGGACAGCATCAGCAGGATTTTGGTTTTGGTGACATTTTCGACATTTTCTTCGGGGGTGCTGGTGGACGGCGTGGCGCCTCCCAGGCTCCCCACAAGGGAAATGATTTGGAATATCGTTTGAAGATCGATTTTCGGGATGCGGTTTTTGGGAAATCTGTCGATATTTTGATTCCGCGTTCGGAGACTTGTACTACCTGCAAAGGTTCAGGTTCAGCTCCCGGTTCAAGCCCTTTGGTTTGTAAGGTATGTGAGGGCACAGGACAGGCGGAGAGTGTCCATAATACGCCCTTTGGTCGTATTGTCAATCGACGTGTTTGTCATACTTGTGGCGGGTCCGGGAAGATGATCACTAAACCCTGCCCCACTTGTCGCGGTGATAAGATCGTGCGGCGTCGTAAAAAAATCAATGTAAAGATTCCGGCAGGTATCCACGAGCGGGCACAGTTGCGGATTTCCAGGGAGGGAGAAGCTGGGGGTAATGGGGGTCCCCCCGGGGATCTGTATATTTCAGTAGAGGTTCTTCCCGATCCCTATTTCCAAAGGGATGGGGATGATATTGTTTGTGAATTACCCATTTCATTCTCGCAAGCTGCTTTGGGGGATGAGGTGACGGTCCCTACGCTGGACGGGAAAGCAAAGTTGCGTGTCCCTCCTGGTACCCAGCCTGGAACGGAGTTACGTTTGGTAGGCAAAGGCGTTCCTAGATTGCATGGTTCGGGTTCCGGGGATATGCGGGTTAAAATGCATGTTGTGGTACCCTTGAAGTTAACCGAAGAACAGAAACAGGCGTTGCGTACTTTTCATCAATTGTGTGGCGAAGAAGTTCAGGAGCAGCACGCTAATTTCTTCGACCGTGTGCGTCGCGCTTTTCGGGGGGAGTAGGGAGGAAAGTGCAGTGTTTTGTTGCTCCCTGTCCGGTACAGAATGGTTATGTCCTGATTGATGGGGCTCGTCGGCTCCATCACATAGGCACGGTGTTACGTGGGTGTTTGGGGGACCGTTTGCTTTTGTGCCCTTGGGAGGGGGGGATGGAAGCAGCGGTACAGTTTTTTTATGTGGCGCGGGGATTGTGGTCATGGACCAGCATCCCATAAAAGCTAAGAGGATTGGGCTGTGTTCTGAGCTCGAGGGGTTTAGGTCGGGGTGGAATGACCTGGTTGACGAAGCAGGTAAAGTGGAATGGATTCTACAGAAGGGGACCGATCTGGGGTCGTCTGCTTTTTCTATGTTTCATGCGGAGGGGTGTCCCCGTGGGGGATTTACTTTCCCGGGCGGACGAATTAGGATCCGTAGGATGTTATTGGCCCATATACTGTTGGCGGGGGGGTTCCTTACAAAAGGAATCAAGAAAATCCCCTCGAGAGGGGGTCTTACTGGGGGTCCAGAGGGGGGATTTACGGAGCGTGGGAATTCGGATGGTTTCACAAATATGGATGAGGGTCGGATTGCAACTATAGGGTCCCGTGTTTTGTGTGCGGAGATAGCAGCATTGGTATTGCTTACCCTGGTTATGTATAGTAAGGGTTAGTTGGGGGAGATGACGGGTGCTCAAGATAGCCTTTCATACACTGGGTTGCAAGGTGAATTCTTACGAAACAGAGGCGATTTGGTCCTTGTTTGCTAAAAAAGGTTACCAGCGTGTGCCTTTTTCGGAGTTGGCCGATGTTTACGTTATTCAAACTTGCACGGTTACCAATATGGGTGATCAAAAGAGCCGACAGTCGATTCGTAAGGCCATCCGCACCAATCCAGCGGCCGTTGTGGCGGTAACGGGTTGTTATTCGCAAACATCGCCGCAGGAAGTAGCTGCTATTCCCGGTGTTGACATTGTAGTGGGTACGCAGGGTCGTGAGCGGTTGGTGGAGTTAGTGGAGAAAGTACGTGGGACGCGCGGGCAAATTGTAGAGGTGGGGAATATTCGTAAGCAGCGTTCCCTAGAGGCCTTGCCTGTGCCCACTTTTTCTGGAAAGACGCGGGCCTTTCTGAAAATCCAAGACGGTTGTGATTTGTGTTGTACGTATTGCATTATCCCTTGGGCAAAGGGACCCTCGCGTAGCCAAGCACCAGAAAGGGTGGTGGCGGAGGCCCGAGAATTGGTGGATCAGGGGTATCGGGAAATTGTGTTGACAGGTATTCATACAGGGGGATATGGGGATGATTTGCAGGATTACGGCCTGTTCGATCTATTACGGGATTTATCCGCGTTGCGGGGGTTGGCCCGTCTGCGGGTTAGTTCGATTGAGATGAATCAGGTTACCCCCCGGATTATCGATATGTTGAAGGGGAACCGCATCTTTTGCCGGCATTTGCATATTCCTGTCCAGTCGGGTCATGATGATATCCTGCGAAGGATGCGTCGTCGGTATACAGTGACCGCTTATCGGAAGAAGATAGAGGATTTGTATGTGGCGATTCCCGGACTGGCCCTGACAACAGATGTCATTGTCGGTTTTCCAGGGGAAACGGATGAGCACTTTGAGGATACGTACCGTTTATTGAAGGATTTATCTTTTACGCGTTTGCATGTTTTCCCCTATTCTATGCGTCAGAAAACGCCCGCGGCTCGCATGGATCAGCAAGTGGATAGTATGGTGAAGAGGGAACGTGTGCAGGCGCTATTAGAACTCTCGCAGGAATTATCCCTAACCTATGCGAAACGTTGTGTTGGTGAGGTACATACGGTAATTCCTGAACAGCGACGTAAGGGTGAGCATCTGATGGGTTATACCGATACCTATTTGCAGGTGGATTTCCCAGCTCATTCTGAATTAGTGGGTCGGCTTTGTCGTGTCCGAATCGATCGGGCGGATGCTGTCTGTAGTACGGGTACCCTGGTGAGAGTGTTGGAAGATGACTGCGGTTCTCGTTCATTAGCTTGAGATCATCCAGAGGCAAATAGGCGGGATGTAAGGGGAGCGTCCCGTTGTAGATGTGAATTTTTGGACAAGGCGGTTTTCGGGGGAGGGCTCGGTTGTATTCTGAATCTAGCGTTGCTTCCTCACGGAACCCTTTCTTGTCCCTTTTGTGGGACCTTATGGTTCATTTCAAGATGTATTCTTTTATTAGTGGTTTCACTTTGATGCGCAATAAAATATAAATTGTCCCTAGTTATCCTGTGTATCCCTTCCCCCTGTCGTTTCCCTCGGCATGGATCATTCCTTGGGGCAGGGGGACCAAGTCATCCCCCTACTTTTGTTCCACCATGGCAAAGTGGTAGTTAAGAATAAATAAGATAATTATTTATTTATAAATAAGTGATTAAGTAATGAAAATTGTCCAATAGGACTCCAAATAGCAGCATCCTGTTGTAGGGTGGTGAATCCCCGAACAAGGTTCTCAGGGGTCTTTTCGGCGGCATCCGAACGGATGTGGGATCTTGGCCGCATATCGGACCTGAGGGTTCAGTCTAGGGAGTGGGGATGGGCAACTCACCCTCTATCAGTGAATAAGGGGTTGTCGATATGAAAACAAAACTAAATTTCCCGAGGCCCCCTTTTTCGGACGAAGTGAAAATCATGAAAATAGAGAAATTAGGAACCACAGAATTAGATATAAAATGAGTTATATCCTAGAGTCCATTGCCAACTGTCCATTCCCGGGGATCAGGTATTCCTGTGAGGATTCGGGAAACCTGGGACCCTCACCTAACTCATCCTTACAATCCAGAATTAGGAAAAAACCACCCAAGGATATTTCAGGTCCGAAGTTTGGCCAAGATCCGGAAAGAACTGTGCCACCAAGCTTGACTTTCGCCAACGTTTTGGGGTTAGGATTTGGAGGAACTATGAAAACCTTGCTATCGTATGTCGCAATAGCCACCTGGAAAACGATCAGGAGGTAAATTTCCGGAATGTTTCATAAGATTAATATAGTGTTTAATAAACATAAAATAAGATAAAAATTCATTCAATAATTTTGTATACATAATAGAAAAAAGCACATACTTTTGTTTCTATTTATTTTATAAATTAATAGAGATAGATGCTCTTCGGCATGGGCTCGTGTACAATAAACTGAATAAACAAACTAATTATGGGGAAAAGTGGGCCCCACCTAATTCATCCTTAAAATTCAGAGTAAAAAAAAACCGCCCAAGGATATTCCGGGTCCGAAGTTTGGCCAAGAGCCGTTATTTTTATGAATTCGCAAAAGCCCACTTTCCATTTTTATTCGAACCTTAGGAAACAATTGTGAACCTTTTTAACAGCACCAGCACCAGTTCATAGCAAAATTCCTGTATTTATTCTAAATCCAAATGGCGAAAGTATTATCAGAGGGAGACAATCTTAATGGCCCCATTCTTTTCCACCTAGTTCGTGGAAATTACCGGAAATAACCTAGGTTTGATTGATGGTTAAGATCCAAGACTCCTAAAGGGATCGTAGGACAGAAAAACTAGCTAGGCTTGAGTGGAAAAGGCCTATCGTGGGGTCAAGGAAAAAACCGGAACAGGTAGGGGGAAAATAAGTTACCTAATCACGATCCTGATTAGGCGCGATCCCAATGGTCCATGATGGGAGAAAACAGGACCGATGGGAATGGGGGAATGGGGGTTTGTCCCCAGGCCTTTGACATTCATCATAAAAAAATGATATTTTATCCCAGGTCCTTCTGGTTCCGTAGCCACTACTACGGTCCGGAAGGGATAGTATCGGCGTGACATGTGTACTCAATATACAACGGTGGGCTGAAGGATATTTGCATCTCCATAATTATATTGAAAGGGTGATTATAAATAAATGCTTAGTATAGTAGAAGAAATGCGTAAGGGGTCTGTCCTATTTCGCTTATTGGTTGGTTGCGGCACCCCTGTGATGTATGGGAGTTTATCACTCATGGTATCCTCTTCGGTTGTTGCTTCCACAGATGGACCACAGGCGCCGTTGGATCAGGCCATCCAGAGGGAAAAGGTTGCCAGGGCGGAGGCTTGGCAGAGGGAGCAGCGACAGCAGTGTGAGGAATGGTACGGAGAAAGTAGTAGTACCGGGGAAGGAGCTTGCAGGGGGGGGCAGTATAGGGGATGTAATAGACAACAAGGGCTGGTAAATGTCAATACAGAGGACCAGTTGTTGGCTCAGGCCATCCAGAGGGAAGGAGTTGCCATCCAGAGGGCTAAGGAGGCTCGGCAGAGGGAGCAGCGAAAGCGGTGGAAGCAACAGGACAGGGAACGTAATGCGGTACGTTATCAGTTACTCCAGGCCGTTGCTGCCGAGGATAGGAACCGTCGGAAAGAGCAGAAAAATTACAGGATACGTGATAGTTATGCAGGAACGAGTTCCCAGGGAACGACGAGCTCCCAGGAAACGAGTTCCCAAGAAACGAGTTCCCAAGAAACGAGTTCCCAAGAAACGAGTTCCCAAGAAACGGGCTCCTCAAGGGATGGATGGCCATTACCATGGGGGAAAGAAGTCCAAACCTACGATAACCAGGAGGATATTCCTGGGAATAGGGATCTCCTGGAGCAATTCAAAGAAATAGAACGCTGTGTGAACGAGAGGACAAGATCCGTGGGATATGGATCATCGCCACAATTATCGGGATGGAGATTAGGGGATATGACATCCGATCCGACGAATCCCTGGGTATGGTTGTGGAAAGCAGCGAAATGGGTGGGGAAAAGTATTTAGATGCTGTTGCGGTAAAGGTAATTCGATGGTTCCATTTCAGGGTATTTGCTCCTAAATTCCAGCCCCCTATCTGTAATAGAATCATATAATATTTTATAATATATTTATATTTATATTGGATAATATATTTTTTAATCAATACATTCTTAGAGGACCATGCCAGTCTTAACTCGATATAGAATGTGGGAAAGAAGGATCGGCTGAAATGCCGGTCCCTCATTCATCAGCAGTCTAGGTACCTGTATCAGAACGCCATTTGAACATCTATCCCAATATACTTTTCAATATACTGTTGATAATATCGCGCACGGATTCTAACAGAGATACAATTATATTTTTGAATAAAGAAATTACTTTATCTAGGAGTGATTGATCGAATGTAATTCCTGTTACTTTTTGTAAATTTTTTATATCGAAGATATCTTTTAGATTACCACCCATATTTCCAAATTGCCCCAATAGATCGGTCCAACTGAGATCAAGGCTGGCAAAGCTCTGCGCGAAACGAGTTATTGAGTCAAGCAATTGGGGGGTTAGCGCTATGTCGAGCTTCTCAGCCACAGTTACAATGATATTTTTATAATCTTCATAGGATTCCGGTTTCCCTTCTATTATACCCTGCTTGATGAGGGTGATGAATTCGATTGTTTTGTTGGGATTATTTTTTTCGCTGATTTGCGAGATGAGTGACATTTCCTCCGCAGCCGTCTTTTTACGGGCTGGGTCCAATTGTTTCCCCCTGGCGGTTTCAAAGGCCTTGATAATTCCTGCTAGAGCACCTGTTCCTGAGACAGGGCGTGGTGCATCCACCCAAACCCTGGCATCCCGGACACCGGCCGTTACGAGGGCTGAAGCATATGCAGGGGCTGGTATTTTAGTAATGTTTTGGCCAACCATGACCTCGTTTTTTCCTACCCCTATTTCGATTTTTGCATCGGATAGGGCCCGTTCGCCAATGAGGGAGGCGAAGTTACTTCCCAGTAGTTCCTTTTCATCGGAGTTGGCAACTAAAACCAACCGGACGTTTTTACCTGTTTTACTATCCTTCCTTTTTCCCGATGAGTCCGTAACTGTGTTGTATTTGAGGAGTTCCTGTTCCCTTTCGGGGGGTGTCTGATCTTCACCCAGTACAATGATGATTTCGTCTTCCGTATCCGCATAGGCAAGGGGGGACCAATTCCCCTGTGTGCGAACAGGAAAGAAGAGGGAGGGGAGGGCGAGACTGATAAAAAGGATCAGAAGGGATCGTATCCAGAAATTCCATGGATTGAATTCATTTTTCTTTTGAATAGACAAGGATGTTTTCCTCCCCTAATGAGTACCGGCGTGGGATTGATTTGGGCTGATCTGGGGCTGGGTCCTAGTATCCCCAGGTGGGGGTCCCTACCGGCTATCGTGCGTTGATTACGTAAACACGGGATCAGCCAATTGTCGCAGCTTTTCCAGGGAAGATTTGTCCACTTCCTCGTGCAAACTATTTCCGTTTGCATCCATGGTAACAATGGCCGGAAAATCTTTTACTTTTAGATGCCACATAGCTTCTGGTACACCCCACTCTAAAAAATCCACACCCACCACTTTTTCAATACAGGTGGAGTAAAACTGTGCTGCTCCACCGATGGCGTTGAGGTAAATTGCCCCGCATTCCTGCAGGGATCGGAGTGTTTTTTGACCCATTCCACCCTTACCTATGACAGCACGTAGACCCAATTTGGCAATGATATCCGCTTGGTAGGGTTCTTCCCGGATACTTGTTGTTGGGCCGGCCCCTTGTATTTTCCATGTGTTGGTTTTGCGGTCTTTTAGCGCCACGGGACCGCAATGGTAAAGAACGCCCCCCCGAAGGTCGTGGGGAGAGGAGTGGTTCATTAGGTATTTATGGAGTGCATCACGGCCCGTATGGAGTGATCCCGATAGAATGACTACATCGCCCACCTTCAGGGAACGAATTTCCTCTTCTCGTAGGGGTGGGCGGAGATGGACGACCTTCCCCTGTTCATGCAAATCCCATTTCAGTGGGGATGGGGATGTAGGTCCATTGTCAGGTTTTGATAGGGTAGTCGTATTCCGGTAGAGCCACTCAAGAATTTCCCCTGTTTCAGGATTGATTCGGACCCCCTGCCGACGAAAGGCCCAACAATTATAGGCTACGGAAACAAAGAAGCTTGCCGGTATCCGGTGGCGTGTACCAATTTTGCAGCCAAGCAAGGTAACCTCTCCGCCGAAACCCATGGTGCCAATTCCCAGTGTATTGGCCTTTTCTAGGATGTAGTTTTCCAAGGTGGCCAACTGGGGATCGGGGTTGCAATCCTCCATTTCTCTGAATAGTTGTTCCTTGGCGCATTCATAGCCTGATGCGCGATCACCGCCAATGCAAACGCCTAGGAAGCCCGAGCTACACCCCTGTCCCTGGGCCTGATACACGCTATGCAGGATACATTTCCTAACCCCATCCAAATCACGGCTGGCTCTTCCCAGTCCCTCTAGGGTGCAGGGGAGACTGTATTGGATGTTTTTATTTTCGCATCCCCCCCCCTTCAGAAGCAGACGAATCTCAATGTAGTCTCGGGCCCAAGGTTCCCAGTGGATCACGGGCATGCCTTCCCCCAGATTGTTGCCGCTATTTTTTCCAGTGAGTGGATTTACACTGTTGGGTCGTAATTTCCCTTGTTGGGTGGCCAAGGAGATGGATTCCTCGATATATGGAACGATTTCCTTCGTGTTGAACCCATAAGGAAAATGGATGAAAAAGGTGGGCATGCCCGTATCCTGACAGAGGGGACCCTGTGTCTGTTCTGCCTGTAGAATGTTGGTGTTGAGGGTAGAGAGGGCTAGTGCAGACCGGGTCCCTTGCTCCTCCCGTTGACGGGCCTTTTGAAACACATGTAGCACGTCATTGGGCAATCGGATAGAGGTTTCTGTGATTAAGGATAACATGGAAGATGGGAATTCCTTCATCGTTTACATTCATCCTTTGTTGTTTTATGGGGAACCCCATATCGATCATTGTCCCTATGGGGACTTTTTTGGATCTACTGGTTTATGTCAGTGGTTGGGTCCCATAAGGGGTTGGGTTCCAATACCTAGGGGGAATTCGCTACCATCTGTGCAGTGATGGATATGGATGCAGGGATCTTTGGGATCATCCGACCGCCTATAGAAATGGGTGGCAGCTGGTACAGAGTTTGTATGGTCTAGATCTGGGGTATACCCATAACGGTGGAATAGATTTCCCATCCATTGGATGAGTTCGTGGTATTGTCTGGGTCGGAAACATGGTTAATTCTAGAAAAATCATGCAGGAATCATGGATCCAGGGAATCTGGAACCCTTTTTGTGAATGTACTATGAATTGTATCATGAATAGGGGTTAGGAAAAACGAATCAGTAATGGATTCCCAGGGGGGATATGTTCAGTTTCACTTCCTCGCCACTATGAACCCATCCGCCTTCGTGCGTAGCGCAAGTACCATGTTTTCAATGTGTGGTCTCTGCCTTGGACCGTTCCCCTCAGTAAAATGCCCTAAATCATCCATCACTTTGTGTGCACGGGTAGTCCAAGGTCCTAGTTTTTTCTATGATCCCCTGCCTCTAACCTTGATCCTAATCGATGGCGTTCAGCTATCTGTCGCATGATAGGGTCCCCTCCGGTTCATAGGGACGATCAGATTGTGTTCATTTTTTCTAGACCTACGTACACACCCAACGGGTATTTCTTCCCTTGACCACTCATTACCGATAGCCTCTATACCGGCGGCACGGGGTGGTTTAGAATCCTTCCCTGTCCGTGGATTCCGATGGGTTCAACACGATCGAGGTTCCTGCTCATCGTTCATACAGCCTGCGAAGCATATCGTTTGCTTTTGCGTGCAGGGGTTTCCTGTTCTTTCTCGGTGTTTGCAGATTGGCAATAATGGGTCCTACTAGGCGGGTTTGCACGGCGGATTTCCAAGTTGTACGGAAAATCCTGTGTTGAGTTTCTTTCGTCCACGGTTATGCCGCTGGATCAGTAGATAGGTACCCCCCCTGTAGCCTAGTCCAGAGGGTGGATTCGTATCCTTTGGTTTGGACATAAACTGCCTTATTTTGATGTGTCCTTGAATGGTTCGCTCGGGTCAATTCCCTTGATACCTCCCCAATGGATGCATGTTTCGTTTTTTTTCTTAGCTGCTTACAACCTATGTTCTCATTATTGTCCGCGTTGGGGTGGTTTGGAACCTATATCACCCATCGGTCGTTTTTTCTATCCTTTTCTGTACTTGGTTGGGCGTATGCTTTCCCAGGGTCTTTGGATCATGGATTTATAGTGGCTGATTTAGGATACATGATGGGTGTCTTGGACTTTTTCAAGTGGGCAAAGTGTTCCCGAATGGTACCCTTCTTCCATCCCATGGAATGCAAAGTTAGTAAATGATCAAGGAGGAGAGGGGTCCAAGGGAGACTGAGCATGTGTTGCGTGAAAACGTGCGCGGCGATTTCGCGTCCTCGTTGGATAGGTCGTTGGCGGGAGATGGGTCCCAAGCGGCGCACCGTTGCTTTTGGGATATGTTGGGAGGTATGACCATAGTGTCTTGATTCTAGATAATGGAACCATTCATGACAGAGATGTAATGACAGAATTTCCTCTTTTCGTACAGGCAGGGAATCGATTTTAAAAAAATTGCAACATTGTTGAATAGAAGAATTATGGACATGGATGGTGGGGGGACGGTTGATGTATTGTGCACGTATCATGGATGCAGATTCGGGGGGAGTGGACGAGTCATAGGTGGATGATGGGATGAGAACGATCTGGATACGATGATGCAATAGCTTGTTGAGTAGGTCTTTGGGGGAGCGAATGGGATTTTGCTTCTTGGCCACCATTTGGCCAAATTGTATAGAGTGTTCAACACAACCCTCGATTTTCTCTGGTGTCAGCAGATGGTGGGCGGGATCTTGTTCTATCTCCATCCTGTACAGGAGGTCAGGGGGGAGGGAAGGCCATACTTGGGTTAGGTTTATTTTGTGTAGTTGAAGGTCGTCAGGCTTTTTGTGGTCGTCTTTTTTCATCCGTTAGCTCCGTTTCCCTTTTCTCGTGGTTTATACAATTGGTGAGGTTTCTTCTGGGGAAAGTGGGGGGACTCCTATGCGCAGATTGACAACCCGAGGGGAATCAACTTTGCGGGTGATCATGCGGTTGTTACCATGGCGTGGATATTCCGGGGTGCAATGTTGGTTTTGGAAGTGGTTTGGAAATGCGTAGTAGGAAAATACGTGCTCGTGACGGTGCGCGGATTGTTCTGGGGTAAAATGAAGCGCGACCCCTGGTGGTTGAAGGGAGAACGAATTGATCCCCATGAGGACAAATGTATGGGTTGAATTTGTTACACTCTTTTTCTCTGCTAAGGTGGAATTCCCCTTGTTTTTCTCTGCAACTGCAGGGGATTTGATGGTGTGGTATGTTCTCGCCAAGGATAGGGAAAAGGGTGGTCTGTCCAGAGAATGCACGGATGGTTAGGAAATATGGGTCTCCCTGTTCTGTTTTTTTCGCTTCATTTTTTATAAACCCCCATATGAATATGGGTAATACGGTGTGGGAATCTGTATGGGACCGTTATGGACCAGTTTGTCCCCATAGGCCCCCTCCTTTGTTTATGGGGTTTTCCAGACAGTGGGCGATAGGATGGATGAGGATTTTTTATGTGTTTATTTTTATACACAAATTTTTATTTTTATTATTAATTTATTCATTATATTTTATACTTTTTATAAATTATATATATGACGATTCCTCACAAGGTACCACTGTAAAATAGGCTTTTTTCTTTTTGGATTTCCAGCACCTTGTCCTGATTCCATCATATTATAGGGTTAACTGGTCCCTGATCCTCAATGCTCCATGCGCTCGAGTAAGGAAGGGTGCATTTTTTTGAGCAATCATAGAGGCAAGCCGTTGTTGACGAATCGGGAGCGCGAAGTGTTTGAGCTTCTCGTTCAGGATAAGACAACAAAGGAAATAGCTCAAAAGTTGTTTATCAGTGAAAAAACCGTCCGTAATCACATTTCAAACGTAATGCAAAAGTTAAATGTGAAGGGTCGTTCGCAGGCTGTGGTGGAGTTGATTCGTTTAGAGGAACTAGAGATTTAGTTCCTCTAGTTTTTTATGAAGGACAATGGTGCTAGAAAATTATCCTATGGTTCATATCTTATGTGTAAACTATTTAATTCCTAAATTTTTAATTTATATTAGACAATAAATGATATCATAGGGTAAAAGATGACATGTCTGGAATGATGGTTGCTATTGTCACCATTTTAATGTTTGTTGTGATTCACACATATATTGTGAATTTTTTTATATTATATAAAAAATTTAATTATTTTAGACATTCTATGTTTGAACAAGAATGTTTCAAACCCATACTACAAAAATTATGTATTTTTTATAAATTTTAACAAAATGGCGTTGACATATATGGGGAAACCACCGATCGGGGATGGGGATGATGATTTTTTATCTGGGGAAACATCCGGGTGAAATTGATTAGTATTGGTTTGTAGATAACTAATTTTGTGATGTATAAGCATGGATTTTAATATTATTTCAGTAATAATTAATAAATTTAGCTATTTTATAATATATTATTAATATAGGTAACATGATATTGCAATCATTCTTAATTTTACATTTAACTTCCGTTTTTTTATATATAAATAAAAAAATAAAAAATATATGTTTTATATAGAACGGAATGTCTCATTATTATAGGATTTACTTATTTTACGGATTATTCTGGATGTTCGGGTGCCTATCGAATGAATGGGATCCTTTAGGGGGATACAGTGGGCACAGAGGGGATAAGGATATGAATAGATAACTATTTATACTTATTCGCAAAATTAATCTATTTATTTTTATTATAATATTATTTTTTATTTTCCGTCACGTTCTTATGGTTTTGCCATACTATGGTTTCAAATATTCCCTAAGTTCATCATGATTTCTGCCCGGTATCCATCCGATTGATGTCTCTATATTATGCGAAAGAGGTTTATCACCTCCCGACCCTTCCGCTGTATTTTATACTACAATTTCAATTTATTAATAATTTGAATTTTTAAATATATAAGATATAAGTATAATAATAAGTAATTAACTCATATAACATATAGTAATTGACTATTAAATAAAATATTAATGGGAGATGACCTTGCCTTGAATTCCTTGTATGGAGAAAACGATAGTATTATTAGTAAATCAAATAAATTATTAAGGTACAAAATAGAAAATTTAAGGAATAATGTTAGCAAATGGTTGGAAAAACTCAATTTAAATAAAAAAGTAAGTCACAGTGATAAGAGAAAGTTCATGGATAAACTAATTTCAAAATTTATCAAGGAGAATCCGGGAAGCGAGAATGCAGAGGATTTTGCTCGGCTTGTTTCCGATAAAAACGACCAGGATGTAGATGCTTGCCTATGTGAAATGTTTGTCGCAGGGGTAAAGGAATTGGACTCTTTCCAAATAACAGGACCAACCGGACCCGTAGGTGACACAGGACCAACCGGTCCAACAGGTGACACAGGGCCAACCGGACCCGTAGGTGACACAGGACCAGCCGGACCCGTAGGTGACACAGGACCAGCCGGACCCGTAGGTGACACAGGACCAGCTGGACCCGTAGGTGACACAGGACCAGCCGGACCCGTAGGTGACACAGGACCAGCTGGACCCGTAGGTGACACAGGACCAACCGGACCCGTAGGTGACACAGGGCCAGCCGGACCCGTAGGTGACACAGGACCAGCTGGACCCGTAGGTGACACAGGGCCAACCGGATCCGTAGGTGACACAGGACCAACCGGACCCGTAGGTGACACAGGGCCAACCGGATCCGTAGGTGACACAGGACCAGCCGGACCCGTAGGTGACACAGGGCCAGCCGGACCTGTAGGTGACACAGGACCAGCTGGACCCGTAGGTGACACAGGGCCAACCGGATCCGTAGGTGACACAGGACCAGCCGGACCCGTAGGTGACACAGGGCCAACCGGACCCGTAGGTGACACAGGACCAGCTGGACCCGTAGGTGACACAGGGCCAACCGGATCCGTAGGTGACACAGGACCAGCCGGACCCGTAGGTGACACAGGACCAGCTGGACCCGTAGGTGACACAGGACCAGCCGGACCAGTGGGTGACACAGGACCAGCCGGACCCGTAGGTGACACAGGGCCAGTGGGTGACACAGGGCCAACCGGGTCCGTAGGTGACACAGGACCAGCCGGACCCGTAGGTGACACAGGGCCAGTGGGTGACACAGGGCCAACCGGGTCCGTAGGTGACACAGGGCCAGTAGGTCCAGTAGGTGACACAGGACCAGCCGGACCCGTAGGTGACACGGGGCCAGTAGGTCCAGTAGGTGACACAGGACCAGCTGGACCCGTAGGTGACACAGGACCAACCGGACCCGTAGGTGACACAGGGCCAGCCGGACCCGTAGGTGACACAGGACCAGCTGGACCCGTAGGTGACACAGGGCCAACCGGATCCGTAGGTGACACAGGACCAACCGGACCCGTAGGTGACACAGGGCCAACCGGATCCGTAGGTGACACAGGACCAGCCGGACCCGTAGGTGACACAGGGCCAGCCGGACCCGTAGGTGACACAGGACCAGCTGGACCCGTAGGTGACACAGGGCCAACCGGATCCGTAGGTGACACAGGACCAGCCGGACCCGTAGGTGACACAGGGCCAACCGGACCCGTAGGTGACACAGGACCAGCTGGACCCGTAGGTGACACAGGGCCAACCGGATCCGTAGGTGACACAGGACCAGCCGGACCCGTAGGTGACACAGGACCAGCTGGACCCGTAGGTGACACAGGACCAGCCGGACCAGTGGGTGACACAGGACTAGCCGGACCCGTAGGTGACACAGGGCCAGTGGGTGACACAGGGCCAACCGGGTCCGTAGGTGACACAGGGCCAGTAGGTCCAGTAGGTGACACAGGACCAGCCGGACCCGTAGGTGACACAGGGCCAGTAGGTGACACAGGACCAGCCGGACCCGTAGGTGACACAGGGCCAGTAGGTGACACAGGGCCAGTAGGTGACACAGGACCAGCCGGACCCGTAGGTGACACAGGGCCAACCGGATCCGTAGGTGACACAGGGCCAACCGGATCCGTAGGTGACACAGGACCAGCCGGACCCGTAGGTGACACAGGACCAACCGGATCCGTAGGTGACACAGGGCCAACCGGACCCGTAGGTGACACAGGACCAGTAGGTGACACAGGGCCAGTAGGGCCAGTAGGTGACACAGGACCAGTAGGTGACACAGGGCCAGTAGGTGACACAGGACCAGCCGGACCCGTAGGTGACACAGGACCGACCGGATCCGTAGGTGACACAGGGCCAACCGGACCCGTAGGTGACACAGGACCAACCGGACCCGTAGGTGACACAGGGCCAACCGGATCCGTAGGTGACACAGGACCAACCGGATCCGTAGGTGACACAGGGCCAACCGGACCCGTAGGTGACACAGGACCAGTAGGTGACACAGGGCCAGTAGGGCCAGTAGGTGACACAGGACCAGTAGGTGACACAGGGCCAGTAGGTGACACAGGACCAGCCGGACCCGTAGGTGACACAGGACCGACCGGACCCGTAGGTGACACAGGGCCAACCGGACCCGTAGGTGACACAGGACCAACCGGACCCGTAGGTGACACAGGGCCAGCCGGACCCGTAGGTGACACAGGACCAACCGGACCCGTAGGTGACACAGGGCCAGCCGGACCCGTAGGTGACACAGGACCAACCGGACCCGTAGGTGACACAGGGCCAACCGGACCCGTAGGTGACACAGGGCCAGTAGGTGACACAGGACCAGCCGGACCCGTAGGTGACACAGGACCGACCGGATCCGTAGGTGACACAGGGCCAACCGGACCCGTAGGTGACACAGGACCAACCGGACCCGTAGGTGACACAGGGCCAACCGGATCCGTAGGTGACACAGGACCAACCGGATCCGTAGGTGACACAGGGCCAACCGGACCCGTAGGTGACACAGGACCAGTAGGTGACACAGGGCCAGTGGGTGACACAGGGCCAACCGGATCCGTAGGTGACACAGGGCCAGCCGGACCCGTAGGTGACACAGGGCCAACAGGGCCAGTGGGTGACACAGGACCAGCCGGACCCGTAGGTGACACAGGGCCAGTGGGTGACACAGGACCAGCCGGACCCGTAGGTAACACAGGGCCAACAGGTCCAGTGGGTCCACAGGGTCCGACTGGAGTACGAGGTCCAGCAGGAGCGCAAGGCCCAGCAGGAGTGCAAGGCCCAGCAGGAGTGCAAGGCCCAGCAGGTGTAGCAGGTCCAGCAGGGGTACAAGGCCCAGCAGGTGTAGCAGGTCCAGCAGGAGTGCAAGGCCCAGCAGGTGTAGCGGGTGTAGCGGGCCCGGCAGGGGTACAGGGTCCAGCAGGTGTAGCGGGTCCAGCTGGAGTACAAGGTCCAGCGGGTGTAGCGGGTCCAGCGGGTCCCACAGGTCCCACGGGTGTTACAGGTGCCACAGGTGCTACAGGTCCTACGGGTCCATTACCATTGACGATTGCCATTCAGGTGGGTTCCAAACTCGATCAAAACGTTGCATCAGGTCATGGTATTGCATTCAATGAAGTCGTGTTTTCTAAAGGGGATGCGGAATTCATAGCGCCCCATAAAATTAAAATCAAAAAATCGGGTTATTATCTGGTGAGTTGGACTATTGGTCCTGATATGAACTCCCTACTTGTGGGCGTACCGATGAAATCAGCTCTTTACAGGGATGGGAATACTCTTGTGATGGAGAGAAGTTCTCTGGAGTCGGGGAATACCGTTTATGGGGAAGCTGTCATAGAGGTAAAAGATTCCCAGAATGCAACTGTTGAGGTTCGCAACACGGGCGAGACCCTACAATTGACTTCCGACTCTGGGGCTATGAATGCTTGGTTGACAGTGAGGTCGCTGTAGGGAAAACTTTTCATAGAAGGTACTGTTACACTCAGTTGGATGGGTTCGTAGGAATGTCCCCGTAGGTCTACCACAGGCCGCGGGGGCATGTTTTTTGTGGATCTTGGCCGCATATTGGACCTGGGGATTCAGTCTCGGGAGTGGGGGGTTGAACCATGTTTACATCTGCCTAGATTTGAATTCTATCCCACTGTATTCCAAGGTATTCTGGAGGGAATATATAGTAGGACACATACATTATTTTTATAAAATTTAAGTTTTATATGTTATAATCATGGGCAACTCACCCTTTATCGGGGGGACTAAGGGGCTGTCGAGATGAAAACAGGACTAAATTTTCCAAGGCCCACTTTTTCGGACGAAGTGAACATCATAAAAGAAAAATTAGGAACCACAAAATCAGATGGAATGAGTTATATTCCTAGAGTCCATTGCCAACCGTTCATCCCCGGGAATCATGTGTTTCTGTGAGGATTCGGGAAACCTGGGACAAAAATTGGTGAAAGCAGGATTAGACTAAGGAACGAAAAATAAAACACGGCATCTTTGGTTTAGGGGAAGTTGAATCCGTTATGAAAACCCAACGATGGAAATGTATCTACTGCAGGAACAAATTCAACTATGTGCATGTATTTTTTGTAAAAGTAAATAAATATACATATCTTTGTATGTAAATGTTTTCATTAACGGCAGTACTAGTCAGCAGCGAAAGCAGAAAGGTTACATGGAATATCGGTGAGAACAGGTTATATCCTATTTTTGATGAATTTCTTTCTAAAAAGAGAGAAGATCCCGAGGAAAAGGCTATCAGGAAAGCCAAGGAACAGGGACGTTGTGGACTATCGGTATGGATGATACATCGACGAGGGGAGGTAAGGACTGCGCAAGCTATATCGTATGATATAAAACTGGGGTCCGTATTGGCTGTGATAAAGGGCCGAAACTATTAGGAACTTGATTCGTCGGTTATTGCTATGGTCCGAGCCCAAACTTATGCCAAGTTTGCTCTATCGGAATTCCCCAATGCGCTTGTTGTGTTGTGTGTCAAGAAGTCGTTCAAGAGATGAAGGTTGCTCGGCCCTTCGTAACCGGCTGATAGGTAGCAGGTTACAAACTGCCTAGTGCTGCTGGGGTAAAGTGCCCTGGTTGTGAGCGATCTAGGAAAAGGCAGGGCATGACCCTGTCAGGTGGGAATCGGGGAAATCAGCGAAAGCGAACCGTTCGAAGACGCATCGAAAGGCGTAGTCCATGTCAAAACCGAGGTGGGGCACTAACGTCGGGATAAACCGTGAGGGACGACCTATCTTCTGCCCTGGTGGCATGCGGTGTACAGGCGGGATGTGTGTCAAGAAGTCGTTCAAGAGATGAAGGTTGCTCGGCCCTTCGTAACCGGCTGATAGGTAGCAGGTTACAAACCGCCTAGTGCTGTGTGTCAAGAAGTCGTTCAAGAGATGAAGGTTGCTCGGCCCTTCGTAACCGGCTGGTAGGTAGCAGGTTACAAACTGCCTAGTGCTGCTGGGGTAAAGTGCCCTGGTTGTGAGCGATCTAGGAAAAGGCAGGGCATGACCCTGTCAGGTGGGAATCGGGGAGATCAGCGAAAGCGAACCGTTCGAAGACGCATCGAAAGGCGTAGTCCATGTCAAAACCGAGGTGGGGCACTAACGTCGGGATAAACCGTGGGGGACGACCTATCTTCTGCCCCGGTGGCATGCGGTGTACAGGCGGGATGAACCCGATTTAGGCTCTTGGTCGGAACTTGAGAGATCGTCGTACGGCGTCCGGCTGTCGCCAGATGGAAAGACCGAGGATAAACCGAGGTTCCGTGCACGAAGTCGGATCAGCTCATAGTAGTGTGGAAGCTTCTGTAATGGGAGTGGAGCGAAGGGGCTGACTCATCCTGAGGAGGACAGTAAAATGAAACTTTAGTGGGAGATCCGCTGGAGGAGATCACTGGAACCTCGGAGCAACATCCCTATAATCGAAGTATGACCTAAAGGGTCTGAAGATTGGGATGGGATGAGAAGAGCTGGATGATGCGAGAGTATCACGTCCAGTTCTGTGAGGGACTCGGCTGAAATGCCGGGTCTACTCGACGTGTGTCAAGAAGTCGTTCAAGAGATGAAGGTTGCTCGGCCCTTCGTAACCGGCTGGTAGGTAGCAGGTTACAAACTGCCTAGTGCTGCTGGGGTAAAGTGCCCTGGTTGTGAGCGATCTAGGAAAAGGCAGGGCATGACCCTGTCAGGTGGGAATCGGGGAGATCAGCGAAAGCGAACCGTTCGAAGACGCATCGAAAGGCGTAGTCCATGTCAAAACCGAGGTGGGGCACTAACGTCGGGATAAACCGTGGGGGACGACCTATCTTCTGCCCCGGTGGCATGCGGTGTACAGGCGGGATGAACCCGATTTAGGCTCTTGGTCGGAACTTGAGAGATCGTCGTACGGCGTCCGGCTGTCGCCAGATGGAAAGACCGAGGATAAACCGAGGTTCCGTGCACGAAGTCGGATCAGCTCATAGTAGTGTGGAAGCTTCTGTAATGGGAGTGGAGCGAAGGGGCTGACTCATCCTGAGGAGGACAGTAAAATGAAACTTTAGTGGGAGATCCGCTGGAGGAGATCACTGGAACCTCGGAGCAACATCCCTATAATCGAAGTATGACCTAAAGGGTCTGAAGATTGGGATGGGATGAGAAGAGCTGGATGATGCGAGAGTATCACGTCCAGTTCTGTGAGGGACTCGGCTGAAATGCCGGGTCTACTCGACGTGTGTCAAGAAGTCGTTCAAGAGATGAAGGTTGCTCGGCCCTTCGTAACCGGCTGGTAGGTAGCAGGTTACAAACTGCCTAGTGCTGCTGGGGTAAAGTGCCCTGGTTGTGAGCGATCTAGGAAAAGGCAGGGCATGACCCTGTCAGGTGGGAATCGGGGAGATCAGCGAAAGCGAACCGTTCGAAGACGCATCGAAAGGCGTAGTCCATGTCAAAACCGAGGTGGGGCACTAACGTCGGGATAAACCGTGGGGGACGACCTATCTTCTGCCCCGGTGGCATGCGGTGTACAGGCGGGATGAACCCGATTTAGGCTCTTGGTCGGAACTTGAGAGATCGTCGTACGGCGTCCGGCTGTCGCCAGATGGAAAGACCGAGGATAAACCGAGGTTCCGTGCACGAAGTCGGATCAGCTCATAGTAGTGTGGAAGCTTCTGTAATGGGAGTGGAGCGAAGGGGCTGACTCATCCTGAGGAGGACAGTAAAATGAAACTTTAGTGGGAGATCCGCTGGAGGAGATCACTGGAACCTCGGAGCAACATCCCTATAATCGAAGTATGACCTAAAGGGTCTGAAGATTGGGATGGGATGAGAAGAGCTGGATGATGCGAGAGTATCACGTCCAGTTCTGTGAGGGACTCGGCTGAAATGCCGGGTCTACTCGACGCTGGTGTGGAAACACCCCGGTGGTGAGCGATCTAGGAAAAGGCAGGGCATGACCCTGTCAGGTGGGAATCGGGGAGATCAGCGAAAGCGAACCAGCCGAAGACGCATCGAAAGGTATAGTCCATGTCAAAACCGATGTGGGTCCCGAACGTCGGGATGAACCGTGGGGGATGACCTATCTACTGCCCCGGTGGCATGCGGTGTTCAGGCGGGATGTGTGTCAAGAAGTCGTTCAAGAGATGAAGGTTGCTCGGCCCTTCGTAACCGGCTGATAGGTAGCAGGTTACAAACCGCCTAGTGCTGTGTGTCAAGAAGTCGTTCAAGAGATGAAGGTTGCTCGGCCCTTCGTAACCGGCTGGTAGGTAGCAGGTTACAAACTGCCTAGTGCTGCTGGGGTAAAGTGCCCTGGTTGTGAGCGATCTAGGAAAAGGCAGGGCATGACCCTGTCAGGTGGGAATCGGGGAGATCAGCGAAAGCGAACCGTTCGAAGACGCATCGAAAGGCGTAGTCCATGTCAAAACCGAGGTGGGGCACTAACGTCGGGATAAACCGTGGGGGACGACCTATCTTCTGCCCCGGTGGCATGCGGTGTACAGGCGGGATGAACCCGATTTAGGCTCTTGGTCGGAACTTGAGAGATCGTCGTACGGCGTCCGGCTGTCGCCAGATGGAAAGACCGAGGATAAACCGAGGTTCCGTGCACGAAGTCGGATCAGCTCATAGTAGTGTGGAAGCTTCTGTAATGGGAGTGGAGCGAAGGGGCTGACTCATCCTGAGGAGGACAGTAAAATGAAACTTTAGTGGGAGATCCGCTGGAGGAGATCACTGGAACCTCGGAGCAACATCCCTATAATCGAAGTATGACCTAAAGGGTCTGAAGATTGGGATGGGATGAGAAGAGCTGGATGATGCGAGAGTATCACGTCCAGTTCTGTGAGGGACTCGGCTGAAATGCCGGGTCTACTCGACGTGTGTCAAGAAGTCGTTCAAGAGATGAAGGTTGCTCGGCCCTTCGTAACCGGCTGGTAGGTAGCAGGTTACAAACTGCCTAGTGCTGCTGGGGTAAAGTGCCCTGGTTGTGAGCGATCTAGGAAAAGGCAGGGCATGACCCTGTCAGGTGGGAATCGGGGAGATCAGCGAAAGCGAACCGTTCGAAGACGCATCGAAAGGCGTAGTCCATGTCAAAACCGAGGTGGGGCACTAACGTCGGGATAAACCGTGGGGGACGACCTATCTTCTGCCCCGGTGGCATGCGGTGTACAGGCGGGATGAACCCGATTTAGGCTCTTGGTCGGAACTTGAGAGATCGTCGTACGGCGTCCGGCTGTCGCCAGATGGAAAGACCGAGGATAAACCGAGGTTCCGTGCACGAAGTCGGATCAGCTCATAGTAGTGTGGAAGCTTCTGTAATGGGAGTGGAGCGAAGGGGCTGACTCATCCTGAGGAGGACAGTAAAATGAAACTTTAGTGGGAGATCCGCTGGAGGAGATCACTGGAACCTCGGAGCAACATCCCTATAATCGAAGTATGACCTAAAGGGTCTGAAGATTGGGATGGGATGAGAAGAGCTGGATGATGCGAGAGTATCACGTCCAGTTCTGTGAGGGACTCGGCTGAAATGCCGGGTCTACTCGACGCTGGTGTGGAAACACCCCGGTGGTGAGCGATCTAGGAAAAGGCAGGGCATGACCCTGTCAGGTGGGAATCGGGGAGATCAGCGAAAGCGAACCAGCCGAAGACGCATCGAAAGGAATAGTCCATGTCAAAACCGATGTGGGTCCCGAACGTCGGGATGAACCGTGGGGGATGACCTATCTACTGCCCCGGTGGCATGCGGTGTTCAGGCGGGATGAACCCGATTTAGGCTCTTGATCGGAACTTGAGAGATCGTCGTACGGCGTCTGGCTGCCGCCAGATGGAAAGACCGAGGACAACCGAGGTCCCGTGCACGAAGTCGGATCAGCTCATAGTAGTGAGGAAGCTTCTGTAATGGAAGTGGAGCGAAGGGGCTGACTCATCCTGCGGAGGACAGTTAGATGAGAACTTTAGCGGGAGATCCGCTGGAGGAGATCAAACGACAACTTTAGTGGAGATCCACTATAGGAGGTCACTGGAACCTCGGAGCAACATCCCCATAATCGAAGTAGGGCCTAAAGGGTCTGAAGATTGGGATGGGATGAGAAGAGCCGGATGATGCGAGAGTATCATGTCCGGATCTGTGAGGGACTCGGCTGAAATGCCGGGTCTACTCGACGAACCCGATTTAGGCTCTTGATCGGAACTTGAGAGATCGTCGTACGGCGTCTGGCTGTCGCCAGATGTATAAAGACCGAGGACAAACCGAGGTTCCGTGCACGAAGTCGGATCAGCTCATAGTAGTGAGGAAGCTTCTGTAATGGAAGTGGAGCGAAGGGGCTGACTCATCCTGCGGAGGACAGTTAGATGAGAACTTTAGCGGGAGATCCGCTGGAGGAGATCAAACGACAACTTTAGTGGAGATCCACTATAGGAGGTCACTGGAACCTCGGAGCAACATCCCCATAATCGAAGTAGGACCTAAAGGGTCTGAAGATTGGGATGGGATGAGAAGAGCCGGATGATGCGAGAGTATCATGTCCGGATCTGTGAGGGACTCGGCTGAAATGCCGGGTCTACTCGACGTGTGTCAAGAAGTCGTTCAAGAGATGAAGGTTGCTCGGCCCTTCGTAACCGGCTGATAGGTAGCAGGTTACAAACCGCCTAGTGCTGTGTGTCAAGAAGTCGTTCAAGAGATGAAGGTTGCTCGGCCCTTCGTAACCGGCTGGTAGGTAGCAGGTTACAAACTGCCTAGTGCTGCTGGGGTAAAGTGCCCTGGTTGTGAGCGATCTAGGAAAAGGCAGGGCATGACCCTGTCAGGTGGGAATCGGGGAGATCAGCGAAAGCGAACCGTTCGAAGACGCATCGAAAGGCGTAGTCCATGTCAAAACCGAGGTGGGGCACTAACGTCGGGATAAACCGTGGGGGACGACCTATCTTCTGCCCCGGTGGCATGCGGTGTACAGGCGGGATGAACCCGATTTAGGCTCTTGGTCGGAACTTGAGAGATCGTCGTACGGCGTCCGGCTGTCGCCAGATGGAAAGACCGAGGATAAACCGAGGTTCCGTGCACGAAGTCGGATCAGCTCATAGTAGTGTGGAAGCTTCTGTAATGGGAGTGGAGCGAAGGGGCTGACTCATCCTGAGGAGGACAGTAAAATGAAACTTTAGTGGGAGATCCGCTGGAGGAGATCACTGGAACCTCGGAGCAACATCCCTATAATCGAAGTATGACCTAAAGGGTCTGAAGATTGGGATGGGATGAGAAGAGCTGGATGATGCGAGAGTATCACGTCCAGTTCTGTGAGGGACTCGGCTGAAATGCCGGGTCTACTCGACGCTGGTGTGGAAACACCCCGGTGGTGAGCGATCTGGGAAAAGGCAGGGCATGACCCTGTCAGGTGGGAATCGGGGAGATCAGCGAAAGCGAACCAGCCGAAGACGCATCGAAAGGTATAGTCCATGTC
Organism: Pasteuria penetrans; assembly: GCF_900538055.1. Lineage (NCBI taxonomy): Bacteria > Bacillati > Bacillota > Bacilli > Caryophanales > Pasteuriaceae > Pasteuria > Pasteuria penetrans. The sequence goes on from NZ_UZAC03000001.1 coordinate 1,857,305, forward strand.
AAAACCGATGTGGGTCCCGAACGTCGGGATGAACCGTGGGGGATGACCTATCTACTGCCCCGGTGGCATGCGGTGTTCAGGCGGGATGAACCCGATGTAGGCTCTTGATCGGAACTTGAGAGATCGTCGTACGGCGTCTGGCTGTCGCCAGATGTATAAAGACCGAGGACAAACCGAGGTTCCGTGCACGAAGTCGGATCAGCTCATAGTAGTGAGGAAGCTTCTGTAATGGAAGTGGAGCGAAGGGGCTGACTCATCCTGCGGAGGACAGTTAGATGAGAACTTTAGCGGGAGATCCGCTGGAGGAGATCAAACGACAACTTTAGTGGAGATCCACTATAGGAGGTCACTGGAACCTCGGAGCAACATCCCCATAATCGAAGTAGGACCTAAAGGGTCTGAAGATTGGGATGGGATGAGAAGAGCCGGATGATGCGAGAGTATCATGTCCGGATCTGTGAGGGACTCGGCTGAAATGCCGGGTCTACTCGACGAACCCGATTTAGGCTCTTGGTCGGAACTTGAGAGATCGTCGTACGGCGTCTGGCTGTCGCCAGATGAAAAGACCGAGGATAAACCAAGGTTCCGTGCACGAAGTCGGATCAGCTCATAGTAGTGAGGAAGCTTCTGTAATGGAAGTGGAGCGAAGGGTCTGACTCATCCTGAGGAGGACAGTAAAATGAAACTCTAGTGGGAGATCCGCTAGAGGAGATCACTGGAACCTCGGAGCAACATCCCTATAATCGAAGTATGACCTAAAGGGTCTGAAGATTGGGATGGGATGAGAAGAGCTGGATGATGCGAGAGTATCACGTCCAGTTCTGTGAGGGACTCGGCTGAAATGCCGGGTCTACTCGACGGACCGCTTTCACATCATCAAGAATATAAGAGATCCTACACCCTCTTCTGAAAGTCGCTCTTAGGGATAAGCGATTCGCTTCCATTATCAAGGAATTGTTCCCCGCCCTGCTTGGAAAAATGATTGGGGGGAACCCTCCGATCGAAAGGAGAATATTATTAATGAATTACTTATTGTTTCAAAAAATTAAATAATAAGAATGAATATATTACATATTTATTAGTGTTTTATAGGAAAAAGGAGAAGTTCTTCTCCCTCGATTTTCCCCCGTGATTTCTTCGTCTTCCGCTGGTCTTTGTCTTGTTCTCTGCACTGGGAATGGGTCGATTGTATGCGTGCGTGAAGAACCCAAAAATGGGAAATACTTGTCCAGGATCAAAGGGTTCGTAAGGGACGCCCTAAAGAAAAAATACGGGGGGTTACTTCCCGAATCCAAAGGGCTATTCCTGGGGAAAATGAAATAGCCAGCAAGCCCTTTCTGTCCTCCTTTACCCAACGGTTGATCGTGCTAACAGCAATGTCATACTGTCTAGATATCTGGGCAATATGGTGTCCATTCTTGACTTTTTCAACCGCCCTTTGTTTGAATTCCAACGAAAATTTTTTTCGAACTGTTTTCATGGTGACCCCCACGGGAAAGTACTCCTGTTGTACCGATCAGGATCCATTTATACCGGGGTGCCTAATAAAACTAGCTCTGGAAAATGGACTGTTTAGGAACAACTTGCGGGCCATACCATGGTTCAAATTTTGATCATGATCGATGTTTTGAACAGGATTACTGTTTTTCCCATGGTTACTTTTTCTGTAAATATAGAGATGTTGTGAAAGAGGTTCAAAAAGATATGAAAAAATACATGAGAAAAGAGGTGGGGAATCCCACGATCTGAACAGATCGTGGTTTACAATGGATCGGTTATGAATTCCATGAATTCATGAAAATCGTTGGGATTGATCACGAATGGATACCTAATCCATCACCCAACCATAACGTACATATTGAGTTTCATCATAATATTGTGAAGAGCGATTGTTTGGGTTCCGTAGTTTTGGGGAATTCCGTAAGGAACACGCCCCATTGGTAAGGCATTTCAACGTGGAATGTTGCTATGGGGGGTTTAGAGATGGTTGGCACTATATAGAAATGTAGGGGGGTCATGAGAAACCCTTGAACACTGGATCCAATCTAGGATCGTTGAGGTCATATAAGCACCCTACCCTAAATCATGGGAATAGGAAGGCACTATTTTGTTATAATTTTATGATAGTAGTAGTGGGATGTTCTTGATTATGTTTCAAAATGCTAATTCTGGATTCTATTGGTTTATTTTTCATTATTCAATCACTTATTTATTATTAATTACCTTCGAATATGGGATCTATTCGCTTCTGAAGGTTTTGCCTTCTTTAGTGGAGAGCCTAGAGATGCCCTACGGGATATCCAAGGGAAAGCCGTTTCACCCAACCGATTCACTCTCCACCGGGCACCCCATCCCCTTGGATATTTTTTTCCTTTATGTAATACCGAAAAGGGTTGGCTTGGGGCGGTGCTTATAGATTAGGAATGCATTTTTCTTACAATTTTGGTAGGCAATTTCTTATTCGGATTGCCCCCGAGGACTGCAGGATCCAACGAGCGTAGGACATAAAACCGGCGGCGGGGTCCGTCCCGGGGGACCCACGCATAGACAGAATTGGCTATGACGGATCGTACTGAGATTGATGGATATGAAGAAGTAAATTGAAAAAATGAATTAAAATTTTAATTATTAATAAAAATGAGGAGTGGACCTATTTTATTTCGCACAAAGCGAGTGATAGGGCTATTTTGCACAGTGGGATAAAAATGGGGGGGTGATCCGAATCGTTATAGTATCACCATCGCCATCGGGACTTCTGTACCAACAAAACAGCCCCACCCTTTTTCCGCCCCGGCCACTGGTGCCATGGTACCAACAACGTCCCACCGGCAGCGAATAGCGTTCGCGTCGGGGGTGGATCTATATGATGACTTCTAAATTCAGAAACGATAAATTATAAAAACATGGTGAATGTTTACATGCTATAATAGCATGTTTATTCAATTTACCCAGAGGGGGAGTTTCTAAAAATAGAGAGAATTTTTATCTGAAAACCTTGTCAAGAAATTTATAACTGTAACGGAATATTGTCGTATAGGGTTGTGGGGCGTCGGGTGCCTATTTTTGTACATGGTCATCAGATGGTAGGTGTATTTTTGATTGCCGACGGGGCTATTCCCTCTATGTCCATCGTCGGTTTATGGTGTGGTGCATCATGGTATATGTCTGCACCTTTGTTTTCTACTCCTATCGCATGTGGGATTCCCTCTTCAGGGGGTACATCAAAAAGTTCAAAGGGGGTAAGTATGTATTACCTTCTGGTCGGTAACAAATGGAGTGAATGGAAACCGTATTCGGCTTTGTTTTTAGGGGGTAATGGTAGTATGCTTGTTGAGACAATGCAAAGTGATCAGGAACTGAGTCAATGGGTTTCGGCACGGTCTCCCGCTTGTTCCTCTTCTGTTCCTGCACGATGGTCTGTTTCTCTGCGGAATGCGCTTGTGGTGTTGTGGGTTCTGTTGGTATATCCACGCCTTGTTCCAGCCCTACGCAAGCAGCTTCCCCCTCAATTGACGGTAACGCGTCTGGTGAAGCAGTTGCCTGCTTATTTTGTTTCCGAGTCCGTATGTTGGTTTTTGCTACATCGTCTCATGCGTTACGATTACATACGCATGAGAGGGGATCTCATCACCTCCGGTACGAAACTTTGGACAACCCTTGATGCAAAGCGTCTCCATGCCTTCGCTACCCATTCTCCCCAAGTGGGACGTTGGTTGCATCGTATGCGCCTGGCAGAACTGCGTGAGGGACCATCCACTTCCCAGAGAGTTGCTCACCATGGTTAGGTATGTTGTGGGGGTCGACGGAGCAGGCTACTTAGTGTCAAGGAGGTGTGACATAAAAATGTTCCAATCATCAACGAACCAACAGCAGGAGGATTCTCGTCGTAACAATTCCAACAATCTCGTGGTTCCAGGTGCCGCACAAGCCATTGATCAAATGAAGAACGAGATTGCGCAAGAATTTGGGGTTCAATTGGGTCCTGAACAATCCTCCCGTTCCAATGGTTCCGTAGGTGGGGAGATTACTAGGCGATTGGTAGCCCTGGCTCAGCAGCAAATCAATGACAGCAATTCGGGTAACAAATCAAGTAGTAGTTTCTTCCCGCCCTCGTAAATATTTTACTTCCAAAATATTCTATATCATAATATATCTATTCTATATACCAATATATCATGGTTTCAGGCGGATTTAGGAATACCCAGGGGGCAAACGTTGTTTTTAAAACGACGTTTGCCTTTTTTGTTTGTGTGGGGGAATATTTACCTTGCAAGAGCTGTTCACTCTCCGGTATGCTCTTTGTAGGTCCGTGGGGAGCCCATTTTCCCCAGGAAATTATGTTGTAGTTTCCTTGTTTTGTTAGAATGATTATCGTATTTGGAGTGGATTTTCCCTATGGATAAGGATACCTGTGGACTTGTTCATACTTGTTTGATTCAGGGGGATGTCATTGTCCGTGAGATTTCCCTGCCCATGCTCTTTCATCGTTTATTGGGTTTACAGGCCACTTCTCCCGTCCTGATACTTGGCACCATCGATATGGGGAAACCCCGCATAGACGTGTATGGGGAGATTCTTACCTTGGCAACAACGGGTCTTTGTGATTCTCTCTCTGTTCGCCTTCTGCAAGAACCCATAACCCGAACTATTTCCAATCCCCTGTATGATCTACATTTTTCCCAGGAAGTGGCTTTTGATGTAGAGGATCCCAGGGGGAACAAACATTTGTACCGCACCTTTTATCTCCATTGCCGGCAGTGTGCCGTACCGTATTTTGTAGCACCACAGCATCCCACATTGAATTTTCTAGAATATGCAGCGGGTTTTTACGAAATGGTGGAGGACTTAGGGGCCGAGACCGGTTGGTTTACCGGTGGTTGTCCGTCTCTGTTTCGTCCTTGCAGGGATTGCTCCTCTTGATTTGTGCTGTGCTTTCCCTATCTAGTGTATCCCTATCTCGTTCTTCCTCATAAGATGGAACAGGCTCAGTTCATCTTACACATGTACCCGGGGCTGCGGGGGAGAGGGGAAGGACGCCAATATGGGTTCATCATCATGGTATGGGGAAGCACGGGAACAGCCACGGAGTATATTTTTGTTCGGCAGTGAGGGAAACATGCACCATTGTCTTCGTTGCATGCATGAAAGGGGAATACGTCCCCTTCGGTGCCTCGTCCATCTTGGGATCATTATTGGGGAAACGTACTTCTGTGATGGAAATATGAATTTGCGGGCGGAACATATGGAGCCCGATCTACGGATTACGCTTACGGAACCGGAAGGGTCCCGAAGGGCAGTCCTTCAGGCGGTTCCCACCCTTGCATGGGGAATAAAACGTATCGAGGCGCCGCGCGCGTGGGGTTCCTCTCGCGGGCGTGGTGTACGGGTAGCTATCATTGATACCGGTATTGAACGCGGGCATGAGGCTATTGCTGATAATTATGGTGGTGGTATCAATATCCTATCCCCTCATGCCCCCCCGATGGATTACAATGGCCATGGCACGCATGTCGCGGGGATTGTCGCTGGACGGGCAACGGAGAAAGGTTTGCTTGGTGTGGCCCCACGGGCTATCGTTTATGCGGTCAAGGCCTTCAATCGGGGTGGTAGTGCTAAACTTTCTGATCTTCTATCCGCACTCAATTGGTGCATCGAAAATCGTATGCAGGTTATTAATATGAGTTTTGGTATGGAAACTAAGAGCACGGCTCTGTTGCAGGCTATAGCTACGGTTTATAAACATGGTTCTATCATGGTAGCAGCAACGGGGAATGAGGGTGCCAAGGATCGAATTGATTATCCGGCCCGTTGCGAGGAAACAATTGCTGTCACGTCCTTCTCCATCAATGGGAAGCTATCCCATTTCAGCAACATGGGGAAGGGGATTGATTTGGCTGCCCCCGGTGAGCGGATTGTTTCCTCATGGATTCGGTCTGGGAGACGGGAAATGAGCGGTACTTCAATGGCCGTTCCCCACGTAACAGGTACCGTTGCACTCCTCTTACGTCGGTTTGGTTCATTTCATATTGAACATGTTCGGGATCTATTGCGGAGTGCTACTACCCCCCTACCGGGTAGCCGTGCACTCAATGCCTACAATGCACTTCAGCTGGGGAAAAGGAGATCCTACAATACTTGGAAGGGGAGTGCTTAAAAAGCCCTCCTTATACATGTAAAAAGCATCCATCCCGCCCATGGGGGCTAAGATGGATGCCTTGTTCTGTTGATTTCCAGTCTCTCATTTCGTCCACTATGGCTGTTGTTGTTGTTGTTGTTGCCTGTTGGGGGACGATGGTGATTTGTTGGGATTTTGTTGAGAAGGGCTATTTCCCGTTTCAGAACCAAATTCGTATTGGTTGCGACCAGTCATACGGTTTGGTTGTTGACCCCTTTGCCCTTGTTGTCCCTGTTGTCCCTGTTGCTGTCCCGGGGTTTTTTGTGGTTGTTGCCCAGGCTGTTTTGTTCTGTTATTGTCAAGTTCCATTTGTGCTGCTCACCTCCTGCTAGCTAGAGTACCCGGGGAAACGAAAAAATACGCTTTCACTATTTTCCTTATGTGGTGGTCGAATTTTATATTATGAAGGGAGAAATGGTAAAATAATGTTCTGGTTTTTTGTACCTACCAGGAGTTTATCTCGCCTTGTTGGACGGTGTATGCGTCATCCTGCTAGTAGGAGATTCATTCCATTGTACATTCGTACCTATGGGGTCGATGTTGATCCTGTGCAGCGATCCCTTAATGAATTTGAACATATGCTTGCATTTTTTACACGCACACTCAGGCCAACAGCGAGGCCCATTTGTCCTGATGAAAATATCCTGATTTGTCCGGTGGATGGTACGATTACCATGGGGGGAATCATCACAGAGGAAGGGAAAATTGTTGCCAAACGGGGTACTTATACCTTTTCTGAACTTGTTGCTGGGGATCAGCAAGAAAATTTGGTTGGACAATTTCTCGGTGGAAAGTTTGTGGTTCTTTATCTCAGTCCTAAGGATTATCATCGCGTGCATGTTCCTTTGCATGGGACCTTGCGGTGCGTTATACATATTCCTGGTGCCTTGCGGCCTGTTCGTACCTGGCGTGTGGAGAGGTTCCCACGCACGTTAGTTTATAACGAGCGGGTTGTAGTGGTTCTCAAAACGGCGTTTGGTCCTGTGGTATTGGTTTTTGTGGGTGCTATGAATGTGGGATCCATTCGGCTTGCTCCCTTCCCCACTTTGGTAACTAATCAAAAATCACAGGGTATTCGTGTGGAAAAATGCTCCATACCTCTACATAAAGGGGAAGAGTTAGGTCATTTTGAAATGGGATCTACAGTGGTACTATGTTTACCCGCAAAATTTGGGCCATGGATCCGCCCACTGGAACGGGGAATGGGTATTCAAATGGGACAATCTATGGCTTATTGTCGTCCACCCCGCTCTTCTCATTGATCGGAATGGGTCGATGGGGCCCCCTGGGAAATAAGGTTTAGCCTATTGGGTTATGCTATACCTGGTGAGTCCTATGCGAGCAACAAAAATTTTGGATCAAAGAGCGTGGTTGCTATTAATTATTAGTGGGTTATTTGCCCTGGTCAACACCCTATCGGGGATGTTTACTAATATATACCTATGGAAAATCAATCCTAGTTATACAATCATTACCCTTTTCAATCTCACGTATTGTGTCGTTTCTACCCTATCCTTTGTGACAGCAGGCTGGTTTTGTAAACGTTTTGACCGAATTGCAACCCTGCGCTTTGGTGCTGTTTTTCTGGCACTCTTTCATATCATTATTCTCATGGTGGGTAATCAGGCGATCCATTATATCTATTTTCTGGGAGTTTTACTCGGTTTGGGTTCCGGATACTTCTGGATTGCCTACAACGTGCTCTATTTTGAGATTACGGGACCTAAAAATCGGGATTGTTATAATGGTTTACAGGGTTTCACCGCGTCCCTGGCCGGAATGATAGGACCCTTGGTGGCGGGTTGGATCATTGATTTTATGCCATCGTTTTTAGGTTATCGTGTTATATTTATCAGCTCCTTCTGTTTGTTGCTTATTATTGTTGTAATCACATTGGCCATCCGCCGTGTTCCCACCCCGGGCCGGTTTTCCCTATTACCCTTGATGGTCACACTGACCCATCCGTCCACGCGCGATTGGTGTCGTATTTGCTGTGCCAAGGTATTGTATGGTTTTCGTGAGGGGGTTCTTGTATATGTCATCAGTGTCTTCGCATATAGTGTTTTTCACGATGAGTTGGAACTAGGTTGTTTCTTTACCTTGGGTTCTTTTTTATCTATGGTTGCCTTTGCACTCGTCAGCCGTATATTGACACCCACGAACCGAAACCTGGGTTTTTTCGTTGGTACCCTGGGTATGTTCTTAGCTGTTCTCCCCCTACTGCGTCAGCTTGATTCGTTCCATCTTCTATTGTTTGGTGTTCTGCTTTCTATTTTCTATCCCTTTTATGTTGCCCCTCTTATTTCTGCAGTTTTCGATATGATGGAAATGCGAGTTTCTGTACAGGCACTGCGTGTAGAACACGTTGTAATGCGTGAATTGTCTATTGGTATAGGACGGATCTTGGGGATGTTATTTTTTCTCTATTGGGTGGCGGATGGAGCAAAGGGTGACGTAGGGATAGATCGTGCGCGGTGGTTCATCATTTGTATGAGTTTTGTCCAGCTTGGTGTGTGGTGGATTATGCGTCCTTTACTCAGGAGAGTCACTACCCCACAACAACGCATTCCGTCATTCCCATTTCATCGCAATGCCCTCTTAGGGGTGGAGGCATCTGAAGAGACTACGTGGGATGATTCATCCCCGCCACGGAGTCAGGATGAGGGCAAACCGTACAGGGAGAGGGGGAAGGGAAGGGAGAAGGAACAATAACTATTGTATTTATAATATGATTATAGGGAAAATTGGTCATGGATGGTTGTAATGGTGCGTGTTCCCCTAATAGCAACTTTATGGCCTGTATGGAGACAATTGCGATCTTGGGGATAGGGGAAATGATATCCCATTGCGTTGGCTCAATACCGTACGTGGCCTGGTTTTTGTTCGTTCATGAGCCGGGCCAAGGGGGATCATATCCCCCTATTCTACATATGTCAAGAAAGTATAGTAAGAAATTAGGGTTATTATTTTATTAAGGAGGATAGGGGGATAAAAGGGAAGAAATCATGGGTTTTTTTTCTTAACAGTGTTGTAATCTTGTTGCAATTGTGGGGATCCGGATGTATAATTCGATGAGATGTTCATAAATGGGTTCATTTCGCCAGTAATCCGTTTATTTTATTTGGTATAGTTTCGTGGCCGAATCCTTAAGAATAGGAGGGGGGGTTGATTCCGTTTGTCATCGTTAGAAATGTTTTTTTTGAGTTATTCTGTTTTTGGATTTATCCTCATGTTCTTATGGAGAGATATCATTTATAAAGGAATAGTACGCGCATGGTTCAATGCTTGGTCCATAGGGGGAAAAGGAAATTCTTCCTCGGGGGATATGGCATTGTCTACCGAGCATCGTGGGGCACCCCCCCCTCCCGTGGGACTCAAAATGGGTATGGATCTATCCATGGAGGAGGATACCTATCAGGGGTTCTCTTCACGATCAGTCGGTCCTTGGATCCGGGAGAGGGGAGGTCGTTACCTCCCCGTCCTCCTCTTCCTTCTCGCACTTGTTGTACTTCCCTTCCCTATGGACCCCAGCCTTACTACTTGCTACTGGGGTACACTGGGAGGGCTCGCTTTGATTCTCGGGCAGCGATTGGCACGGAGAGGGCTGGCTTACGGTGGTTTGTGTTTGCTCTGTGTGGCCTCTCTGAGGCTTGTCTTTTGGGTGGAAAAAACGGTTCTAAGTGAGAATTTTTTGCCCCTCTTTAATGCCCGTTCTGCTCTTTGCTCCGCTCTGATTGCTATCTGGGGTATCTTGGCGTTTTGGAGTGCCAAGTGGCGGTGGGCGGCCTCCAAGGGAAGAATTCCCACGGGGATGCTTCTATCCTTTTTGCTGCATTTTGGTTGGGTTTCACTGCTTAGCTTTTACCTGACAACGGAAACGAGCCTTGTTCTTGATTACTGGCGGGTGATGGGGGGGGACCACCAGCGCCCCCTGATGGATAATCGGTACGGGGATGTATTTTCTGGTTTCCTATGGATTGTTTTGAGTGTTATGATTGCGTGGATTGGATCGCGTAGCAAAAGGGTTGCACTTGTTTTCTCTGGATGGTCGATTCTGGTTGTAGCACTTTTAGAGTTATTTCTGAGTACACGAGCAGGAATTACCTTTTTTATCGATTTATCACCGTACTGGGGGCTATTGTTACAATTGGTGTTGTTGTTTTTCGTGGGTCTGGTGTTACGATGGCACACGGTACGGGTTGAGGGTCATGCTTGGTGGCGAAAGGCCTTTCCAACCTTTCCGGCCTGGACAATGGTTGCTATGGTCTCCCTCTTGATCCGGTCCCTTCAGTTTGTATGGACGGATGTTGTCAGGCCGTGGCCGTCCCTGCCGTCTTTGTTGGTCCATAGTTTGGACTATTTGGGTATTTTCTGTGTAGTTTGGTCGGTGTGGTGTGTCGTATCGGAGGCGATTGCGAGTCGTTTTGCTTCGCGCAGTTTACATTGGGCTGGCTTTGGTTTGTTGTTGATTATCATTCTCTATTCAGTGTCTCGAATGATTTTTTCCGGTGAGGCTACTGGTTACCCCTATGTCCCTTTTTTGAATGGGGGATTTTTGATACGTTTGTGGATCACATTGGCCATTATGGGCTATCTGTGGGTGGGATGGAAATTCATGCGCAGATATCATCCCATGGTACTGTGCTTCCTTCTCTTTACAGGTATAGGCTTTTTTTCTGCTGCTGTTTCTGTGGATGTTTATAATTTGGCACGTTTGTTGGGTCTTTCTGTTACCTGGGCCCGTGTTTCTGTTTCATCCGTTTTGATGTTTCTGTTGGCGTGGGTGAACTTTTTCAGACAACATGACGTGGTAGTCCGAAAATGGGCACGGCGGGCTTTATGGTTATCGGCGGGGAAGCTTTATTTTTTTGATCCCGAGCCCTCAGGCTGGCTTGGTTGGAGAATTGCCCTGGTTTTCGGTGTTATTCTGATACTATGGTATCGGCGGCATCCTCAATGGTGTAAGCAGGGGGGTCGTCAAGCCTGGCGATTTCTGCAGTGTCTTATAGATCGAATAAAGAATCAAGGACAGATGATCCGGGGGGACAACAAGATCGGTGGGAGGATGTTGTTCCCCTGTGGTAGACTCGTACAGGGGGTCCATGCTATACGACGCTGGCTAAGAAGGAAGCTATGGAAATGATGAGTGATGGAAATTTATGCGTACAAGTGTTTTGTGGCCTGCTTCTATCGTTTTTGGGGCCCTCAAGTTTGCATGATTAGGAGGGGTGATTACGATTCGTGAGTAAACTATCGAATCAAAAGGAAGTTTTACTGACACAAGAGGGCCTACGGGAGATCAAAGAGGAACTGGAAGACATTAAGACTCGCAAACGACGCGAGGTCGCGGAACGGTTGAAGGAGGCAATTGCGCAGGGGGACTTGAGTGAAAATGCTGAGTATGATGCTGCTAAGGAGGAGCAGGCCTTCATAGAGGCGCGTGTTGGTGTTTTGGAGAGCATGATCCGTAATGCCAAGATGATTGATCCCAAAAAGGGGGATCGTAATTCGGTGGATTTGGGTTCTAAGGTAACCATCCAGGAGTTGCCAGATGGGGGAGAGGAAACGTACACTATCGTGGGAAGTGCAGAATCAGATCCGGACGCAGGTCGCATTTCCAATGAGTCCCCTCTAGGTGCGGAATTGTTGGGTAGGAGACCGGAGGAGATTATCAATGTGGCAGCTCCTGCTGGAATGCTTTCCTTTAAAGTTCTTAAGATCGGATAGTTTTGGATATGCGGATGTTTTTGTAACGCATATAGGGGGCAAAAAGCCCCCTATATGCGTTTATGAATATTATTACTCATTATTATGTATCAATCCATGGCAATTACATCTTATTGGTTAAAAAATGGTAAGAAGTAATGGAAAAGACATCTGTAATTGTTGTAGAATCTTTTTTTCAGTATAAAAAATATTAGGTAGACTAAGATTATTTATCGGTATTGTAACATAATTTTTCGGGGTCTTCGGAATTTTAATGGGCAAGGGGTGGAAAGGACCTAATCTTTAGATATTTTTTTATGTAATTTTTGTTATTTGATACGTAGTCTAACGTTTGCCCCTCCCATTGTGAAATGCATTCTGTATTTTATTTTTAAATATATTGATATCTAGATAAGATGTTGTATCCCAAGCGAATCCTTTATTTTACAAATATATTAATAAAAATAATTTTATGTGTGAGAGGTCTGATCGTCTTCAGGTCGTAAAAACCAAGAGATCATGGGGGGAGATGGAGCAAAGGGGCCAGCTCATCGGATTGGTTCTAGAAAGATCAAAACTATGTGGGGTTGGGAAGAGTCGTAGGACGCGAGAAGGTTCGGTTCTGTAAGGGGCTCGGTTGAAATATCGGATCTACCCCGATGGGGAGTTTATGAAGAAAATTTATTTAGTAAAAATATTTTATTGTTTTTCCACCACAGGTGATGTTTATAGCTTTTGAATTGTAAGAACTAAATATGTAAAATTTCTATATTATTAAATAAATAATAAAATTAATAAAACAAAATCAATCTAGGACTACCTGTGGTGGCATTCGTTCATTATGTATGAAATCTTACGCTTCCTCCTACCTCGTTTGCAAAGATGCCGATTGCATCGTACAAACAAGAGGTTTGCGTAATTTCGATCGTTCATCCAACCCTTCTCTGTACCGAACGGATAAGGAGGAGTTCACTGATTTCTTTATTTTTGATAGATGGCGCTTATCCCATAGAAGTTTTATGTTAATTAGGATGATATCATTGTACAAATTTCAAAGTTTTCTCCTATGTAATTCCCGCGAATCCCCTTCTTTGTACGAGGATCGCACAACGATAATCTTACGATACTGTTCCATCAGTTCTTCGCTGTGTCCCATTATTTCTAAAAATACTAGCTTATTCTCGCAGGTAAGACGTTCCTTATCATCGTTCTCCACCACATCCCCGAATAGCCGGTCTATAGCCGCTGTGAATTTCCTGGGCCTGGGCTGCCGTGGAAATTTCTGCTGTATATCCAAACTCATCCTCGAATTCCTTCGTGTGTTTTTTCCTTCGTTCGATGATGGAATCAACGTTGGGGTATTTTTCTCCTACAGTACTCGCATTTCCAGCGTTGCGGTTCCATTTTTGACTCCTGAAACCATGGATCGCATCTTGGATGAAGAAAGGTTTGGGAGCTACCAAAACCTATTTTGACGAACTTTTGCTCTTTTTCGCGGGATTTTTTACAGGAACACTGGGTTTCGGATGAGGGTTTTTCGACCACTGATTTGAGTACAGATCGGATGATTCTCATACCTTCATGCTCGGATTCTATTTCCCCCAGGCTTATCAGTTCCACTTCATTTGGTTAGAGGGGGGGCATGGTACATTAGGATCAATCTCCTTATCTTTTTTGGTTATCATGAGTGTCCCTCCCACAGAAATATTGAGCATATCCATAGTAGGGTATTCTTATACAAATTTCAACGTTGTGTTTACACACTATTCGTTTTTCCCGAAAAGTACAATGAAAACCCCAGGTCCATATTCAGAATGGAACATATTCAATTTTAAGTTCATTTATACTGAACAAAACTATTGCGGTATGGGTATGCTGATTCAATTCTTTCCGTTGTCTTTTTTATTATGAACTATAAAAAATAGGATCGTCCTAGGTCCTCCTGGTTCCGTAACCATTAAAGTACGGAGGCCCCCTTTTCCTGGATCGCTCACAAGCAGTAACTAGGCGGTTTGTAACCTGCTACCTATCAGCCGGTTACGAAGGGCCGAGCAACCTCCATCCCTTGAACGACTTCTTGACACACGTACCACCTGCCGATTTCCGAATGCCTTTCATCTCTCATAGAACACAACAGACACACAGAACCGAACCCAACACTTCTATGCTATTCGGACTTATTATAACAGGAGCCTACATTTCTCCCGCATTTCCTCTCGAACTTTCTTCCCATATTTACTTCCTACAGTAACACCATTATAATGTTCTTACAGGCGAGGGGGTTGCTGGATAAGGATGCGTTGTCCGATGAAAAATCGTAGGGGTTCTATTATTATCCCATAATACCCTGATCGTGGCTCGTGTCTCCTTTCCCCGATGGTGGGTGAAGCCCTCCTGTTGAGCTACAACGTTGGGTTTTCTAGAGAGAGTGCGTCAGAGCCACTTAAATGTTCCCTCAGTCTTGAATACCCTCGATCAATATCTGGGGAGGGGCCCACGAATGTGGCAGGACATGGGGTAACGAAAACGATCACGTTTAGTGCGAATTTCATCTTCTGACCGTACAGGATAGCAGTGCACTGCGTGGGATGGTTTCGGCATCCGTCGATTTTCTGCCTAGCTGGAATCTGAGGCTTGGTTAGGGTTGTCTGTGGATTGGGTAGATATTCGTGTTGATGCAACATTTCCATATCAACATCAAACAGGAGAAGAAAAAGGTTACAGTCTAGTATGGTGCCTGTTGTGAAAAGACAGATAGGGCGATGGTGTAAAAAAGCGTTTCCCGACTTGTGTCTTTATATTCCATTTTAAAAACAAAAAGTTGGCTTGAAAGTTGGTTTGATGGATATCGGGGAGTAAAAGATGACGTGGTGGGGACAGCGGCGATCGCCGTCCTCATCGTTTGTACCCATTTGTACCAACACTGGTTGTCTATTCCTGTCGTAGTTTGAAACATGAATTTACGATGTTGTCGATATCGTATCCATGCAACCGGTGCTGCACAATTCTCCAGGATAAAAGGATGATGGAGAGGGATTCTGCCCATGGGATTCAGCGTTTCTGGGTGGGAGGGCAGGTAGGGGATTACATTCCCATTCCTATGAGGGGATTTGTTATATAAAGGATATTTTTACTTTAGTATCGATTATCCCTGCATAGTTTTTAAAGGTTAGCCTTTTTCCACTCATTTTAGATTAGGGTCCCTGCTACCCTATTGAGAGTTTCTACCGAAAAAGTTTGTTGCTCTACATCACAGAAAAACGGTGCATCTTCTGGATTGTGTAGAGCGCCCTTGTCCCGGAGATCCTGGAGGTAATTGTTTGAATATTGAAATTCATTGTGTACTACGAATTGGCCAGAGGTTCAGAAGGGGGCATTGTGGGTGGTAGTATGAGTGGAAAATTTCTACATACGGCTGACTGGCACATGGGTCGACTTCCCTCCCAAGCTTTGGGGGATGCGGATGTTGTGGATCAACGTTATAAGGAACACAGGCAAACACAAGCGTACATCCTGGACATGGTAGAAAGGGAATCTATCGATTGGCTTTTATTGGCTGGGGATATCATCGAACACGGTTGCTTACCGGCGCGGGATTTGCATTGGTTGGTAGACCGGTTGGGTTCGTTGTCTGCCCAGGTTTTGATCTCTCCTGGCAACCATGATCCCTTGCTTCCCGATAGCCCATACCGGCAGGTGATATGGCCTGCTAATGTTCATATTTTTGGCTCTGATTGGGACTATCGTTATTTTGCTAGTCATGATCTGATCATTTATGGTCGGGGATTTTCAGATATCCATGAACCCATAGCCCCCCTGCCCCCACGAATAGGGGACGGTGAGGCTGGGGGAGCGAAATGGCGTTTCCTCCTGGTTCATGCGGACATAACGTCATCCAATGCAGGCAGTGTATATTTTCCCCTCTCCCTTGGAGAGCTAGCGACCTCTTCCTTTCATTATGTGGCTCTAGGGCATGTTCATCGGCCATGGCAACGGGAATTAACCAACCCTGCGGGGACCATCCTCCGTTATCCGGGATCGCCCGAGGGACACACATATAGCGAAACAGGTCAGCGTACGGTAACCTTGGGTCACCTGAGCCCCCTAGGTTTACGGTTGACCTATCCGGTTGTTTCCAGATGTTCACACCATCAGCACACTATTGATTGGACAGGTCCTGTAACCCATGGGGAGCTGGAACAGAAGATGATAGAAGTCCTGGAATGTATGGATCCAATGGATTATCATTTGCTGCGTCTCGTGGGCCCCATACAGATCCCGTTGGATATAGAGGGTGGATTGAATACCCTGCGGGCGAGGGGATGGGCACGCGTAAGAATAGAGGACGGTACGCAACCGGTAATAGATCCTCAGACAGTGGTAGGTCGAGGGGGCCCCGCGGCGCAATTTGTAATCGAAATACAAAGGAAATTGCAGATGGCGTCCAATGAGGAGGAGAAGAATTGTTTAGAACAAGCCCTTCAGGTTGGGCTGCGTGCATTCTTTCCCCCTACATAAAGGAATGGGGTGGGGCCTGTGCGGATTGAACATATCGATTTGTGCGGTTTTGGCACCTGGATTGATCGGAGATGGGATTTGAAGCCAGGTATCAACCTTCTTGTTCTCCCCAACGAGGCCGGTAAATCAACCCTGTTTCGTGCCTTGTTCACCCTTCTGTATGGTGGTCAGTGGTTGGGCACAGGGGCTAAACGGTCCAGTAGGATGTTCTGGTTAGAGGGGGATCAACCGTGGCAGTCTGCTAGCCAGTATGGCGGCTCTGTTGCCTATTGTGTTCGCGGTCATAGATATCGAATTACAAGGGATCTGGCATTGGGTACAGTACAGGTTGAGGATTCTACCACGGGTACGGAAATTACGCAGCAGTTTTCGAAGCGCGCCCGCACGGTACGCTACGTACTGGATGAACAGATTGGTCTCTCCCCCGAAGCCTTTGCTAATATGGCCCTTTGGACCACTAGTATGGATTCACGGG